>JBKPPU010000165.1:0-5796 GCA_046733695.1 Acidobacteriota bacterium
GGACGTTCGGATTTACTGACAGAATCGCGCCTTTAACAGCGCCCACGAAATAATCCGCCGTCCCGAAATCAGTGAGCAAAGTAAGAGGCGGCGTCACAGAACGCTCGTGTCAGCCGACGTGCGAATCTTCACGGTTTGGCCCCGTTCGAGTCGAATGTCCTTGCCGCGCTGCGTCATAGTACCTGCCGCACCCGCACCGCCGCCGATAATCGCACCGATCGCCGCACCCTTGCCGCCACCTGCGATGGCTCCGATGATGGCGCCGATACCGGATGCCGCACCGACTTTCGCTGCATCGTCTTTCGTCGAATCTTGTCCTTTGATGCCGCCCTCAGTATCGACACTCGGATCGTCGCCGTGCATCGGACCGATTTCAATAAGTTCGGCGTGGAGCGTTGCAGTCCGATTGTCAGGCGAACGAATCTGATCGAACGCCAGCTGCAGCTCTGCGACTCCCTTTACTTTTCCGGGCCGCTTAACCTGCGAGACTCTTCCTTCAACTATGTAATTCGCGTACTGCGCCGGTTCGATAACTTTCGCCTGGATACGATCGCCGCGCTGACTCGCGTCTGTCGAAACGCCATTCATCAATTCCAGATTCAGAATCGTGTTGCGTGGAATTGCCAGTGAACCGCTGGAACCGCTGGAACCATTAGCCACGGGCGCCGTCGTATTGTCGACCGTGGTCTCAGGTGCAGCAGTGCCGGTAGTGTTGTTCACTTCGACGGGAATGGTGGCCGGGTTCTGTCGTCTACGTAAGCCGGTCGGAAGAGCCGAATTGAACTGCTGACGATCGAAGCCCGCTGTGTAACCGGCCTCGAAACCCTGCTGATAACCGTCGCGATAATCCTCGATTGGACCCCACGCTTCGTTAAAGGACCTATCTGCGTGTTGATAGTCTTCTTTGTTTGTGTAGTTACGGGCGGCATGATCGGAAACGTCTTTGAATCCTGCCGTGTAGCCGTCCGAATAACCTGTTCGATAACCACGTTCCAGTGCCGTCGTGCCCTGGGCGCCTGCGGGAACGATGGCAAGCAGCCCAAGTATGGCGATGCTCAATAAAACTACCAGGGGAAGCTTCAAAAAATTCATATTTTGTCCTTCCGAAGAATTTACGACTGGGGAAACGGCCGTAGCGTCTTGGGAGAGCCAACCTCGTAACGCTCGAATGCTATCATCAATTACGCCCAATTTGTGCTTTTTATGCCTCTTTGTGGCAAACTGCGACTCAGATGCCTTAGGAGCTGAATTTGATGCCACTACCCACTGTTTATCTAGATAACAGCGCTACAACGCCGGTCGATCCACGGGTCGCGGGGGTGATGGCCCGTGCTGTGGTCGAGACGTTTGGCAATGCATCGAGTGTCCACGGCTTCGGGCAACAAGCGCGCGCTGCGATCGACCGTGCCCGGCGTGAGGTCGCGACCCTGATCGGCGCGAAGCAGAACGAGATCGTTTTTACGTCTGGCGGCACGGAGTCGAACAATCTCGCCATTCGAGGTGTTTGCGAAGCAGCAGCCGCTCACGGGCGTCACATCATCACCTCGGCGATTGAACATCCGTCCGTCGCGGGTGTCTGCGCAGACCTTGAAAAACGAGGTTGGGAAGTTACGCGACTGCCTGTCTACGGGAACGGAATCGTGAGAATCGAAGACGTCGCTGCGTCGATTCGATCCGATACCGTCCTTATAACAGTGATGCTCGCGAACAACGAGATTGGAACGATCCAACCGGTTAGTGAAATTGGTTCGCTTGTTCGTGAAAGACGTGCTGTCGGGCAAAAACATCTGTGGTTGCATACCGACGCGGTTCAAGCAGTTGGCAGACTGCATTTGAATGTCGAGGATTTGGGTTGTGATCTGCTGACGATGTCGGGGCACAAGTTGTATGCCCCGAAAGGCGTCGGAGCGCTCTATGTTCGGCGTGGTGTCCGACTTCACGGGCAAAACGTCGGTGGACATCAGGAGCGCGAGCGACGTGCGGGCACTGAAAACGTTCCAGGCATCGTTGCTTTCGGTGAAGCAGCAAAACTCGCACGTGAAGAATTTGAACAACGGTCGCTTCACGATCGAATGTTGCGCGACAGGTTTGAAGATGCAGTTCGTGAGCGGATTTCCGACGTGGTGATGAACGGCGATCGGGAGCGGCGTCTGAGCCATCTTTCAAACATCTCTTTTCGTTTCATTGAAGGCGAGGGATTGTTGATAAATCTCGATCTGGAGCACGTCGCCGTTTCGACCGGTTCGGCGTGTTCTTCGGGGACACTCGAGCCGTCGCCTGTGATTCGCGCACTCGGAGTTGATGACGAGCTTGCGCGCGGTTCGATTCGATTTAGTTTCGGAAAAGATAATAGTGAGGCTGAGGTTGACTATGCTGTCGAAGTGCTGGCGCGCGCAGTTGAGAGACTACGGGCGCTCTCGCCTTTAACGCTGGTTGGCCACTGATAATTTGTCCTACTCCGCCAAATTCAAGGACCATCTCGCCCATCCTCGCAACGCAGGTGAACTGCCTGAGGCAAACGCGATCGCAGACGAAACGAACCCGATTTGTGGCGACCGCCTGCGTCTGTCGTTAACCATCAAAGACAATCGCATCGAAGCAGTGCGCTATCTTGCCTACGGTTGTCCGCCCACGCTCGTCTGCGGGTCTGTGTTAACTGAATTGATTATCGGGAAGACTAGTGACGAGGCAAAACAACTCACGCGCGCAGATCTGCTCGATGCCATCGGTGGCCTTCCTTCTCGAAAACATCACGCAGCGGCCCTTGCGATCGAGACTCTACACTCCGCATTAGAACGCGGATAAACGCGGATTAAAATCCGGATTTCTCTTTTGAGCTTTTTGTGCCTTTTTGTGGCTAATCTATCTTCTTTGTGGCGTGCCGACCACGCGTGGGCGTGCGGCGGGAGCGGGCTCGATGGTGTTGTGCTGGTGATATTTTGGGCCACAGTATTTCTTTGGCTCGGTGCCCAGCACAAAAGTCTTCGTGCGAATCACCGGGCAGGTCTCGACTGCGATCAACCCCGTCGTAGGGTCTATATCCAACGTGATCGTGCCTTCGAGTCCGCTGTCAGGCAATGTAGGTGCTCTTCGAGGTGTTGGTGACAGTGAAGGTGTTGGTATCGGCGCCTCTTCATATGGCTGTTCGATCGGCGAAGGCGATGGCAGCTCCACGGGCGAGGGTTCTTCCTGCGGCGGCTCGGAGTCGTTCGGACCAGTGCCGTTGATGAAGTACTCAACTCGCTTCTCGGTATCTTCCGGCGCAGTTGGTTTACCCGTCTTCGGATTGATGTAGACTTCCTCGATTCCCGCCGGCTTATCCCAATCGCCCTCCCATTCAGGATGCTCTGCGAGTGCGACCGACATGAAGTCGGACCAGATCGGCAGCGCCGAGTTCGCGCCAGTCAAACCGAGCTGAGAGCCGTCGTCAAAACCAACCCACACTGCGCAAACGAGATTCGGAGTGTAACCCGCAAACCAACCGTCGCGAGATGTTCCGGTCTTACCCGCCAGGACCGATTTCAAGCCGCGCGCACGAACCTTTGAAGCAGTGCCGCGATTAACGACGTCTTTCATGAACGACGTCATCACGTAAGCGACTTCGGGACGCAGCACTTCGCTCTTCTGCGTCGTTGGCGCCGCAACGGTGACCCCCTCGCCAGTCGTTATACGATTGATGGCGATCGGAGTGGTGCGACTTCCGAGATTTGCAAACGCGGTGTATGCCGACGCAATCTGAAGCGGCGTTGCTTCGCTCGTTCCCAACGCCATTGCGGGATACGCGCGCGGTGGCTTCGGCAGTCCGGCCTTTGCGGCGAGATTCATTACGCGCCCGATCGTCACTTCCATCGCGACCTCAACCGTCACAACGTTGAGACTATGGACCAGACCATCTCGCAAGGTTACCGGCTGGTGCGAGTAACTCTCGCCAAAGTTTCCAGGTGAGTACTCCTGGTTGTCGTAGGTGAACGTCTTCGGTTCATCCATGTACGTCGTTGCCGGAGTGATCACACGTGGGATGGGATCGAATGCAGTATTTAATGCGGTGGCATAGACGAAGGGCTTGAATACCGAGCCCGGTTGACGAAAGGCATCGGTGGCACGATTCAACTGGCTCTTCGAATAATCACGGCCACCAACCATCGCGACGATCTCGCCTGTCTTAGCATTCATCGCGATAAGCGCGGCCTGCAGTGTCCCCGGCTCAAAACGTTTTGACTGTATCTTGTCGAGTGCCGCCATCTGCTTCGTCACTGCGGCATACGCGGCACGTTGCAGATCCATGTCAATCGTCGTGTAGATGCGCAGGTGTTCGGCGCCGCCGTTACTAGCGATCATGTCGCCGAGTTGATTCTGCACGTAGTCGGCAAAATAAGGCGCATCTGAGACGTCGATTCGACCTCTTGAAGGGACTACCTGAAGCGGAGTCGCTTTGGCGGTCGTTGCTTCGTCCTGAGTAATGGCACCGGCTTCGGCCATCGAATCCAAAACCTGATTGCGACGCGCGGTTGCGGTCTCGATCTTTGTGTACGGGTTGTAACGATTGGGACTGCGAATCAGTGCCGCGAGAAACGCCGACTCAGGGAGCGTCAGATTGGTGACGTCCTTGTTGAAATAAGCGCTCGCAGCTTCGCCAAAACCGTTGATTGAGAACCCCGCCTGCTGCCCCATGTAAACCTGATTGCAGTAGAGCTCGAAGATCTTCTCCTTGCTCAGCCGCGTCTCGAGAATCACCGACATGTAAGCTTCGCTGACCTTACGCCGCCACGTCTGTTCCGGCGAAAGCAGCAGATTTTTTACGAGTTGTTGCGTGATGCTCGAACCACCCTGGCGGGCGATCGGTGAGTTGGGATCCGAATCGTACCGGCGAATAAAAGCGCGGACGATGCCACGAACGTTGACGCCGTAATGCTCGAAGAAAGAACGATCCTCGGTAACCGTGATCGCCTTCACCAGGTGTGGCGGCAGATCGCTGTAACCGATCACTTTACGCTTCGCTCGCTCGGTGCCGGTCACTGAACTGATCAACTCCGGCTCAAGCCAAACACGCTGCAGCGAGCCGCGTCCTTCGAGATCAGTCAACGATGTGATCGCTTTTCCCGAACCTGAAAACTGCACTCGGACGCTCTGAAACTGCTTTGTGCCGTCAACACTCGAAGCGCTGCTCGGTTCAATGTCGAGAGCCATGCCATTTACTGAATAACGCCCGCGAGCAGTATCTGCCTGCTGCGCCTTCTCAACATAACCGGCGCGCTTCAGGAATGTGATGACGTCAGCCTGCGAGATCGGCTCATTGACACGAAGCTGTTTTGGCGCAGCATAGATGCCGGCTGTTCGCGTGTAAACTTCACCGGCCAGTAGATTGTCGATGCGTCCTGAAAAGATCGTCCAGTAATAGATCAGGACTCCGAGGACGATCGCACTCACAAATACGAGCGGAATGATTACAGGCGCACTAAACAATCGCCGCAGCACGCGGCGTGGAAAGCTCGGCCTCGACTCCACGTACGACACCACACGGGCTTTGCGGAGATCACGATTCGTTGTGCGGGGAGATTGCTTGTCGTCTGGTGGATAGCGTACCGGCATAAAAAGCGATTGACTTGTCCGACCCTCTCTTAAACCGCTTTCACGTATTACGTAACATTCCCACAACGGTTCTGTCGATGGTCAGTTTGACAGGGCTGGCCGCATTCGCTAACGTGGCTGCCCTCGCTGGACTTTGATGCCACTCGTCCCGTATGAGTCTAACATCCCTTCCGCGTTTCCTTCTCCCCAGCCGTGCTCGAATCCGCA
>JBKPPU010000166.1:0-5813 GCA_046733695.1 Acidobacteriota bacterium
TAGCCAAGGGTTGAAAGGGCTCGTCGCATGCCGTAGCGTGCGGCTTCCTCATCGTCAACAATCATTAATCGCAACGCGTCTTTTCTCACTTCCTGAGTAGTTTAGGGCCGTGCGGCCCTAAACTCCTAGCGCATTGCGTGCCAAGGTTATTTCATAGTCGCCTTCTTAGCCGACACGACCAGGATGATCGCGTCGTTTGACGGTCCAACGTTGAGCGTTCCGACGATCACGGGTTCTCCCTCACGCATGCTGATATCAGTTGAGACACCGGTGTTCTCGTAGTTGAGGACCGGCGTCACGGTGCCATTCGCAGCGATCGGACCGGGTGACTGAATCGGAATACGGGCACCAAAATTAAACCCAAGCATCTGCACTACGGCCATGTTTTCACTGTTACGTGAGAGCTTGACTTGCCGCACCTTGAACTGGCTGAAGCTTGGTGCCGTCGATGTTGCGGCGATGGATTGGGTTGCGAGTGGTCCACCGATAAAGCTTAGCTCGAGGCGGCCTTCATTTTTCACACGATTGATGAGCGTTGCCGCAAGCCGGTAATTTTTAAACGGCAAAGACGCGCGTAATTGCTTCACGACGTTATCGAGTGTGGCGGGCAGGCGCGGCTCGTCGACTTCCTGATTAGTTCCTACGATCAGATAGAGTTGCGTCTCGAGGTTGGCGTCATCCGGATCAATATTCTGAGCCTGAACTGTTAAGCTGCCCGCAAGACACAAGGCGAGCACGACTGCGCTCAGAAATATCTGCTTCTTCATTACGGTGATCTCCTTCAATCAAATAGCGGTTCCCAGGTCAGAGGTATCACGCACTTGCCTCGATAAAGTTCCTCTTTAGCCACAAAAAGGCACAAGAAGCACAAAAGAAAAATTCAGAAATCTTTTCTGTGCTTTTTGTGCCTTTTTGTGGCTAAAGAGGAAGGCGCAGATGAAAAAGCGCACCGCGACCGTTGCGGCTGAAGGCGAGTGACGCTGAGCCGCCGACTTCCTGAAGGCGCTTGCGGACGATCGCGAGGCCTAATCCGGTGCCGCGTTGACGTGTGGTGAAGAATGGTTCCCAGATTCGTTCGCGCAGATCAGCAGGCACACCTGAGCCGCTGTCCTGAACGCTGATCAATAGTTCGCCGTCTGCCGGCGCCGCGATCAATTCAACTTTGCCGCCCTGCGGTGTCGCCTGAAGCGCGTTGAGCAATAGATTTGAAAGAGCGTCGCGCAGCGCGGAAACAGATCTCCCTGCCAGCTCCGCCTCAATCTTCACGTCGCAATCCAGCACAACTCCCTGTTCTCTTGCACTCGCTCGAAAGAGATCGACCACTGATCGCAACAACTCATCAACACTCAAAGGCTGAGCTGCGGGACTCTCCTTCCTCGCAAAACTCAATAGCTGTGTCACACTCTGACTCAGACGATCGGTTTCACCGACAATCAAACCGAGATCCCGCTCGTATTCGTTACGCAGGCTTTCATCTTCACGCATCACCTGTGCAATCGACTTGATTGCCGACAGCGGATTCTTAATCTCATGTGCAACCGTTGCAGCCATGCGACCGAGCGCTGCGAGACGCTCTCGTTGCGCCAACTCTCGTTCGAGTCGTAGATTCTCTTCCATCAGTCTCGAATCGTCGATCGCGATTGCGACCTGATCCGCGAGGAGCCCGATGATCGAGCGTGCATCCGGGGTGAGACTCGCCGAAGCGGCATCAAGCGCCAGCAAGCCCTCGACTTTATCCTCACGACGAAGCGGATACGCGATCTTGAAGCCCTGGTCCGTAAGTGCAGGCTCGTCTTCGACCGCCTCCCAACCGTTCTCTTTTGATTTATCGAGTACCTGCTTTACCCACGGATCAGATCGATTCTCTCCGTCGTCGATAAAGATCTTCAGTCGTCGCAAACCGAGCACACCGGTCGTTCGCTCTTCGACAAAATGCAGCAGGTCTGAGAGATCCTTGTACTGACCTGCGTACGATCCGATGCGCGCGACAATCTCCTTATAAAGCGCAGCTTCGCGCTCAAAGAGTCTGTGGAAGCGTTGGGCCAGCCAGCCGCGTAACGGCGCCGCGAGTAGAGCGAGCGCGAGGATCAGCAAGGCTTCAACAAGTCCGGGTCTAACGCCGTATCGTTGCGTCATCCAGTCGCCGATTGTGCGGATGCCAAATACGTAGACCGTCAGCACCACCGTGGCGAACGTCACCACGATGAGGCTCTCTTCGATAATTATTTCGAGGTAGCGATAACGATAGATGTAGTAAGCAAGTAGAACCGAAGGCAACAGCGAACCGAGGTTCGCGATCGTCTTGAGATAGAGACCAGCCACGGTTCCCTCGCCGACACCCGCTGCCAGCGCTGCGAAGATCACTACGCCGACGCCGATGAACGAGAAAGCGAGCGTCCGCATAATCCTCTTCTCACTGCGGTTCTTGCTCCTGCGTGCAATCAGCAGTTCCGTCAAAGCGATTAACCCGAGCACGTAAGCAATCCAGAAAGCGAAGGGGATCACGAAGAACGAAAGCTTCGTGAACATCGGCGCGTATTCGCCAGTCCAGAGTTGCGGCACGGCCACGAGGAGAAAAATCGTGGGGACATACGAGAGATAGACTCGGATGTGCTCGCTTTTGTTCAGCGGACGGCCATGCGCGTTGGCCCAGAGGTGAAGGTGGACGTGGAGTAGAAACGAGTATGCAAAGGTAATGCTGACGACGGCGACGGTGTCCGCGAGCCGCAACAACGTGGTCCATGTGTCAGGACCGAGATCGAAGAGGCCGTGCAGTGTGACGACGAGATTGCTGGTGTGCCAGCCACCCATCGTGAGGGCAAGAAGGGCCAGCAGGCGTTCGATATTGGTAAGCTTGCTGCGGTGAGTGACAAGCTGAAATAGCATCCAGAGCGGCAGCAACGCGCCGATGCTATAGCCGATGACCTGTAGTATTTCGAGCGGGTCGAGTGGGGACATCGAAATCAATAGGTCCTATTGTACATATAGGACCTATTAGTTCGCCGCCGTGCTCTTCGCCACCGGCGAGGTGAATGTTATCTCAACGCGGCGGTTCTTTTTCTGGCCTGCAACCGTAGTGTTTGGAGCCAGCGGATTGGAGGCGCCCATGCCGTTAGCCTGAATCCGCATCGGATCGACGCCGGCTGATTGAAAACGATCAGAAAGTACACGGGCCCGTTCCTGCGTCAACTGCTGCAGCGAAACTTCGTTGCCTTTGCTGTCCGTGTAGGCTTCGATCAGGATCTGATAGTCAGGATTACTGGCCAGCAGAGCAGCCAGTGGTTCGAGTTTAGCTGACGACGCCGCAGACAAAGTTGCGGTGCGGGTGTTGGTCCAAATTCCTTCCGGCAGTACGAGACGAAAGCCCGTTGCGGTTTCTTTAAGGGTGCCGTATTTCGCGAGCGTTTCTTTCAGATTCGCTTCTGCTGCCCGCCGGTCGGCCGCACGTCGTTCGGCTTCCACGCGTGCTGTTTCAGCTTGCTTCTCACCTTCCAGGCGCGCGAGTTTTAGCTTTGCAGCATCGCCCTCGGAACGCAGCGTCGCGTTTTCATCACGCAGTTGTGCAATCTCAACACGCTTTTCTCGAAGCTGATCGTTTGCAGTTCCCAGGTCTCGCTCGGCTAGCTCGCGTGCTCGTGTTTCTTTGTCGAGCGCTGCTCGAAGTTGTGCAACTTCTTTTTGCGAAGCTTCAGCGCTCTGCTCTGCACTTCGCACTGCCTCATCACGACGTCGAATCTCTTCTCGACGAATCCGAGCCGCTTTACGCACTCCAGCGACTTCTTCTGCCGTCGCCCCCAACGAGGTAGCTCTTCTCGCTTCAATATCAACTTCCGAAAGTGGCTGATTCAACCGCCAGGCCTTCTCTGCTGCCTGTAACTGGTCTTCCGCTTTTTGAAGCTCATCAGGCGCATCCGACGCCGCGCCTGCGTACTTTGCCAGTTCAAGTGCCTGTCGCGCCCCCAAAAGCGAAACCGGAGTTTGACGATAATCACGATCGGCGATTTCCGGAACGCGCGCGTTTCGGAAATAATCACTTGAGTTTCCAATGTAACGAACGTCCACCGTCTCAACCTGACTGCCATTTGCACGCTGTGGTGGCAGGTTCTCCATCACCACCATACGGCTCGGCACCTTCATTAAGAAGTGTGGCTCCGCCGTCAGAATCAATGCGAACGTTTGCAGCGGCGTAGTCACGTCCAGTTTTGAATCAACGAAGCTACTGCCGCTGCGCTTGATCTCTCCCAAACTGTCGACGTGTCCATCAGGCGAGATGGCCCAGAGAATGTACGTAGTATAAATTCCACCTAACTCTGAAGCTCGGGGCAGATCGTCGACATTGAATTCCACTCGAGTACCACGCCGGCCTTGTCGCTTTACCTTTGCCTCACCCTTGAGCCGGGGCAACACAGTTGTCCCACGGAATTTGACCGTAACCGTTTCGTCCAACGGATAGGTTATCGCGACGGTCTTGCGTTCAACGTCCTGCTGGGCAATCGCAACCGATGCAAATAGTAGACAAGCACTGAGCGCAAAAACGAGGTGTCGACCAATGCGGTTCAAACTCATGGCAAAACAACTCCTGACTTGCGAAATTGGGAGCAACTGGCAGCAGTTAAAAAGATGCAACAAACAGGCGCATTGTTGCCGATGGAGGGGATGAGGTCAAGACGAATTTGACCTCGGATTGTACGGATCTATTTCGGATTAGCCACGGACAATCAACGGCGCCTGCTTCTTCGATAGGCGGCAGTCTGGATTATGAGGAGCGAAATCCCCGACAAGAGGAGGAGCGGGGCCCACCCTTTCGGCGCAAGTAAGTGAAGAGCAAACCACGCAATAATCAGCCCTATCCCGATCAGCCAGAGCATCACGGAATCTCGTTCAGCTTGTAGCCGACTCCACGAACCGTCAGCACGTAACGCGGATTCTTGGGATCAGTTTCGAGCTTCTTACGGAGACGATTGATGTGTGGATCGATGTTACGTTGATAACCTTCGTAGTCGGTGCTCCAGACTCGGTCGAGCAGAGCGTTTCTGGACCAGGCGCGACCTGGTTCCGACGCAAGCAATTCGAGAATCTGAAACTCCAGCGGTGTCAGGTCGACGCGAGAACCGTTGCGGATCACTTCGTGACGGCGCTTGTCGATCACGAGATCGCCGACTTCGATGCGCTCGCCATCGACATCCGGCGGTGGCGCTGACCCGCCACGCCGCAAGAGGGCTTCAACTCGATATTCGAGCTCGCGCGGATTAAACGGCTTCGCCAGATAATCATCTGCGCCCGCCTCAAAGCCTGCTGCTTTGTCTGAGAGTGCGTCGTGCGCAGTCAGGAATAGCGCCGGTGTCTGAATGCCTCGATCCCGAACGCGTTTCAACAGTTCAATGCCCGACATACCCGGCATTGACACGTCGAAGATGAAACAATCAAAGCGCCCTGCGATAGTGGCTTCCAAAGCCGCACTGCCGCTTTCTCGCTCCTCGACCTGAAATCCCAACCGGCGAAAGTACCCGGCCAGGAGAATCCTCATATCGGTATCGTCATCAGCGATTAGAAGACGTTTACCCGCGTACTTGTTGTTTGGTGTCGGTTGCTGTGCCAAATGTCCTGATCCTGTCGGAGGGGATCTAAGTCGTCAAATTACAGACGAAGTATAACCCATATTTGCGCAGACTCATCCGAGGGAAGGGATTTGCATGAGTTCACGCCCAGAAACGAAATCGAGCAAATCAGTCAGCCTTGACGCAAATAACGGGGGGTAAGTATAGTTCTTTCCTTAAGATTTTGGACCGTCTTCTACCTTCCTTATAGCAACT
>JBKPPU010000167.1:0-24169 GCA_046733695.1 Acidobacteriota bacterium
GCTGGTGATGGCTCCAAAATTCGTGTTTGTGATAAGTGAACTCGGGAAACCGTATTGCACGTGGTTGAAGGCATTGAACATGTCAGCACGTACCGTCAGCTTCTGGCCTTCCCACGGCATCGAAAAGATCTTCGTGATACCGAAGTCGACATTTTTCACACCGTCGAGGAAGAACGTATTGCGACCAAGTATCGGTGTGTTGAAGTCGTTGCTCGTCAACGTGCGGAAAGCCGCGCGCGGTAGTGCGTCGCGCGAAGTAGCCGGATTGTTGACGCCGTTGCCGAGTATCGATGGATCGAGAATCACAGGCCTACTCTCGCTGAAGGCGTCGAAGTTCAAGTCGACTGCGGTCGTCGTAACTGTGAATGGCGTCCCCTTGGCGAGCTTCATGACACCTGAAAACTGCCAACCGCCAAACGCCTGACCCAGCAAACCCTTTTGACCTGTGAAGAACGGCAGACGATAAGTGCCGTACATCGTAAATCGATGCGGCGTATGGAAACGCGAGAGACCGCGACCCGCGCGAGCGTCATTGCCATTTTGATTGGTGTCGCCCGCTCCGACTGCCGTTGCTTCTGACGTGGTATCGATCGCCTTGCTCCACGTATACGCGGCCTGGAAGTTAAGATTACGACTGAGGCGCTTGGTCCATTCAACCTGTGCGGCGTTGTAGTAACTCCACGCCGCATTCGAAACGGCGAGATTCGTTCCATACAACCCGTTCGGCCTGCGCTCGTTGATGCGCGGAACGCGGAAGCTGTATTCGTTGGCGGCGATCGGCACCACCACCGGACACTGCGCCGTGAATGGGATAGCAGTAGTTCCAGCCGTGCCCGCGCATTGAAAGTCTGCCGCAAGTCTGATCACCTGGCCGCGCAAGTTCGCTGGATTGTTTGGATGATTCGCAACCAGCACGCCATTCACTGGATCGTGCAGCGGCAGGTTATCGAGCGAGTACTTCAACAAACCGATGCCGCGATTGCCCGTGTAGCTGACGCGCAACGCCGAAGAGAATGGCATCTGGCGTTCGAAGCTTACATTCCATTGCTGCGTGTATGGCATTTCCAAACCCGGATCGATCTCTGTGATTGTGTGACGCGCCGTTTGTGGTCCGGGGGTGAACACAAATCCGTTCGTCGGATCGATCAGGTTCACTGGATTGAAGGACGAAGTCGCTACGCCCGATTGGTTGTAGAAGAACGCATTTGGCGGATTGAATCGTACAGTGGCGCCGCCCTGTGAAAAGATCGACTGAAAGAGCCGGCCATGATAGATGCCGTAGCCACCGCGGAAAGATGAATCTCCAACTGTGCCAAAAAGCCGGTGCATAAAACCTGATTCATAGTTCGGGCTCCATGCGAACCCGATGCGCGGTTCCCAGTTGTCCTTGTCGGATTCGAATCCGTAGTTAATGCGGCCGGCTGCCTCTTCCGGCGCGGAAACGTATTCGTATCGCAGACCAAGATTCAGCGTGAGGTTCTGGCGGATCTTCCAATTGTCTTCGCCGTAGAAGTTTCCTTCGCGAATGCGATTCTCGAGGAAGAATGGTCCATAACCCTTCTGGTAGTTTGGCGTACAGCCGTTGATGAATTGATTGAAGCCGTTGACGTAGTTGATTCCGTTGCAGGTGGCGACCGTGCTGCTGTAAAAGCCACGCGAGAAGTTGTCAGCAAGATCGTCAAGCCGTTGACGGCGAATATCAGTTCCAAACTTCAGATCGTGCGAACTTTTGTGCGTGACGAAGTTATAAACAAACTGGTTGTCAGTTTGATATCGCTGGATTGGAAAGTTTCCGGCGCTGCCGATGCTCGACTGCGTCGTAATCGGGCTCGGATTAAAGAAGCGAATGATCGGCGTGTCGTTGCCGGCCGCGATGTTCACGAGTGTGGTGCGCAACCCGAGTCCATAGCGGAACTCGCCAACAGAAACACTCGAAAACGAGTGAATCCAGTTCAAGCCGAAGTTCTGCTGTTTGTGATTCTGGTTGGCGCGTTCGCCGGGAATGATGTCATCAGCATCAAACCGCTGTCGCGTGTACTGCCAGCGAGCGGTGACGTTATCCATCGAGCGCGGGTTCCAATCCAGGCGGCCGGAATAATCACGCGCCGGGAAGTCGAACCCCTGCTGTCCGCGAAACACTCTTGGACCAGCTGCAGGATCGTTGGGCACCGCATTCGCAAAACGATCGATGATGTTTTTTACGAAAGCGCGGTTTGAAGGCGTATCGTTCCCGGGTGTTTGCTTGAACCAGTTTGCCGGGTCGCGTTCCGCGAGGGTGAAGACGTCACGGTTGAAGTTGTTTGCTCCCGAATTCTCTGTGTGGTCGAGGCTGATAAAGCTGAACAATTTATCCTTGAACACCGGAAAGCCCGACGTGAAGCCAAACTGATTGCGCCGAGTAACGCCTTTTTTCACCCCAGGCGCGAAGACATTGTTCGTGGCGTTCAGCGCACTGTCGTTGTGATACCAGTAGACGTCACCATGAAGCTGGTTTGTGCCCGACTTCGTTTGCACCAGGACCACTGCGCCATAGCCGCGGCCAAACTCGGCGCTGTAGTTATTGGTAATGACCTGAAACTCTTTGATCGTGGATAACGACGCGCCCTGTCGATTCTGATTCTCGGAGGAATCGTCGTTGTTGACGCCGTTGATCTGGAAGGTCGCGCCGCGTGTGCCGGTGCCGTTGAAGTTTATCGACGAGCCGGAAGAAGCAGTCGGATTGTTCTGACCGGAAGTCGGATTCTCCTGAAATCCGGTGAACGTTTCCGCGAGAGTCAGAAAGCTGCCCTGATTAAACGTGGGCTTCTCCATGATTTCCTGCGCGTTCAGTGAACCCTTGATCTCCGCATTTGTCGTGTTGATTGGAGCTGCCTCGGAAGTCACCACCACAGCTTCTGTTACCGTGCTCGGGCTCAGCTCAAAGTTGACTACGAGTGTCTGGTTTAGACCGAGCTCGATGTTTTCCTGGGCCACCTTGCTGAATCCTGGACCAGTCGCCGTGATTGTGTAACGAGCCAGCGGCATGAACGGCGCGACGTAGACGCCTTCGCTGCCCGTTTTCAGCGTGCGCTCCTGGCCAGTCTCCATGTTGCGGATGACGACGTCGGCTCCGGGAACGACTGCGCCTTTCGAATCGCTCACGGTGCCGCGCAGTGTTCCGGTGACAGTCTGCGCAGTAGCGATCTTTGGCAGAAAGACAAGAGTAAGAACTAATCCGAGCAAGCAGATCGGATAATTTGTTTTAGGGCTCCACATATCTCCTCCTGTGTGAGTAAGGTCGTTTATCCACAGATTACACAGATGGCCGTCCTAATCTGTGTAATCGGTGGACTCCCTATTGATAAGCTGGACCACGAAGAGCAACACCTGGGCGCGCTGATGTCATTTGATCGTTCTCCAGCACAGGCTCGCCGTTCACAATCACGTAACTGATCCCGAGCGGAAACTGGTGTGGCTTGTCGAACGTTGCGCGATCGACGATCGTCTTCTCATCAAAAATAACGAGGTCAGCCGCAAAGCCTTCGCGAACCAAGCCGCGGTCGCGAAAGCCGAATGTCTGCGCCGGTAATGAAGTCATTTTCCTGATCGCATCCTCGAGCGAGATCAACTTCAACTCGCGGACATAGAGCCCGAGCACGCGCGCGTTGTTACCGTAACCACGCGGATGCGGCACGCTCTCGTCGATCTGTCGCACGCCACTATCCGACGCGATCATGGTGAACGGCTCCTGCATGATCCGCTTCACGTCCTCTTCCCCCATGCCGTGATAGATCATCGCGGCGCCGCCCGCTTCGTACATCTCGAGCATCTGTTCGATCTGGCTCTTGACGTCGCTCTTGTTCTTTACCTGTTTGGTGATTTCGGCAATCGACCTGCCATTGAAAGATTTGTCTGGACCATACGACGCAACGACGGCAAACGAGTAATCTTTGAAACCACTTCGCTTCAGAGCATCCTTTGTGTCGTTGATCGCGCGCTCGCGTGTGTCTTTGTCGGCGAGTCTCTTCTTCGCTTCTTCCAGACCACCGGCGCGCAGCCATGACGGCAGGCGCGACTCGAGCGACGTGGAACTGGCGGTGTACGCGTATTGGTCGACGGTGACGGAGAGACCTCGCGCACGAGCGTCGCGTACAAGCCCCAGCGTCATCGGGCTCTGGCCCCACAATTTCTTGTTACTGATTTTGAAATGAGAAATCTCGACGGGAAGGCCGGCTTGTTCGCCGATCTGGATACTCTCTCGAATCGCATCCGCAACCTTGTCGCCTTCGTTGCGCATGTGGGTCGCGTAGAGACCGCCGTAGCGCGCCGCGACTTTCGCAAGCGACACGATCTCGTCAGTCTTGGCGTACGTTCCGGGAACGTAAATCAGACCAGTCGAGAGTCCAACAGCGCCGTCTTTCATTCCCTGCTCGACGACGCTCTGCATCTGTTTGACCTCTTCAGGCGTCGGCTCGCGGTCGCCGAGTCCCATGACTTTGCGACGCACCGAACCGTGCGCGATGAGTGTGGCAAGATTTACTGCAAGCGGTTTGTCCTTGATGCGTCCGAGAAACTCTCCCACTTCGGTCGTTGATGATCCACAGTTTCCGGTGACGAGTGTAGTCACGCCCATCCGCACGAAGTTGTCTGCGGCCGGCTGGCTATAGATCGATTCGACGTGTGTGTGAACGTCTATAAATCCCGGAGCGAGTATTTGTCCCCGAGCATCGATGGTCCGGCTGGCAGTGTCTGATCCTAAACGACCGATGCGCGCGATGCGACCATCTTTGATTGCGACGTCGGCCCTGAACCATGGATTGCCGGAGCCGTCGACGATGCGTGCATTCGTGATTAGCAGATCGTAGGGAGGAGCGGACGCTTCGGCGTTGACGCGCACGCGCGTAAACAGGAAAACGCCGAGAGCGAGCGCAGTCAACAGCACTGCTGCAGACTTTAGGAAGAGACTCGTTTTCACGCTGCCAGTTTGGTCCGTAGCTTCTGAGTTTTGTTGCCTGGTACGAAGTGCGGCGATTATAGGTGGTCAGGTGGGATAATAATAGCTAAATGTTCTTATCTGTTTGATAAGAATGGCTGATGGGAGAAGTATAGGTCCTATAGGACATATAGGACCTATACCAGTGCCGCTTAACTAGAAGCTCAGCTTGCCTGAGACCTGGATGCGACGCGCGTTGTTGGTAACCGAATCGTTGATGCGTCCGAAGATCGTCGAGGTGAAGACGGCTGTCGGATTGTCAAACGATGGGTTGTTCAAAACGTTGCGAGCATCCAGACGCAGATCGAACCCTACGCGCTCGGTGATTCTGAATCTCTTCGAGAGCGAAGAATCCCACTGGAAGTAGTTCGGAGCGAGGAAGAAATTTCGTCCGGTATTTCCGATGGAGCCGGTCGCCGGCTGGCTAAACTTGCTACGGTCATCGGTGTCGAACCAGAAGTTTCGACCGCCCTCGAGAACGAGGCTGCCAATATTTCTGCTGCAGTCGTTGCAGTTAGCAGTTGATTGGACCACGTTGCTCAGGGTGTTGATTCCCGAGTAGACCGTAAATGGTCTGCCTGACATCCAGAGCACTGTTCCCGCCATTTGCCAGCCACCAATGATGTGGTCCAAAACCGTCGGGATGCCGGAAAGGAACTGCTTGCCCTTGCCGAACGGCAGCTCGTAAGTGTACGTCCCCTGGAAAACATGACGTCGATCGAAGTCGGACCAGGTGTAGTTCAAACTTCGATCACGTAAATCAAACGGCGTACTCGAAGCCGATTGCACCGAACCTGTCGAGACGGTACTGAGTGAAGGATCCCACGAACGATTGTCCTTCGACTTGGACAGGGTGTAACCGAATTGAAATCCGAGCCCCTTACTGATTCTTCGTTTGAAGATTAGTTGCAGACCATCGTACCGGGAGTAATCGCTACTATCGAAGACGTTGAGACCACCGGAGAACTGCGGGAACGGCTGGAACAGGAACGGATTTTTAACTGTGCTGCCGATGAGCTGTCCACCGGTCGCAGTACAAATCCCGGCGTTTACATCAGCCGTCTGGCATAGCCGTTGAGACGTCAGCAACGCCGCCGTCGCCGCGTTTCCGAGACTGATCGTGTTGGTTGTAACTACGCTTCTGAAGGTGGCAGTGCCTGCGTTGTTATTCGGATTACCTGTGTACAGCAGATTGATCAGAGCCGGAAAAACCGTCGTATTGTTGGCTCCGTTGGTGCGAATGTCGTTACGAACCAGATCAAACGCTTCGGCAAAGCTTTGATTCACTCCCGGTACGCGCGCGAAGATATCCACCTGGTTCACATTGTAGCCACCCAGCAGGTGCACTCCATGCTTTCCAATGTAGTTAACTTCGATCACATTGTTTCGGATCTCGCGCTGAAAGCTGAACGACCACTCGTGAATCTGCGGGAACTGCAAATCCGGATCGAGCACGCTCAGAGAACCGGTGCTGAATGGCGGTGGCTGTCGTAGCGCGGTTGGGGTTTGTGTCGGCGCTAATCCGGCAATGATTGGTCCAACGTTGCGGAACAATCCTCCAGCCTGTCCGAAAGCCGAGTTGCTTGGGCCCGTATTGTTGCCGGGTGTGCTTTGGTAAATTGACGAGCCAAAAAGAAATGTGGCGATGCGATCGGAAGCCATGCGGTAGTTTCCGCGAATCGAGGTCTTGCCACTCTTGAACGGATCCCATGCAAAGCCGACCGACGGGAGCAGTTTGTTGAGATCGCTGCTATAGATATCGCCCTCTACCCACTTCAATGTGTTCGACGGTGCGGCACCAAGCTTCACCGGCTGATCGGGAACAAGGCTCGGTCTATCACCAGCGACTCTGGGTGAGAGCTTCGCTTCCCAACGAACTCCAAGATCCAAAACCAGATTCGAACGGAGACGCCAGTTGTCCTGGAAGTAGAAATCCAGTTCCGGATATGTCACCTGGTTCAACCAGCGGCTTCCGGCTGGAGCAAACGCTTCTCCCTCGGAGACAAACGCTCTCGAAACGCTGTTCACTTTTCCGAGTTGATCTCTGATCGTGTTCTGCAACCGAGTAAGATCGTCTGCGTTGATACTGGTGCTTCCTGATGACGGAAGACCGAAATTGCCGAAGAAGGCGCCACCGGTTCCACCAAACGTGACCACAGGCTCGATAGCCGATCCGGCGACAGACGATCGATCGTCGTTGTGACGGTTGAAGCGGAAGTTGATACCACTCTTAAACGTGTGCGAGCTATGGACGAAAGTAAGGTTATCGATGTACTGAAGCGTCCGCACTCCGCGCGCGTTGTAAGAGAAGTTTGTGTTCGCCGTGGCGACGTTAATGAACGCGAACGGCAGATTAGGATCCGGGAATGGCGTCAGGAACGAAAAGAAGTATTTGCTGATACCGAATATCGCTTCGTTGGTGACGGTTCCTGTCGGTGACCAGCGCCAGTTGACTGCGAGGTTCTTGGGTGTGCGATACGTATCAACAAAGTTCGTCGAGTCCGGAAAGATCGGTCGACCGGCATTGGCTGAATCGCCCAACGTTGTTTGAGATCCCTGCGCGTACCGAACGTAGACCAGATTCTTCGGATTGAGATTGAAGTCTAACTTGGTGACAAAGTCGTATTGCCTTTCGTGCTGGGGTGAACCGAAATTGAAACCGGCAGTATTGAGACCATCGCCAACCGTAAAGTTATTGGGCAATGGCATCGCGTTAATCATATCCATCAGAGCCTGATCCCTGGTGATTCCCGCTGCGTTCGTAGCGATGTTGTAGGTACGAGTACAACGGAAGTCTGCCGGTATCGGATTCGGAAGCACATTCGGACACGCCGGGAACAACTGATTTCCTGCGAGGTCAACGGTGTCTATACCATTGGCGCCGGAAGGTACATTTGGTCCATTAACCGTGTAGCGAAAGAGTCCCTGCCGCGCGGCCTGCGTGTAAACCGTTCGCGTCACGAGGCCGGTGTCGTAAGCGCGAAGGAGTTGCAGGTTAGTAAAGAAGAAAGCCTTGTCGCGCATCCATCCCATCTTCCGTCCTTCACCAAAGCCGGGATTGAAGAGTGGCCCACCGATACTGCCGCCAAAAATATGCTGCACGAACTGGTCTCGCGGAGTTCCGGCGATCGTGTTCGGATAACTCTTGGCATCGAGTGCAGGCGTGCGGTAGTACTCGAAGATGTTGCCGTGGAAGTCGTTGGACCCGGACTTCGTGACCAAGGTCACCTGAGCGCCGCTGCTGCGACCGAGCTCCGCAGTGAAGTTGCTCGTCACTATCTGAAATTCCTGAACCGAGTCAGGATTCGGACGAAGCGGAGTAAAGTTTGAACCACCTGCAGTCGACTCGTTGATGTCGATACCATCGAGCGTGAAGTTGAAAGCACGATCGCGCGAGCCGTTGACGTTAACGGCGCCACCCGTGTTGCCCCCGATGACCACGCCGGGTTGGAAGTTCAAAAGGTCGAGAGGGTTTCTGCCGCGCGTACCGACAATCGGAAGCGCCTCGAGCGTTCTCTGCTCGATCGTGCTGCCGATGTTTCCAGAGCTGCTCGTCTGTACTTGTTCGGCGGCGGCCTGAACGGTCACGGTCTCGGCCACGCCGCCGGTCTCGAGCGTTGGGCTGACAGTCGCAGGCTGGTTGACGTTAACGGGAGTCGCCTGGCTGATGAACTTCTTGAATCCTTGTTTCTCGATCGTGACGGTATAACTTCCGACCTGGACCAGGTCGAAGGAGTATGTTCCGCTTTCACTCGTCGTGGTGGTAAAGGAAACTCCGGTAGCTTCATTGGTGAGAGTCACCATTGCTCCGGCAACCGCGGCGCCGTTGGCGTCCTGGACAATTCCTGTTACGCGAGATGTGGTTCCCTGCCCGCTTGCAACTGCGAACATACAGAATACTAAGAGCAAAGACGCAAGAATTTGAATTCTCATGTTGTCCTCGGTTTGGAGAAGGGTTGAGCTACGAAATTTCGGACGGATTATAGATCGCTTTCCGAATAATGGTAGCTAAAGATTTTTATCCGTACGATAAGAATAGCTGATGAATCGCGTGATGATAATCACCCGAGCTTATCCTGTTCATCCTGCAAATCCGATTAGAGCGGGGGCAAGCCCCTCTTCCTGACTTGTTCTATTTTTAGTTCCGCAAATCGTTAGTGGAAACTTGAATCGAAAAGTAGAACAAGTCAGGAAGAGCGGCTTGCCCCCGCTGGTTGAATTTCATGCTGCGGGATTTCGGATTTTGTGCAACGCTCTGCAGGGCGTGAATCCTGTATGCTGCGTGATGTGATCATAAGGTCGGCCCACAGAATCGAAGAGGTCATGCCAGTTTTGGAGTTCGCCGAGCGCGAAGCGCGTGCGGGTTCTCACGTCGCGGTGATGCTCAGCTACGAAGCCGCACCTGCATTCGATCAGGCATTCGTCACTCATGAACGATCAGACTTCCCGCTCGCGTGGGCCGCAGTTGTTGAAGGCGAAGCTGATGATGAAGAGCTCGAGTCTTATTCTTCCCCCGTATGGACACCGCTCGTGGACCGCGAGGAATACGATCGTTGCGTGTCGCGCATTAAAGAACTGATCGCCGCCGGCGACACATATCAGGTCAATTACTCTTTCCCCTTAACAGCGCCGTTCCATACTGGCGACGCATTCGCGTGGTATCGCGATCTGTGCGTGGCCCAGGGCGCGCAGTATTCCGTCTATCTCGATCTCGGTCGTTACAAGGTTCTTTGCTTGTCGCCGGAACTATTCTTCAGACGTACCGGCAATCACGTCGTTACGAAACCGATGAAAGGCACAGTCCGACGCGGGCGTTGGTCACAGGAAGATCAGGACCTCGCGCAGTGGCTCAAACACTCTCCGAAAGATCGAGCCGAGAATGTGATGATCGTCGATCTGTTACGCAACGATCTCGGTAAGGTTTCAATTCCCGGCAGCGTACATGTGTCGTCGTTATTCGATCTCGAACGCTTTGAGACTGTCTGGCAGATGACATCAACAGTCGAATCAACGCTGTGCGATGGAACGAGTCTCGTCGACTTGATGGGCGCGCTGTTTCCGTGCGGCTCGATCACGGGCGCGCCGAAGATTCGCACAATGCAGATCATTCGCGATCTGGAGCGTTTCCCGCGCGGCGCTTATACGGGCGCCATTGGCTTGCTGAAGCCGGGCGGTGATTGCGTCTTCAATGTCGCGATTCGCACGGTCGTGATTGATACCGAAACGGGAATGGCGACTTTCGGTGTCGGTGGTGGTGTGACAATCGACTCGACTGCCGAGCGCGAATATGAAGAGTGTCTGGTGAAGAGCCGGTTTCTACATTCTCAGCCGTCGGAGTTTCAGTTGTTCGAGTCGATCCTGTTGGAGGATGGGAATTACTTTTTATTGGAGCACCATCTGGAGCGTCTGATAGATTCGGCGGAGTATTTTGGGTTTGCTTATTCGATGGATGAAGTTAACGAGACGCTTTCAAACCTGGCGACCGATAGTGGATCCTTCAAAGTGAGACTGATGTTGTGGAAGGACGGCCAAATAGAAACACAGATAACACCGATCAAAGCCACGAATGACGTTAAGCTAGTGACGCTGGCGAAGCAACCCGTCGAATCGTCGGATCGGTTCCTGTTTCATAAGACCACGCGACGACGAAGTGGTGACGACGTCATCTACTGGAATGAGCGAGGTGAAGTGACAGAATCGAGTATCGCGAACGTTGTCATGTCGATCGATGGTGAGTTATTTACACCACCGCTGGAGGCAGGTTTGCTCGCGGGAGTGTTTCGGAACCAGTTATTGGCGGAAGGAAAGATCAAGGAACGAACCATTTCGCTTAAAGAGCTTCAGTGTGCCAGGGATTTTTTCCTCATTAACTCCGTCCGCAAATGGATGCGTGCAACTTTACAGCACTTCTGACCAAATTTCTGAATGCGTTCAGCTTTTTGGATGCATGGACTCATACGCGTACGCGTTTACGAAACAACAACAGACATTTAATCCTACACAAATCCCTCTTTTTGAATTGACCAAGCATCACGAAATCGCGTGGCTACTTACTTGCATAGTAGTTTTCCACTCGTAAACGCCGTCCACGTCGAAAGAAACTTCTAACGTATCCCAGAAGGAGGCCTATACCCCATGGCTCGCTTTTTCACTGGTGTTCTTCTCCTCGTATTTGCGTTGTCTCTCCCCATAATAGTCTCAGGTCAGGTGACGACATCGGGTCGTCTAACTGGTCTGGTAACAGATTCACAAGGCGCTCTCGTGCCCGGAGCCAACATCGAAGCGGTCCAAAACGAAACCAAGACCGTCTTCACAGCGATAGCTAACGGCGAGGGCAGTTGGTCTGTCCCTTCAGTACCAAACGGCACTTACACGATTACTGTCACAGCTGCAAACTTCAAGAAAACGGTAATCCAAAACGTGAAGGTCGATGCGGGGCAGATAGCGACGGCTAACGCCAGTCTCGAACCGGGTGGTGCGAATGAGGAAGTTGTGATTTCAGGTGGCGGCGAGATTCTTCAAACCGAATCTGCCAATGTGGCCACTACGATAACCGGCAAGCAGATAACCCAGCTTCCGTTCGTCACACGCGACGCACTTCAACTCGTACTAACTCTACCCGGCGTACAAACGCCCGGCGCGCCGCGAACATCGTCAATCAACGGACTGCCGAAAGGCTCTGTGAATCTGACGCTCGACGGAGCAAACATTCAGGATAACTTTCTGCGGAGCTCGGATGGTTTTTTCACTCAGGTCCAGCCCAAAGCTGATGCTGTCCAGGAAGTCACAGTCTCGACCGCCGTCCCCGGAGCGGAGAGTGGCGGTGAAGGAGCGGTGCAGGTTCGCTTTGTAACCAAATCCGGAACATCCGAATTCCATGGCGGCGGCTTCTGGCAATACCGCTCACCGCGATTCAATTCAAATTACTATTTCAACAATATCGACGGCCTGCCGCGCGACAGTCTGTTCCTGCGACAATACGGCGGTCACATTGGTGGACCGATTATCATTCCCAAACTCCTGAAGAGCCGAGATCGTGCGTTCTTCTTCTTAAACTATGAAGAGTTTCAGCTGCCTCAGGCATATGGCTCACTATCAGCCGTCGGAAACATCCTGATCCTTACGCCGGAAGCACGTCAGGGTCTATTCACCTATAAAGATTCCGGTGGTACGGTTCGAACCATCAACCTGCTTTCCCTGGCCGCATCCAAAGGTTTTACGGGAACGATCGATCCTACGATCGGCGCCGGCCTCGATATCGTCAACGGTGCGGTTCATACCCAGGGTGCGTTAAAGAGTCGCATTGCGTCGGCCAACGACTACAATCGGCTTGACTATAACTTCCAGGACCCCGGCACAAACGTTCGCCGCTTTCCAACTGCGAGGTTCGACTGGAACATTACAAAGAACCAGCATCTCGAGTTTATTCACAACTACCAGTTCTATTATTCGACGCCAGATGCGGTTAACGGCCAGAACAGCGTCGCGCCCGGACAGGGAATCGTGATTGGTACGCCCGGCGTTACCGGATCGATTTACCGCGACTCGTTCTCTTACGTGATGGCCCATCGCTGGACCATCAACGATCGTCTGGTCAACGAGATTCGCGCCACCTCAGGCGGCAACGGGACGTCGGTCTTTACACGTGAGTTTGCGCCTGGTCTCTTCCAAATGTGGGGCGGAAATGCCCTGGCAACTGGATCATTTCTTGGGGCGCAGAGTCTCGCCACTGGTGCTTTCTACAATCGCCGGACCACGTCACGGCGCAATACTCCGACAAAGGGTCTGACGGATAACATCACCTACCTTCGAGGAGTGCACACGCTGAATTTCGGCGCATCATTCCTGCGGATCAACTCATTCACTCAAGCCTCGGGAACGCAAGTGGTTCCACAGGTGGTCCTCGGAATTACTTCTGACGATCCAATGACAGCCAGTGTATTCACCAACACAGGAGCGAATCCCAACTTCCCGGGAGCGAACTCGACACAGTTGGGAAATGCCCAATCACTCTATGCAATCCTGACAGGACGTGTGAGCGCTATCAATCGATCCGCTTCGCTCGATAGTGAGGGGAAGTATGTTTTTGATGGGTTCACGGAATACAACCATCAAAACGAGTGGGCCTTTTATGGACAGGATTCCTGGAAGCTTAGACCAAATCTAACTCTGAACTTTGGATTGCGCTGGGAATTCGAACCCTCAGCACTAAACGATAATAACGTCTACACCAGAACTGGTTTTGATGGAATCTACGGTGTTTCCGGAGTCGGAAATATTTTTTCTCCGGGTACATTCCAGGGCCAGCCGACTCAGTTTCGTCTTCTCGAAGAGGGTGAACAAGGTTACCCGACGCGACACGGAGATTTCGCGCCGTCTTTCGGCTTTGCTTACTCGCCTGACTTCAAATCAGGATTCCTCAAACGGTTGGCCGGAGAGGCAGGACAAACCGTCATCCGAGGAGGTTACTCGATCGCCTACACCCGCGAAGGCTTCAATGCCTACACGGCGATGTTTGGCTCCAACGAAGGCGGAACGGTGACTCTGAACGTGAGCCCATCGCTCACTCCAGGAATTTTCCCGGCGGGCAGCGTTCTCTTCCGCAATGGAAATTTCCCTTCTCTCGCTCCGCCGGCAGACACCAGCAAGTATCCATTTACACCTGCCTTTAACAGCGCCGGTGGCGCAAATGATTTCGATGCGGCGTTGAAGGCTGGTTATACGCAGTCGTTCTCGTTCGGCATTCAACGCGAGCTCAATAAGGATACGGCGTTGGAAGTTCGGTGGGTGCGTACGCGTGGAACTCACCTCTGGCGCCAGTATGATCTCAACGAAGTCAATATCATTGAGAACGGATTTCTGGCTCAATTCAACGCAGCCGCAAATAATCTCGCCATTAGTCGTGCAAACAACAAGGGCGACAATTATGGCAACCAGGGTTTGCCGGGACAGGTTAATGTGCCGCTCATTACCACCGGTCTGAATTCATCGACGAATTCAACGATGGTGACGCGCTTACTCCAGGGACAAGCCGGCGCGGCCGCCAACACGATCGCGTTCAATTTGACCAGCATGAACCGGTTGATTCAGGCGGGGTTGGTTCAAACCACCACACTGCCCGCGTCATCGGGTTGCGTTTCCGGAAACACGCTGACGCAAACGTGCAAGGTTTCGAACTTCTTCCTGCTCAATCCGCAAACTAGTGGCGGCGCATTTCTGATGACGCAGGGTACTGATACTTCTTTCAACGCTCTGCAAGTCGAAGTGCGACGACGCCTGGCGAATGGCCTGCTGTTTCAGGGCAGTTACCAGTATGGAAAAGCATTGGCCAATGCCTTTGTCTCTTCGTCGTCAGTATTCTCGCAACCGCGATCATTGCGGGATCCTGAGGCCGATCGCGACTACTCGCCCTGGGACGTTCGTCACGGTCTCAAGTTTGACTACATCTACGAGTTGCCGTTTGGACCAGGTAAGAGGTTCTTTACTTCCAGCAACCCGTACATCCGGCGCGCTGTCGGCAACTGGCAGATTGGCGGTGTAACCAGAATCCAATCAGGACCGGCGACGCTGCTTACGAGTGGTGGTCGCGCTACGCTCAACCAGTTCGACTCGGGTGTGGTCCTTCATAACATGACCTTGAAGGATCTAGAGAAGATGGTGAACATTCGAAAAGACCCGAGTGGCATCGTCTACTGGCTGCCGCAGAACGTAATCGATAACACAATCGCGGCTTTTGCGAGTTCGACGGGTGCTCCGCTGGATCCTAATGCGCCTTACATCGGTCCGCCGTTGACAGCAGGCCAGCTTGGCGACCGAATTGTTTTCCATGGACCAATGACAGCGCGTTTTGACTTCAACATACTCAAACGGATTCCGCTCACGGAAAAAGTAAATCTCGAGGGCCGCGTTTCGTTCCTGAACGCTTTCAATCGTGCGAACTTTTTCCTCGGCGACTCCGACGCGACGATACGCAGCGTTAGTGCAGCATCGACGTCTTTCGGTCAAACTCGATCTGCTTACCGCGATATCACTGTTTCGGGAACAAACGATCCGGGCGGTCGCTTGATTGAGTGGCAGTTCCGGATCAACTTCTAGCCACAAAAAGGCACAAAAAGCACAAAAGAGTTAATGAGGGAGGGGTCTTGGACCCCTCTTTCATTTTTTATGTGCTTCCTGTGCCTTTTTGTGGCTAATTCTTTCTTAGCCTCTCGATCTCAGCTTTGATCTGAACTGCGTTTGGAGCTGCGGGCACGTCCTTTAAATATTGTTCGAAAGCCTTCAGAGCCGCGGCGGGCTTTTGTTGCATGAGATAGAGTTGGCCCAGGAACATCTGCGCGTTGCCGGCGCCAGCTCCGGCGACCTCGTACGCACGAAGCAGTGACTTCTCAGATTCTTCCAATCGATTAAGCTGGAGTAAGGTTGCTCCCAACAACAACTGGGCATTAGCCGCACTGTCGTTGATGGTCACAGCCTTTTTCAGTTCCTCAGCAGCTTCTGCAAATTGATCCCGGCGGTTGAGAACCACTCCCAGTTTGTAATGCAGATCGACCTGGGCAGAGGTATCACTTGTCGCCGCAGTTAAAGCTGCGCGTAACACCTGCTCGGCTTTGGCTAGTTCCGCCACACCCAAAAGCGCATCTGCATAAGACAGGGCCAGACCTTTCAGCGAACGATCTTTCTCATACAACGCTGCCAGGATCTTCACTGCTTCTTTATCGCGACCCTGCCGGTGCTGCACAACACCGAGGTTGAGACGCGCGAGATGAAAGTTCTCGTCGACCTTCACTGCCTGCGCAAAGAGTTCGGCAGCTTCCGGAAGCCGGTTCAATTGCAGATATAGAACGCCCAGATCGTTCAGCGCGCGAAGATAATGGGGCGATACTTTGATAGCGCGCTTGAGCTGCGTTATTGCTTCCTCAGTCTGACCATTCCCCAGCGCTTTCATACCCGCTTCATAAGCAGCGATAGCATTCTTATCGACATCGGCCTCCATGGCATTGACAACGCCTGGAGTCGTTACCGATTTTCCTTTGAACGGTCGAAGGAATACCGGGGTATAGACAGGCGTGCCACGCACGATGCGAAATGTCGCGACCGTTGTGTCGTACGTTGCGCCATCACTTTCAACAGTGATGACATAATCAGCGTCCCTGATCAGATCACCTGTAACCTGGAACTTACCTTTTGTATCGGTGAAGACGGTCTCTATGCGCCCGTCATCTCGCGTGAGAGTGAACCGTATCGGGCGAGGCGGCAGAGTGCCACCCGGCATGAATATCTGAATCGCAGGCGGTGCCTGACTGAGTGCAAAAACAAGAAGCGCAAGTGTCAGGCAAGTCTTCATACTATCCACAGATTACACAGATAAGACAGTTTTTCCAAAAAATCTGTGTAATCTGTGGATTAATAAAGCAATATCTCAGCACGAGCTCGTCGAAAGTCCTGCAAGCCCGCGCTCCATGAGTCGACAATCTCTTTCGCCGTCTCACCGCGCTTCACTCGCTCGAGAGTATCCGCATTTACGAGCAGCCGCAGATACTTATCCACCTGCCAGTCGTTCGGATACAACTTCCGCAATGCCAGCGCCATTTCGATTCCCATCGGTAGCGGACGAAACAACGCGCGATCGGTGATGATGATGTTCACGCCACCACACTGCTGGTCTTTGAAGACCGAAGCGTTCGGCGTGAATCGCAGCGGCACGAATCGCACACCTGGAATGCCACGCTGGTTCAAATACTCGGCGAGCCGGTCGCCCTGAATCCACGGCGCGCCCAGGACTTCGAAGGGCGTGTCAGTGCCGCGACCAACGGAAACATTCGTCGTCTCGAGCAAACCCACGCCGGGATAAAGCGTTGCTTCAGTCAGGCTGCGCATGTTCGGCGAAGGATTGATCCACGTGAGGTTCGTCTCGTCGAACCACATCGCGCGACGCCAGCCTTCCATCTTGATGACACGGAGATCAGCGCCGATGTTTCGCTGCCGGTTGAAGAGTTGGCCCAACTCTCCTATCGTCAGACCGTGTCGCGTCGGGATCGTGTGATAGGAGGTGAAAGAGAGTTTGTCGCTGTCGGCAATGGGACCTTCGACGTCGAGACCGCCGATCGGATTCGGCCGATCCAAAACAAAGACCGGAAGCTTTACCTTTGCGGCTTCTTCCAGGAGGTAACCAAGCGTCGAGATGTAAGTATAGAAGCGCACGCCGACGTCCTGGATATCGTAGACA
Source organism: Acidobacteriota bacterium (assembly GCA_046733695.1). Classification (GTDB taxonomy): domain Bacteria; phylum Acidobacteriota; class Blastocatellia; order Pyrinomonadales; family Pyrinomonadaceae; genus PSRF01. The sequence continues at coordinate 17,199 of JBKPPU010000167.1, forward strand.
AGTGCGTCGAGATCTTTGAGCTGCTCGGGTTTCGGCCGGCGGCTCTCGCGGCTCTCGCCGTAGAGGGAATAAATCGGAAGCCCGGTCGCGTCGTCCTTCGAATCGGCGACGTTGTCGTCCATGAGTCCACGGATTCCGTGTTCGGGGGAGAAGAGTGCGACGAGTTTCACACCGGGCGCTTTGTTCAGCACATCGATCGTTTGTCGCCCTTCGCGATTGCGACCAGTATGATTCGTAATTAAACCAATGCGCATGCCCGCGAGTTGTTTGAAGTTGTCCCGTTCGAGCACGTCGATGCCGCTCAAAACCTTTACCGAACTGGCGGACTCGGTAGCAGAGAACTGTTTCAGCGTCCTGAAGCTATCGAAATAAAACTGTGCCGACTGCTCTCGTGCACGTGCAACTGTTACGGCGTCAGTGACTGAGCCGGCAACGATCGTGGCAACGCGCCCGCGCAATGGTCCAACGTCGCCTTTGCCGTCCGGATGCACCCGATTGCTGAGAAAGATCAAAAACATTTCGCTTGCTGGATCGATCCAGATCGAGGTGCCGGTGAAACCCGTGTGACCAAACGAACCGAGCGGAAACAAATCTCCACGATTGGTCGAGAAACTGGTGTTGATGTCCCAACCAAGTCCGCGAGTGCCACCGCCGGTTGAGACGACTCGTGGCCGCGTCATCTCGGCAACAGTCAACGGCGACAAAATGCGCACGCCGCCATAAGTGCCTCCGTTGAGGATCATCTGGCAGTAGATGGCGAGATCGTTCGCCGTTGAAAACAACCCGGCGTGACCCGCGACACCTTTCATTCGATACGAGGTTGGATCGTGTACCTCGCCACGCAGCCAAACCTCGCCTTCCGCTCCTGCATTGGTGCCACTGTCACCGAGATAACTCAACTGGCCGCGACGTTTTTCCGTCGGCGCAATTCTGGCTTTCAGCGCCGCGCTCGGACGAAAACCCGTGTTGGTCATGTGCAGTGGTTCAAAAATATTCTTTTGTGCGAACTGATCGAGCGGCATCCCGGACACTCGCGCGACAACCTCGCCAAGCGCGATGAAACCGATATCGCTGTAGCTGAACCGAGTGCCGGGAGGATTGCGGAGCGGCTCTTTAATCAAGCGCTTGATCGCTTCGTCGTAACCAGTCCAACGTTCGCGCAGATCGAAATCAGGTGCGTAGCCTGAGACATGGGTCAGCAGTTGCTCGATCGTGATTCGGTCTCTTCCCTCACCTTTCAATTCGGGAATGTGAAGTGACACGGGATCCGTAAGACGCAATTTCCCGCGCTCGACAAGGATCATGATGCTGGTCGCAGTAGCAACTATTTTGGTAAGACTCGCCAGATCAAATATCGTGTCTTCGGTCATCGCCTCTCGCTGAGGCTCGACTGCCCGCGCCCCGTACGCTTTTCGCCAAACAACTTGCCCCTTCCGACCCACCAGCACCACAGCACCCGGCAAACGCTTATTCGCAATATCCTCGGCGATCAACGCGTCCATCCGCGCCAATCCCGCCGACGAGACTGCGACCGACTCAGGCCTCGCAACCCGCAACTGTGCAAAGGCAGACTGCACAGACACCAATACAACCAACGCGACTACAACACTCCTGATCCGTTTCATCCGTGGCTTCATTTAATTTTCTTTATTTGGATCCCGGTTCCCCGTGGATAGAGTCCGGGCAATGAGATCGGTAATTTTCCGGTAATGTCTATCTCACCCAACAACGCTCGCGCGACTGCCTGCTGCAACGACGGCATGTCGCCGTACGCCACGACGTAAGTTTGCAATCCGGGGAACCCCTGCAGTAAATAAGGATTGCCAAAACTGATCCCGACAATTGGCGACTTCGCGTCAATCAACGCCGACAACACTCGTCTGCCTGTCTCGGGAACTCCGACACTCAATGCCTGTCCGGAACGAACGCGTCCATATAACGACGCGATGACAAGATCGGCAGACTTCGCACGCTCGATCGCTTTCTGGACTTCCTGATCCGTCGATCGGTCGTCAAGCACAACCGTCTCGAGTTTCACACCAGCGCGACCGAGTCGTGAAACAAACGCATTTGCGATCCAATTGCGATCGTCGCCGTTTGTCACCGCAAGATTGAACACGCGCGTCTGAGGTTTGAGATTCTTGAGCGGAACAAGCCTGTCTTCATCGCGCACGAGCGTGACGGCATGCTCGGCGATCTCGGTCGCCAGCGCGGGCACGTCGCGGCTCCCGACTATCCGGTCAATCGGGTCGAGGGGAGTGATTCGCTGGTCGACGAGGCCGAGATCGTACTTCGCTGCGAGTATCTTGCGTGCCGACTCTTCCACACGCTGTTCCGTAATGCGACCACTCTTCACTGCGTCATGCACACCGCGAAACGATGCATCAACGTCCGCCGGCTTGAGCAACATGTCGGCGCCGGCTTCGAGGGCGCGAACCGCGGCCTCTTCCTGAGTGAAGTAGATCGTCAGACCACTCATACTCAGTGCGTCGGTGACGATCATTCCCGGAAACTTCAGATCTTTTCGGAGGATATTGCCGATTACCGGAGACATCGTCGCGGGCATGGCTGCTTTCTCATCGATTATCTCGCCGCCCTCGTCAGTATCGATCGGCTTCGACTTGACATTCTGCGGCAGGGGCTTGACAGCAGTCGCATCGATTTGTGGCATCGCGATGTGGCCCACCATCACCGACCCGATGCCGGCATCGACCGTAGCTTTGAACGGAACGAACTCGACCGTATTCAAGCGGTCGCGTCCGACGTTGATCTCCGGCAAGCCACGATGTGAGTCGACTGCTGTGTCGCCGTGTCCGGGGAAATGTTTCGCGGTCGCGATGGTACCGGCCGCCTGTGCGCCTTCAGTGAACGCAACGGCAAAGCGTGCTACTTCCGCAGGATCTTCTCCATACGAACGCACATTGATCACGGGATTCGCGGCGTTGTTATTGACGTCTACAACCGGCGCGAAGATCTGTTGCACCCCGAGCGCACGTGCTTCGCGCGCGGTTATCTCACCCTGGCGTCGCGCGTATTCGGGATTGCCCGTGGCGCCGACTGCCATGTTCCAGGGAAAGTTGACCGTGTCGTCGAAGCGCATCCCGGCCCCCGCTTCGAGGTCGGCCGAGATGAGCAACGGATATTTCGCCAGCTCCTGCATGCGATTGACGAGGATTACTGATTCATAAACCGGACCACGAAAAAGGATGACGCCGCCGACTTTGTTGTCTTCGATCTGATGCTTGAGGGCGCGATAAGCATCTGAATCCTGATTGAGAAATGTCGCGTTGACGCCGACGGAGATGAGTTGACCGATCTTCTCTTCGAGCGACATCTTCCGCAGTTGTTCGTTGGCCCACTTCATCGCCTTAGGAGAGGGATCGCGTTTGAAGGCGTGAGGGCTGAGGGCGGGCTGCGGCCTGACCGGCAGTGCCACGAGCGCAAGCAGAATTACGATCAAAATTGCCGAGAAAAAACGTTTGGGCATCAATTATTCCTCATCCGGTATCGGTCCTATAGGACCAATAGGACCGATTGCTTTCTTTGGCGCGAACGCAAAACTCGCCGCCCATGCAACCACAAAAGTCACCAGGCTTCCCAGAAACACGTACCACGTCCACGCGATCTTCGTAGCAAAAAACACGTAGAGCATCGTGCCGATGCTCACCAGCATGCCGATCAACGCCGGTGGCTGGCTGACTCGCCGCAAAAATGTTCCCACTAGAAACACGCCGAGGATTGGTCCATTGATCAACGACGCAATCGAAAGCGCCATGCTCAACGCCGATCCGGGCTGGTTCCTGACTGCGAGGGCGACAAGGATCTGTACGACTCCCCAGATCAACGTCAGCACGTGCGAGACTTTCAGATAGTGCTTGTCATCACGATTTGGTCGAAACGGCTTGTAGAGATCGTTAACCGCAGTCGCGGCAATCGAGTTGAGCGAAGATGACATCGCTGCCGCAAAGATCGCCGCAACCACGAGGCCCGAGAGTCCGGTCGGCATGTACTTAGTGATGAAGTCAGGAAAGACGCGATCGCCTCCAGTGAAGGGGAAAGCTGCGTTTGCTACGGTCGCATAAGCCGGATCGGTAAACGGATGGTAGAACGCAAACAACAACACACCGATGAAAAGAAACCCGATAAACTGCGCCAGCACGATGCCGCCGCTCGTCAACAGAGCAATCGTCGCTTTACGCGGGTGGTCGGTGCAGAGATAACGTTGGACCAGGTATTGATCGGTCCCGTGTGTGCTCATCGTCAGGAAGCAGCCGCCAATCAATCCCGACCAGAAGGTGTATGTGCGCGTGTAGTCAAAGGCGAAATCGAAGAGCGAGTACTTGCCAAACTGGGTGGCGAGTGAGTTCGCCGCGGCGAGCCCACCGTCAATGGAATTGATGAGCACGACCGCTGCCGCAATTGCGCCCGCGATGTAGATACCGAGTTGTATCACCTCCACCCAGATCACCGCTTCCATGCCGCCGAAATAAGTGAAGATGATCATCGCAAGACCGATCAACACTATCGAACCGATGATGATGGTTTCAGCGTTGGCAGCAGGTTGAAACGCCGCATAGACTGCCGCGAGCACGATTGCCGTGAGCAGCAATCGAATACCGTCAGCAATATTCCTCATCACGACGAACAGCGATGCGGCTACCATCTTGATCTTGCCGCCAAAGCGCTGGTCCAGGAGTTGATAAACAGTCAGCAGTTCGCCGCGAAAGTATGAGGGGATAAACAGGATTGATATTACGATTCGTCCCAGCAGGTAGCCGAAGACCAATTGCAGAAAACCGAAGTTTCCGCCGCGCGCAAATGCAACGCCGGGTATTGAGATAAATGTAATGGTAGAGGTTTCAGTAGCGACGATTGAGAAAGCGACGGCCCACCAAGGGACGGATCGATCGCCGAGGAAATAATCAGCGGTCGTCTTTTGCTTGCGCCCAAACCAGGTGCCAAACAGGACGATCCCGATCAGGTATCCAAAGATGATGATGAGATCGAGAGCTTTCATTAGCCACAAAAAGGCACAAAAATCACAAAAAAGAAATCCTGAAACATCTTGTAAATCCTGTGAAGCTAACCTCTGGGTAGAGCGCCCTTAGCCTTAATTAAAGCCGCTCGTAAATCATTCCCCGCATCATCGAGCACTGCCGCCGCTGCCTCATAATCGAGACCGGTTTCGGCAACGATGATCCGTACGGCGCGATCGCGCAGCTTGATGTTGCGCGTTTGCATGTGGGACATGCGGTTGCCGCTCACATAGCCCAGGCGCACCATCGTCGCGGTTGAAATCATGTTAAGAACCATCTTCTGCGCAGTGCCTGCCTTAAGCCTGCTCGAGCCAGTCAGCACTTCTGGTCCAACCACGGGAACAATGCTCAGCTCTGCCGTGTCAGTAATCGGTGAACCCGGCACGACCGTCAAACCGACCGTGAAAGCGCCAAGCGAGCGCGCAAACCGCACCGCCCCGACTGTATACGGAGTTCGACCCGACGCGGCGATGCCAACCAGCACATCCCCTGCCCCAAAACCTCTTTGCTTTAAATCAGCAGCTCCCGCTTCGCTATCGTCTTCCGAAGCTTCAACAGCCCGGTGGCAGGCGTCGTAACCACCCGCAATCACCGCCTGGACTAGCTCGGGTGAAACTCCAAACGTCGGCGGACACTCAGACGCGTCGAGCACGCCCAGCCGTCCTGACGTTCCCGTCCCCGTGTAGAAGAGTCGTCCACCTTTCGACAGTCTCGCCACAGTCTCATCAACCGCTCTGACAATCTCGCCGAGCACACGCTGCACGGCTGCTGCAACCTGCGCGTCCTCATCGTTCATGAGTGCGACGATTTCCGCAGTGGACTGTGAACTGAGATCTTTTGAGCGTGGATTCTCTTGTTCGGTGATTGGAAGCGCGGTTTCCGTACTCATCTTGTGCCGCTACGGCTCAGACTGCGAGAGCGATGTGATTGATACGTTCACGAGCCATTCTAGCGGCAGCGACAGCTGGAGCGAAGTGTGGCGGCTCAAAATACGCACGCGGCGCCACCTTTTTAACCTCGTTGCGCAAAGTCTCGAGCATCAAATCGCCCGCCGAACGAAACACACCGCCAACATATGCAATCTGAAACCGTTCGCGGTCCATCTGCAGGTGACGAATCACCGCAACCGCCGCGTGGCCCAGTTCGGTGCCACCATCAGCAACGATTTGCAGTGCCACTTTGTCATCCGCCTTTGCCCCGGCGACCACGTCTCTACCAAAACCGGCGAGCCATTCGTTGGTTATCGTAGGCGCGTAGATCGCGGTTGTCAGATCGTCGGCACTGGTCACGTGGAAATACGCGCAGGCTAATTCCGTGAGTGCGGTTTCTGGACCACGCCCGTCCGACGCATAAGCCACTGCTCGCAGGGCGCGACGCGCGAGCCACGCGCCGCCGCCTTCATCGCCCGCAATCGGTCCCCAACCACCGGCGCAGAAACGTCTGTGCCGCGCGTTGATGCCACAACAGATCGAACCAGTCCCGGCAATCACGACGAGGCCCGGCGCACCGTCAGTTGCTCCATACAACGCGATATCCGCGTCAGTAACAACTTCGATCTCGCCGACGCCGAGCGGCATGAGCGTCTCACGCATGCGTTCGCGTAACTCTTTCCGACGCGCACCGGCGAGGCCTATCTGGGCCGCAATCAGATCGCCGCGCCTGAGCTTCGCCGCCGCGCAGGCACTGTCAATCGCCTCGCGCACTGCCGCCGCTGCTCCCGCAATTCCGACTCGCAAGGGGTTCGAAGGTCCGGCGATGCCGTCGCCAATCACTCTCAGATTGGCGTCCATAATTACGGCTTCCGTCTTGGTCCCACCGCCGTCGACACCAACCACCGAGTTCTGCGTGTGCAAGCGTCTAGCCGGAGAGAGATCTGCTGTTCGTCGTTCAGTACTCACAGTTCGGGTTCGGGCCGACTAGAAAACAATCCAATTA
>JBKPPU010000168.1:0-18826 GCA_046733695.1 Acidobacteriota bacterium
ATTGACGATGTCGACGCGGAGCTGGATGAGGGAAGGATAAGACACCTTCTTGAATACCTTGAAAATCGCACACAGACCTTCATTACAACCTCAAAACGTAGTCACGTCGAAAGTTTCTTTTCGAGGGCCAGTGTGTACGAAATCGAAGATGGGAAGGTGTGCAGCAGTAATGTCGAATCTTCACTCAAGGTTTGATACGTCTATAGGAGAAGCGATTGGTAACAGCAGAAACTAAAGCAACACAGAAGAAGACTATGGCTTACGATTCATCATCGATCACAGTTTTGGAAGGACGGGATGCAGTGCGAAAACGTCCGGCCATGTATATCGGATCGACTGGAGAGATAGGCCTTCATCATATCGTTTACGAAGTGGTGGATAATTCTATTGACGAAGCACTGGCAGGATATTGCGATACCGTTGACGTCACGATTCATCTCGATAATTCGATCACAGTTATCGATAACGGGCGCGGGATCCCGGTAGACGAAATCAAGAAGGAAAAACGTTCGGCGGCCGAAGTGGTCATGACGAAGCTCCACGCCGGCGGTAAGTTCGATTCAAACGCTTACAAGGTTTCAGGCGGTCTGCACGGCGTCGGTGTTTCGTGCGTAAACTTCCTTTCCGAGAAGTTGCATCTCGAGATCTGGCGCGAAAATAAAACGTACGAACAGGAATACGCGCGTGGAATACCCGTAGCGCCGCTGAAGCAAACCGGCAAGACGCGCAAACGCGGAACGAAGATTACCTTCAAACCCGACGGACAAATCTTCACCGAGACTTCGTTCAGTTTTGACAAGCTGTCCGAGCGTCTTCGCGAAAAAGCGTTTCTGAACAAAGGCATTCGGATCACGATCAAAGATGAGCGTGAAGAGCCGGAGCGTTCGCACGAGTTTTACTACAAGGGCGGCATTGCAGAGTTCGTCAAGCACCTGAACAAGAATAAGTCGACGTTGCACGACAAGCCGATCTATTTCGAAAAGGAAGGTGATAGCCTCTCGATCGAAGTCGCGATCCAGTACAACGACGGTTACGACGAAAAGGTCTATTCGTTCGCGAACAATATCAACACGGTCGACGGCGGCACACACCTTTCCGGATTCCGTTCCGCATTCACCAGAACGATTAACGCCTACGCGCAGTCGTCAGGACTGGCGAAGAACTTCAAAGGCTCGCTGACGGGCGACGACGTGCGCGAAGGCCTGGTGGCCGTGATCTCCGTGAAGCTGCCGCAGCCTCAGTTTGAAGGACAGACGAAAGGAAAACTCAATTCGGACGTTAAAGGCGCCGTCGAGTCGTTCCTGAACGACCGGCTTACCGAGTTCTTCGAGCAGAATCCGCCCGTAGCACGAAAGATAGTCGGAAAGGCACTCGATGCCGCGCGTGCCCGCGAAGCAGCGCGAAAAGCCCGCGAAATCGTCCGCAAGGGCGCCCTGGGCTCGACGATGCTGCCCGGCAAACTGGCCGATTGCCAGGAACGCGATCCGTCTCTATCCGAGATCTACATCGTAGAGGGTGATTCGGCCGGTGGTTCCGCCAAACAAGGGCGCGACCGAAAGAACCAAGCCATCCTTCCTTTGAAGGGCAAGATTCTGAACGTCGAAAAAGCCCGCTTCGACAAGATGCTGGGTCACAGCGAAATCAAATCGCTTATCACAGCGCTCGGCACCGGCATCGGAAAAGACGATTTTGATCTCAGCAAGCTGCGCTATCACAAAATTATCCTGATGACTGACGCCGATGTCGACGGTTCGCACATTCGAACACTGCTCTTGACCTTCTTCTACCGGCAGATGCTCCCCCTGGTTGAGAACAAGCACGTCTACATTGCTCAGCCCCCGCTGTTCAAAGTAAAGCGGGGCAAGAAGGAAGAGTACATAAAAGACGAAAGCTCGATGATTCGGTACCTAATGCGTCAGGCGACCGGCGACATGTCAGTGAAATCGGCGGGTGCAGAACAGCCGATTGAAGGTAAAGAGCTGGCGAGATCGCTCGAAAAAATGGTTGACTTTAAAAGTTACTGCGAGCGGGCGACACGACGTCTTGGTGGAGACCCTCAACTGCTCAACATCCTGCTCGAATCACTGGGCGGGCGCAAGGGAATCCTCCGCAAAGAGGGGTTGACGCTGCGAAAGGTCTTCCAGGACGAAGAGTTGATGGCCAAGATCGAGGGCGCTTTGGACAAGGCTGGTTATCACCGCACTGAATTGACCCAGGATGAAGAGCACGGACTCTGGGAAATTGAGACGGTGTCCAGTACCGGCGTCAACCTCGTCATCGACTGGAACTTCGCGAGCTATGTGGAGTTTCAGAAAGCCGTAGAGCTGTTCAAGACTCTCGAAGAAGACCTGGCGGCGCCGTTCGTTTCAGGTGAGAACGGAACCAGCGAAGAGGTGCCGACTCGTGAGGCGTTGCTCGAGAAAGTCTTAACGGCGGCGAAGAAGGATCTCACGATTCAGCGTTACAAAGGTCTCGGCGAGATGAACCCGGAACAACTCTGGGAGACAACCATGAACCCCGAGAAACGCACCCTCCTGGAAGTGCGGATCGACGACATGGTGGAAACCGACCAGATCTTCACCGTGTTGATGGGTGATGCTGTCGAACCGCGACGGAAGTTCATCGAAGACAACGCGCTCGACGTGCGAAATCTCGACGTCTGATTCCAAATCCATCCACAGACTACACAGATAAAATGTCTGCGTAATCTGCGGATGGATTTCTTATTCCCCAAATCTTTCCACCTTAAAACGCCATAGCCGCATTCGTTCGTTTCGAGCGATTCCGGCTTTCCGCGCCGCGATCTCGACCTGCTGTTCGGCGTTGTCGATGCCCTCAATATCAGGCAGTAACAATCCACGCCGCGAGCCGCTTTCATCTTCGACAATCACACCAAAAACTGCCGGATCCAGGTCGCCCATCTCCGCCCGCTCGGCAGGCAGCAGTACATCGACTGAGTAACGCAAGTTTGAGAGCTCCGCTGCCTTAACAGGGTCGAAGCGCGGATCGTTCATCGCTGCACTGATTGCATTGGCAACAACTTCTTCGGCGAGCGTCGCGCGCGCGGGCTCAATTGTTCCGATGCAGCCGCGCAACTCACCATCAAGCGTCTTGAGACAAACAAAACAGGGCGCGGGTGAGGCTAAAAACCCGGCAGTTGATTCCGCCGGAGTGACGATATTTCCAGAGCGTATGAACGTCTCAACCGCGTTGCGTGCGAGCGCCGGAAGTGCGACCTGGTTAGTAAGCTGAGCAACCAGGTAGCCCACACCAAAAGGCGCTTCGTAACTCAACACCTCGCACGATAGCGGCAGATCAGAGCACGCCCCAATCGCGACGAGCATCGAGCGATAGCCGCATTCACCTGCCAGCCGGCGTAAGTTGTGGTCGATGTCGATGATTTGCCGTGGAACATTTGAACGCAGTGCTGCGACAACCTGATCGTCGAACCTGTGTGCCTCCGGATTGTAGCCTGCGGGCGCCTGCGGTTTGAGCCGGTGACTCAAGTCGCCACTTGCAACAAAAGCCACGCGCCGTCCTACTTCATCAACGGCCTTTCTTATACAGTTTCCAAACCGCAAGTGATCATCACTCGACAGGAAGCTGTAACCGAGTGTCACCACCTTGCCGTGAAAACCGTTTCGTTGCAGGAAATAAAGCGGAACGGCCGTGCCATGGTCGAGATCGTGCTCGCGCAACGGCGTAACTTCATAGTTTTGCGAGGCAGCAGCTTTTCTAATCGCGCTCAGCAGCTCTTCATCGACGGCAGCCGTGAAGAGAATCTCAGGCGCGCTAAAGTTGGAGAAGTCACCGGTGACTTCCGGCCCTTCGTAAGCGACGAAAGAATCGGCTTCGAGAGGCGCGTGCGGCGAGATCAGAATGACAGTCTCGGCGCCGCTGTCCATGACGCGTCTCGTGAGCTCCGCCATCGCATCGATCGAGCCAACAACGCTCGCGATCGATTCGCGTCCGACCTCCGGCACCATGATTGGCGGGTGTGGTGCAATGCCAGAAAAGACCAGGCAGCTCTGATCGGTCATCGTGCGCCTTTCGTCATTTGGAGGGAACGGCTGGTATTCTAACGCCGCGCGGTATTCACGCAAAGACGTAAACCCTTTATGTCGCTCGATCGATACGATCTGTTGATTGTTGGCGCCGGACCTGCAGGGTCGTTCGCGGCGGAATTGCTCGCCAGAAGCGGAGCGCGGGTCGCCCTCTTTGATGGACGTCCGGAAGGTGAACCGAAGGCCTGCGGTGGAGGTGTTACTGCGAAAGCGCTGAAGGCCTGGCCACAGTTGCTGAACGCGGTCGGCCGCACAATCACCGAGCTCGACTTGTACTCGCCATCGAGTAAGCGACTTCACCTCGTATTGGATGAACCCTTTGCGATCTATTCCCGTGTCGCGTTTGATTGTTACCTGCGCGACCGCGCGCGTGACGCTGGTGCTCACGTGTTTGCCGAAAAGATCTCAGCCAGAAAAATAACGAGGACTGAATCGGGCTGGCGGCTAAAGAGCGACAGTGGATCCGAATGGGCGGGCGCGTTTCTCGTGGCGGCAGACGGCGCCAACAGCGGCATTGCAAAAAAGCTCGCTGGTCCATTGCAGCCATCGGACATGGAAGTCGCTTTTGGATATCGCGCACCACTGCCCGCCAACAACAATGCGGCGACGGTGGTAGCCTTCCTGCCCGCATGGGTTGGTTATGCATGGGCCTTTCCGCGTCCGGATCACATTTCATTCGGCATCGCGACCACGCAGGATACATTTGAGCACGGCCCGTTGGACCAGTTGCTGTGGCAGTTCATGACTGGTTACTACCTGCAGTACGACGGTCAAAAGGCAAACTTCTGGCAGCCTAAAACAAACACACCTGAGCGGGCACACATTGAAGATCATTTGCGTAAGTCGGCTGAACGCTACGCCGCGCGCATTCCCGGATTGAGTGCGAAGACGTGGGACAGTAGAACGGTTTCAGGCGACGATTGGGCCTTGCTCGGCGACGCCGCAGGCTTTGCCGATCCGGTGACGGGTGAAGGCATCTACTACGCTCTGCGTTCCGCGGAGATATTTGCGGAAGCCTATCTGAGCGGAGCGCCTCAGACTTATGAGAAGAACTGGCGCAAAGATTTTGGCGCGGAGTTGCGACGGGCAGCCCAAATGCGTCAACGCTTTTATGGAAATTTCTGGGGTGCACCGTTCACCGAGCGCATGATCGAGTTTGCGCGCGGGCATCGCGGCGTGAAACGAGTGCTGGGAGATCTTGTTGCCGGTGAACAAGGCTATGTCGACTTGAAGAAGAAGCTGGTTAAAAGCGCGCTGCGTCCTGTCTGAGCATGTCACTTTCATCAGCCCAAAAATTGATTTTGTTCTGTGTGTTGGTATTTGCGCTCGCTCCTGCCGTGTTCGGGCAAAAGAGTGTTCGTCAGCGCAAAGACGTGACCGAAGCAATCCGCGTATGTAATCAGTTTCAGACGCTCCTGGCTGAGAACCTCGATTTCGATCGTGCGTTTGAAGCGACCTTCGTGAGAAATGCTGCGCGCCGGCGTGAGATTGCGATCACTGAAGGTGAATTCGATCGCGACAATTTAGTTAACGTCGATACCGCAACGTTGGTCGATGCGTTCAAGAGTCGCATGCAACTCTTGTTTTTGATGATGCCGTTGTTTAGTCCGAACAGTGGAGAGGAAGAGGCGACATTTTTTCCACCGAAGTTCAAAGACGCGTTGAAGCGACAGCCACCGGAAGCGGCGAGTGAGTTTGCTTCTTATGCGGCTCAATTAAAGCGCGACGTCGCCGACTTCCGCACGCATCTCTATATATTCGCGCAGCGAAATCCAAACGTTGCTGAACGCATTCGCGAGTTCAAACGCAGCATGGAAAAGAAAATCGAGCCACCGGCACAGCCGTTGAAACCGTTGACAGCGTATAGCCGCGGGCGGGTGCTTGGATTAAAGGAACCGTACTACCAGATCGGGGATTACGCGGTCATTCGTGAGGGTGCTCAGATGAGGATCATCGGAATTCGCTTTTTCTCTCGGCTGTTCTGATGCTGAAGGCAAATTGGACAGGATTTACAAGATGTAACAGGATTACATGAAAGTCCTGTTTCATCTTGTTAATCCTGTCTATGGCGCGAGACGGCTTATGGTCCACCCGCCAGAGTCACGCTCGTACAATATTCGATCGTGAAGGCGGCCGACGCGGCTTTTCCAGAATTCGATGCGCTCGGGTTTCAGGCGATAGCCACCCCAATACTCGGGACAATCGATCTCGCGATCGCGATACCGATCTTCCAACTCCTGCGCTCGTTGTTCGAGGACATCACGGCTGCTAATCATCTGGCTTTGTGCTGACGCCCAGGCGCCAATCTGACTCTCGCGTGGGCGCGTCCGAAAGTAATCACGCGACTCCTCCTCGGAAGTCCTAACAACAATTCCCTCAACGCGCACTTGTCGATCTAATCGCGACCAGTAAAAAACCAACGCGGCATGCGGATTCGCGTCCAACTGTTCGGCCTTAGCACTCGTATAGTTGGTGAAGAAAACAAAACCATCCTCGTCCACCTGCTTGAGCAACACCATGCGTGCGGAAGGCTTTCCGTCAGGCGTCGCGGTTGCGAGTGTCATCGCTTCCGGAAGTGGAAGATTCGCGGCGACGGCTTCGTCGAACCAACGCTGAAACTGCTTAATCGGATCTCGATCGATCGTCTTCTCGTCAAGGCCTTCGAGTGAAATGTTATTGGTCATCTCTAAACTTCGTTAGCGTCGTACGGCGCGAGCTTCTCACGCAACTCCGTCGGAATCGGAACGGTTTCAAACGTCTCCTGATTAACTGCTGCAAGAACAAAATGCGCCGTAGCCACGAGCTCTTCGTTGCCCTTGCGGCGCACTTCAAAATTCAACTTCATCGACTTCTTACCAAATCGGCCCACATAAACGCTCACTTGCAAAAGATCATCCAGCCGGGCAATGCGATGGAAGTCACATTCGAGATGTACGCGCGGCAGCCAGATCTTCAACTCATCAAAAAAGACTCCGTAATGCAGACCTACTGACCGAAACAGCTCCGTCTCGGCATACTCGAAGAAGTGGATGTAAGCGCCGTAAAAAATAATGCGCGCCGCATCGACATCTCCCCAGCGCACGCGCTCTTCGATAATAAATTTTTTCTGTGGCGGCATTTGATTAGCTGGAGGACTCACTCAAGAAATCCAGCAAGGCTTCATTAAACTTTTCAGTGCGCTCGAGATTGGAAACATGTCCGGCATTTTCGAGCACCACCAGACGCGAACCAGCAACGCCCTCGTTCATCTTCTCACTGTCAGCCACCGGCGTGATAGCGTCTTCGGCGCCGACGATGATCAACGTCGGCACAGAGATCTTGGACAAAAGCGACGTCTGATCGTCGCGTTCGGCCATTCCGCGTAACGCCGCGGCAGCTCCCTCGGCCTTGGTTTTCAACATCATGTCGCGAACACGCTTCACGACTTCAGGTCGCTTGCTGACCGTTTCCGGCGTGAGCAACTTCGGCAGCATTGCGTCAGCAATACCGGCCATGCCTTCACTCAAAGCCTTTTCAGCTTGTAGCGCGCGCGTTTGTTTCGCGTCTTCTGTATCAGCCTGTGCACGCGTATCGGCGAGGATCAACGCCCGCACGCGCGACGCGAACTGTTTATAAAAGGCGAACGTGACATACCCGCCCATTGATAGCGCGCCGATCGTGACGCGCGGAATTCCGAGATGGTCCAACAATAATGCTACATCCTGAGCCATGCGATTCATCGTTGACGGTCCGTCTGACGAATCACTCTCGCCAAAGCCGCGCAGGTCAGGCGCGATAACGCGATACGACCCGCTGAGTGCCGCAATCTGTTCGTTCCACAACGAACGATTGAATGGATAACCGTGAATGAGCACGACCGGACGCCCCGAGCCGGTGTCCGTGTAGGCCAGGTTAATGTTATCGATTTGAACTTGCGCCATTTCCACCGCCGCATTTGAACAGGATTACAGGATTTTCAAGATGAACATGTAAATCATGTAAATCCTGTAATCATGTCAAAAGTCCCGCCGCGCTGCACGCGCCACTACTGAAATCAACTCTGTCAGCTCCACGGGTTTCGCCAAATAGATCTGGAACCCTGCCGACAACGCACGCGCGCGATCCTCCTCTTTCGCGTACGCCGTGATCGCCACCGCCGGGATATTGTCCGAATCGCCGTTTTCGAGCCGGCGTATCTTCTCAATCAAACCGTACCCGTCTTCGTCAGGCATCGCAATGTCTGACACCAGTACGTCCGGCCGCCTGCGCGCGATCGCCTGAATTGCCTCACCCGCCGAAGAGACGGCCGTGACATTCGCCTGCCGTTTCCGCAACGCAGTGGTCATCAGTGTCAGTGTATCGGAGTCGTCATCAACCAAAAGGACGTTGACACCCGATAATAACTGCTGAGACTGCGCCAGTTGATGCCGGTTTTGGTCAACAGTAGCCGCTGTGCCCACACTGGATTCGAGTAATGGAAGCCTAATGATGAATGTCGCTCCACGATCCTCGCCCTTACTCTCCGCGCGAATCGTACCGCCGTGTATCTCGACGAGGTGCCGCGCGATCGCTAGCCCGAGACCGAGTCCACCATGCTGTCGAGTCGTCGTGCTATCGGCCTGAGTGAACCGTTCAAAGACGTACGGCAAGAACTCCTTGTTGATTCCCTGGCCGGTGTCCGAAACACTCACCTCGACAGCGCCGCCACCCTGCGAAACCTTTACGCAAACGCGCCCGCCACTGTTCGTAAACTTCACCGCGTTCGACAACAAATTCCAAACAACCTGCTGCAACCGGTTCGCGTCGCCGGAAATCATCGCCGGCGCCGAGTCGAAGTAGGTTTCGACCCTGATCCCCTTCGCATCGGCCGTCGGACGGACAACGTTGATGGCGTTCTCGACTACCGGCACCACTTCCAACGGGTGAAGGTCGAGATACAAATTACCGGTGATGATGCGCGACACGTCGAGAATGTCGTCGACGATCTGCGCCTGAGCCTTGGCGTTGCGGCAGATAGTTTCAACTGCCTGTTGCATCGACGACTCGTCCAGCGAGCCGTCTTCGAGCAGTCTGGACCAGCCAAGTATTGCGGTCAGCGGAGTGCGGAGCTCATGCGAAACGGTGGCGAGAAACTCGTCTTTCAGGCGGTTTGACTCTTCCGCCGCTTCTCGTGCAGTGCGTTCGAGTTTGAGTAGCCGAACATTCTCAATCGCAACGGCGGTGAGGTTGGCGGCCATACTCATCGCCGTTACGTGTTCCGGCAGGTAAACATTCTTTTGGTAACTCTGCACTTCGATAGTGCCGATAATCCTGCCCATCACCGCCATCGGAACCGCCATCGAAGAATCGGGCCGCAATCCGTTATCCGGTCCAACGATGATTCCGGGATTGGCTTGCGTCGCGCGCATGTAATCGTCGGTGATGACTACTTCACCGGTACGCACCGCGCGACTGTTTGGGCCAGTTGTTGTAACCGCCATCGGCGGCAACTCCGAGACGTCGAGCTCACTGCCATCGGCCCAACCGTAACACGCCGTGCGGACGTCGCGAATCGGATCGTAAAGTGAAACGAAGAAGCCGTTACACGGAACAGATACGTTGGTGAACTGGCGCAGAGCGCGATAGATTGCCTGCAACTCCCTTGCGGTTCCGAGCGCCTGGGCCAACGCTTTGATCCGCTCAAGCAACCGTTCATATTCGAGGAGGGCGCGTTCATTCGCGATGCGCAAGGCTTCGGCAGCTTCGTGTAATGCTTCCTCCGCACGTTCACGCTCGTGGAGGGTCTGTCTGATCGTTGCCTCTGATTTTTTAACTTCCTCGGCGGCGCGTTCAGCACGTGAGCGCGCCCGAATCTCGGCACGAGTCACGGCTGCGAAAAGCAAACTCAGCAGCGCACCGGCGATCAGCGAGTACTTCAGAAAAGGTCTGCCGGATCGCTGCGCAAATGAAGGCTTAGTGACGAAAGCAAGCGTCCAGGTGCGTCCAGCGACCGGCAACGGTTTCGTATCTGAGAAAAAAGGTTCGCCAAAGGCCTCGTTGTTCGCTGCACTCAACAGATCAGCGCCATCGTACACCTGGAAACTAACGTCGTTCTTTTCGGCAGTGATCGGAGCAATAAAATCGTCAACGCGAAATGGACTGTAAACAAAACCCAGCAGGGCTTTACGGCGCTGTTCGACACTCTCGAGCGGCGCATTGTGCTGATAGACCGGCAGGTAGATGAGAAAGCCCGATTGCTTATCGGGATCGGGAACGTCACGTTCCTGGACCAGTTGCACGCGTCCTGAAGCTGTCGGATTTCCTGAATCGCGCGCCGTTTCCATGGCCTGACGCCGGACGCCTTCCGTTGCCATGTCAAAGCCGATCGCGAATTGATTACGTGTTGTTGCCGGTTGGAGATAGAGGATCGCATTGTATTCGCTGCGCGGAGACTCATCAGGCCAAATACGGAACCCGCTTTCACCCTGACGTTTCATTTCGGCGGTGACATTTGCCTTTTCCGATGGGGAGATACGTTGTGAGTAACCGAGTCCCTGGACGCCTGGATAATTCTTCTCGAGCTCGATCTGTTTGACGAAGTTCTCAAATTCCTTCGCTTCAACTGAATTGCTCGCCGCAAACAGCCCGGTGCCGGAACGCAACAATGTGACCGAGGTTTCGATTCTAAGCCGGACGTGGTCCTGTACCTCCTGGACCGCGCGATCGAAATTGCTTCGGTCCTGTTCGAGTGTGAGCTTTGAAAAATAGTAATAAACGAGAAGCGTGAAGCAGAGACCGATTAGCAGGATCAGGTAGGGCAAGAGAACGCGATTGCCGCTTGTTAACGGATTACCTCTTCCCGGTGATCGATTAGAGTCGCGCATTGATATCGGTTTTCGGCCATGGGCCGTGTGGCGATCTACCTGACGCGTCGGGTACGGCGGCGGAGGAAATCTATCAGTACGAACTGCGAGAGATTCCCCGGGTTGGCGAAATAAGCTTTGCCATTCGTCATGGCGCTCATTTGCTTCACAAAATCGACAAGATAATAGTCGCTGGCCAGCATGAAGGTATTGATCATGATGCCCGCTTTGCGACATGCCTGTACTTCCTTGAAAGTTTCAGACATGACCAAAGGATCGCCGCCCATCGAGTTTTTATAAAGGCGGCGTGTCGGGCTTTTATCGGTTTTTTTAGTTCGAGCGCCCAGCGAAGATTGTACAAAACAAGCTGTGGGCTTACCGTCAGTCACCATCACGATCTGCTTCATCTCTTTGCGTTGGGCCTGCAACAGCCGGCGCGCGAGACGGAGACCTTCAGCCGTATTCGTGTGATATGGACCGACCTGAGTGGTGGCGAGTTTAGCGAGTGGCAACTCTTCCGCGGCATCGTGAAACAGGACCACCTTGAGAGAATCGCCGGGATACTGCGTGCGAATCAGGTGCGACATCGCTAACGCAACTTTCTTCGCCGGCGTGAATCGATCCTCGCCATAAAGAATCATCGAGTGAGAGCAGTCGAGCATAACCACAGTGGCACACGACGACTGGTAATCACACTGATGCACGTACAGATCGCGATATTCGAGATTGAGCGGAACTTTCAGCCCTTCGCGTTGGATCGCGGAGAGCAACGTGGTGTTGACGTCGAGATTGATCGTGTCGCCGAATTCGTAACGTTTGCTTGCGGCAGCCGCTTCGACGCCGGTAGAAAGATAAACTGTGTCGTGACGTCCGGCGGCGCTCTTGCCGAAACTGCCGAGCAGATTTCGAAGCGTTTTATACCCGAGAAAATCCAGCCCTTTCTCGGTAACTTCGAAACGAACGTCACGTGGCAACGGCTCTTCAAACATCTGGCCCTGCTGAGGAGATCCACGACGCTGTTCTGCTCGTTGTGGTGGTACTTCGTGAAGTGTCAGATAGCCCTCTTCAACCAGACGCTCAATCAGTTGATTCAACAACTCCTCGAGCAGCGACCCGCGAAACTTACCTTCGTTCTGCGCAAGCATTTCACGAATCTGGTTCTCGTTTACAAGCCCCTGGTTCATGAGCGCCTGGAGCAACGCACGGCGCAAAGCATCGAGTGAAGTGTCGGTAGTCTTTTGTTGGCGAGTCCAGTAGTAGTCGTCGTCGTAGCCGGAATCCAGCAACGCATCCGACATGCTATCCATCAACTCACCGAGATTGATCCCGAAGACGTCGAACCCCTGAAACTTTGAATACTTAAATCTCATGATCCGCGTAAATCCGGATTTTAAATCCGTAAAATCCGTGTCCTAACTATATTTCCCAGTCTCAGTCAGATCGTCATAGATCATGCCTCGTCGATCTTTCTTCGCCTTGGTCACAGCAGCGTAGCCACCTTCTTCATTACGACTGATCTTGTTTTCCGCGTACAGACCTTCAAGCACCAACTCGCAAGCCGAGACGAGTCGCGCAGTGTCAGAGCGCGGGAAATCAAACGGAATCATCGCCGTTTCCAACAACTCCGGAACGGCCTCAATCAAGTTTATGCATTCCTCAGTTGCGGCAGTGTCGGCGAGCAGGAGCTTGTTTCCTTCGTCAAACCATTGCACTGTCCTGGAGAAATCGATACCGACAAAATAGCCTTCAAAGATCTCACCAGCCGCACGCTTGATGAGATCACGTGCGATCCGATTCGCGCCGAGTTGCTCGCCTTCGTACTCCAACTCCATCTTTCCCGTCATCGAAGGTATTGCGGCGTAGACGTCGGAAATACGAGGCACGACAAATTCATCACCGGTCAACAGCGCCCGCCGTTCGGCATTCGAAACCACCGATTCCATCACCGTGATCGGCATTCGTTGTGAGACGCCCGAGTGTTTGTCGACGTGGTTATCATCGCGCGCTTCAAACGCAATCTGCTCGACCACTTCGCGAATGAACTCCGGAACCAGCAGTTGCTCGCGGTTGTCGAAACGATCGGTCCATGCTTCCTGCCGCGTAATTTCGATCGCGGACGGCAGTTCCTTTGGATAGTGCGTCATGATCTCGGTGCCGATACGGTCTTTCAGCGGCGTGATGATCTTTCCGCGCGCGGTGTAGTCCTCGGGGTTGGCAGAGAACATGAGCATCACGTCGAGCGGCAGACGCACCGGATAACCCTTAATCTGCACGTCGCCTTCCTGCATGATGTTGAAGAGCGCGACCTGAATCTTTCCGGCGAGGTCCGGCAATTCGTTAATAGCGAAGATGCCGCGATTAGCGCGTGGCAGCAAACCGTAGTGAATCGTTAATTCATCGCTCAGCAGGTGACCGCCCTTCGCCGCCTTGATCGGATCGACGTCGCCGATGATGTCGGCCACAGTCACATCGGGTGTCGCAAGTTTCTCGACAAAGCGTGCATCGCGTCCGATCCATTCGAGTGGCGTCACGTCGCCATGTTGCTCGAGCATCTGGCGGCCATAAGCCGAAATCGGCCGAAAAGGATCGTCGTTAACTTCAGACCCGGCGATGATCGGGATGCGCTCGTCCAGAAGATCGGTAAACAGCCGGATTATCCGGCTCTTCGCCTGACCACGAAGACCGAGCAGAATCACATTGTGCCGCGACAGGATGGCATTGATCAGTTGCGGAATTACGGTGTCCTGGTAACCGACAATGCCGGGAAACAACTTCTCGCCTGAGCGTAGTTTTCGAATTAGGTTGAGACGCAGTTCGTCTTTGACGGAGAGGGGTTGATACCTGGCCGCCCTGAGTTCGCGAAGGGTTCTTGGGTAATCCATATATTTTGGTCGGGGAGAGATTCTAACTCTTTATCCAAAGATTACACAGACAGCAATCCGTCGTCGCGGAGTTTTTCGAGATGGGCTAACACTGCACGTTCGGCCAGGGCGTGCGCTTTCGGGGAAACGTCGGTGTAGACGCGCGCGACAATTTCCTGGGGGGTTGTAGCTCCGGCGCGGACGGCGTCGAGAATATTTCGCTCGCGCTCGAGGCGGTGTGAGATGTATTCGTCGATCTTTTGATACGGAGCCGCGACGGCCGGACCATGACCGCCGAGTAGAACGGTGAGATTTGGCAACGACCGCATCCGTTCAAGCGAGTCGAGATAGTCGCGCATGTTTCCCTGCGGGGGATCGATCAGAACGGAACCGACGCCGACGATGTTGTCGCCCGTGAGCAGCACGCCGCGATCCGCGTCGTGAAAACACAGGTGACCCAATGCGTGTCCGGGAGTGTGCAAGGCACGCAGAGTGACCCGCGGTTCGCCTTCGAGAGTAATGATGTCGTTGTCTTCGATTAGACGATCGACGTGAATGTCGTTCAGTGCTTCGGCCGTTTTTGCGTGTGCTGCGACGGGAACTTTACCGCCCAGGTGTGCCTTGAGCGCGTTGACGCCACCGACATGATCCGGATGCAGATGAGTAATGATGATCTCGCGTACTTGCCTGCCTTCCGCGATCATTTCGTCGAGGCACGCGGCCAGCGCTTCCTGCTCGTCCTCCCACGGTGACCCGGGATCGACAATCAACATCTCTTTCGAGTTGTGAATGATGTAGCAGCACGTGTGAGTTGCCGGCGGTCGTGTCGGTGTGCGAACCGGAAAACAAATGTAGTTTGGTCGAAAGGTGATTCGGCGACAGATTTCGCCGAGTGCATGTGGAATTGATAGGAAACGATCGACGAGATCCGGAGTAAGGCCGGCGCCGAGAGTTCTCAACGCATGCAGCGTTGGCGGCACGGCTACCACTTGATCCTCCATCCAGCGATCGTACGCATCTCGGGCCGGCAGCCATTCGCCGGTTGCCAGTTCGCCGGCGACGACGTTTGGTTCCTGCTTCGGCGGACATTTAACGAGAAAGAACCACGTGTCAAAACGTCTGGCGTTGAAAGGTGGCGTAACCCAGCGGCCGACGTACGTGAAGTCCGCGGCGTCGAGATTTAACTCGTAGTGTTTCAGGAGCGCGGGCCATGGCATCCGCTTGGATTCGAGATCGTCCAGGAGGGAAACTCGTTGACCTTTTGTGAGCGATTCGCCGCCGCGAGCAACAAGCACGCCCAGCTCTTCAAACAGCTCACGCGCCGCACCACTGATCATCGTCGCCGTTTCCCGATTCGGCGCGTTTCTGACCTCGACTTCGGCGTCTTCGGCATCGATTTGTCCGCCGGGAAACGCGTGAAACCCGCCCAAAAACGCGAGCTTATCGCTGCGCTTGACCCAGAAGACTTCGGGATTTGCGGGATCGGTGTCCTGGCGCAGAAGGATAATCGCGGCTGCGTCTTTTGGTTCAGACATAGGTCGAATAGGTCATATAGGACCTATATTTCTTTACTTTCACGACCAGCGGAAGCGTTCACCGTCGCCGGGACCCCAGGGCACGCCACGCATGTGATAGCCGCCCTCTTCCCAGTAGCCGGCTTGATCGTGTTCCAAGAAGCGCACGCCTCGAACCCATTTGGCTGACTTCCACGCGTAGAGCTGCGGAATGATCAAACGCACCGGTCCGCCGTGTTCCGGGGCGATCGGTTGGCCATCGTGAGACCATGCAAACAGCGAGTCTTCATTGAGGAAGTATTCGATCGGAAGGTTAGTGGTCCAACCGTAGTCGTAAGCCAGAGCGAGCACAAACTTCGCTTCGGATTTCACGCCGGCTAGTCGTGCGATCTCTCTGGTTGAAACACCACTCCAAACGTTGTCGAGCCGCGACCAGCGCGTCACGCAATGAAAGTCAGCGTACACGCGCACCGGAGGCAGTTGCATGAACTCATCCAGCGACCACTTGAGCGGATGCTCGACGAGTCCTGCAACTTCGAAGGTCCAATTCGCAAGATCTATATCGGGCGTTCCGTGCGCATCGAGCACTGGCCATTTCTTTGTGCGTGATTGTCCGGGCGGAATGCGTTTCTCTCGCCGCGTGTCAGGACTGATGATGATCTCCGGATCTTCGATCTCTTCCGGCTTACGCGGATCTGTTGTTTGGTACTTCGGATCCTGGAATAGATTGTCGAGAAAACTCATAAAACCATCCACAGATTACGCAGATTTTTTTCCTTTTCGTTCCGCCAATGCCAACAGCTCCTCTGGCATCCATTTGCCGACGCCCTTCGCGACCGCGTCGTCGATGCCGACACTTCGGTCGTGCCAATCATCACGACTTCCTTCAGGACCACGCTGGCGTTCGTAGTTTTCCGTCTGTTCCAGGCTCAGAATTATTCCGGCCACAACTTCGTTCCAGTCCTGGAGTTGAATTCCGCGTCTTACGATGGGAAGTCCGGCGGTCCAGTCTTCTTCGGGGGCGCGCGCGTCCTGCTCGGGAATGGTCAAATTGTGCAGCGGCGGAAATGGTCCACCGGAAAAGTCTTTGACGAGTTGCTGACTGAGCTGTTTCAACGGCCAGTCAGAGTGCTCCTTTCGCAACGATTGCGCCCGCCGGAAAATATCCGAGACTGTTGGTTGCTGCTGAACCATTTCTTCACCTTCTTAGTCTTATTTGAATTTGAATACCTTACACGGATGCACGCGCCGGAACAAATCAATCTGTGTAATCTGTGGATAACCAGCGCAGACTGAGGACGAGCACCAGCAAACAGGTTGTGATCGCGGCGGAGATCAGGCAGTACTGGCAAAACTGGCGGATGACGAAAGCCTGCAGGTAGAACAGCCACACGCTAACGAAGAACATCGCGATGACGAGCGGCGTCAAAATCTTTCCAGCAAAGCCATAACCAAAGAGAGCGAGAATGGCGAGACTAAAAACCGTGAAATACGCGCCCGCGCCCACAGCCGCCAACGGAATTCCCGCAACCACAGCGTACGGACTGCTGAGCACTTCCGAACAACCGGAAAGAATCGTGCAGCGAACCGTTTGTCCGGTGACGTGTTCAATCGTGAGGTAAAGCGCGTCGGCGAGTCCGAGTAGTGAGAGCAGTGCGACGCCGATGTAAAACTTTTTCATTTTCCGGCATTCCGGAGCTCATTCTGAATTACGACCCGGAGTTTCTCCGCCGGGAGATTTTCAAATGGGACCTCGCGCCCGTTTATGAATACCGTTGGCGTGCCTTTTACGCCGAGCGAGTGCCCACGATTTCCGTCCAGCATGATTCGCTGCGCCACCGCCTCGCTGTCGACGTCGCGTTTGTAACGATCGACGTCAACGCCAACCTGCTTTGCGTAGCCCTCGAAAATCGGGCGCACATCAAACTCTTTTTTCCAATCGTTCTGGTGATCGTAGATCATATGGTGCATCTCCCAGAACTTTCCTTGCAGACCTGCGGCTTCGGCGGCCGATGCGGCAGCCAGCGCGTGCTGGTGAGTCGGCACCAACGGGAACTCGCGGAAAGTGACCTGCAATTTATCGCCAAACTCTTCCTCCATCTGCTTGAGTATCGGATGAAACATGCCACACGGCGGACATTCGAAATCGCCAAACTCTTCCAACTTCACCGGTGCGTTCGCCGGTCCTGCCGTGTGCGCCGGCTCAGCTCCGGCAACGCCGGTTACAGGCGCCGGCGGTTGTGGTTGCGCGGGTGAACCTGGTGACGCAGACGAGGATGGTGATGACGGTGGGGTTGCCGGAGGGTTCTGCGCAGCCGGTATCGACCGTGTCAGGTACCAGGCGCTGCTGAGCGCGACACCGAGAACAACAAGAATGATGATGAAAGGTAGTATTCGTTTCATAACTTTGTTGGAAGACTTTCTAAACTGCGGCTGCGACAGTGGCCGCCAGTGAGCGGAAAATATCGCGACCATCACTCGAACCCAGCAGGTCCTCGCACGCGCGTTCCGGATGCGGCATCAGACCAAGCACATTTCGTTCGCGGCTGCAGATTCCCGCGATATTGTCACGCGATCCGTTCGGATTTCCTGCGTCACTGACAGTCCCATCAGGTTCGCAATAACGGAATACGATCCGATCCTCACGCTGAAGCTCTGCGAGCGTGTCGTCGTCGCAGATGTAGTTACCTTCGGCATGCGCGATGGGAACGCGCAGCACGGTCCCCTTCTGCAGTTCATTAGTATAAGGACTGTCAGACGTCTCGACGCGGACGTAAATATGTTCACAAATGAAGTGCAGATCGCGATTGCGAATGAGTGCGCCGGGAAGCAGGCCAGCCTCACAGAGGATCTGGAAACCGTTGCATATCCCGAGCACAAATCTCCCGCTATCGGCAAATTTCCGGACCGAGTTCATCACGGGCGAAAAACGGGCGAGAGCGCCGGCGCGCAGATAGTCGCCGTAAGAGAAACCGCCGGGAAGAATCACGGCGTCGTACGACGAAAGATCGGTTTCGCGATGCCAGATAAAGTCGACCGGCTGGCCGACGTGCTTGGAAATCACGTGATAGGCATCGTGGTCGCAGTTAGATCCAGGAAAAACAATAACACCGAATTTCACGCTTCAATCTCCACGCGGTAATCTTCGATTATGGGGTTTGACAGCACTTCACGCGCCATCTTCTCAATTGACTCACGAGCGCTTTGCTGATCGAGACTTCCATCGAGCGAAATCTCGAAGTATTTCCCCTGCCGGATATCGGAAATGCCCGAGTACCCGAGCAGCTCTACCGAATGTTGGATGGCTTTGCCCTGCGGGTCGAGCACGCCGGACTTCAAGTTTACATAAACTTTGGCTTTCATCAGTCACCTGCCGCGCGGGGATCAACAAAGCATTGCTTCAGAAGCACTTGTTGGATAATATCTCCGGCTCGTGGACCTGTCGCGACCGGATCAAACCCTTTCTTACAGGAGAAACTTATAATGCAAAACCCTCCGCCCGTTCAAACCGCCCCAGCCCCTGGTAAATCCAGTACGGGACTCGATGAAAACGTTGCTGCTTTGCT
>JBKPPU010000169.1:0-33585 GCA_046733695.1 Acidobacteriota bacterium
TTCAATTCCTCCCGCTCCATTTCATCGCGGAAAGTGCCATCGAGTACCTTGCGACGTTCCTGGTACGCGAATTCGGTTGCTTCTTTTTTGTTGGCGGCGGTTTTGGCGCCGTTCTTTCCGTTGAAACTGCCGGCATACCGCGTACCGTTGACAAAGAATTCATAATGGTAAAACTGACCTCTTTTTCTGATGTACATCAGAAGCTCCTTTCTTCGGGTCGCGGTCGGAAAGAAGCGAGCAGAGTGTATCGCTTCTGAGAAATCCGTAGCAACGCTAGCTGACTGCTCGCAGCTTCTTCTTCGGCTGCTCGGCCCACTCGAGCAACTTCACGCGCGGGAAGACTGTGACGCCATCGAGATCTAGAAATGGGATTGGATGTGAGGCTTTACCTTTTTGCGCCTTACCGACAAGGTTTCGAATATGACCGTCTGAGCAATTCAGGAGTAGTGCAGTCTCTTTAATGGAGACGAACTCTTTCGCCATAATGCGTCGCAGAGTGACGGCGAGTTTCTCATCTTCAGAATCGGCAATCGACGAATTTCCCGGTTGCGGTTCTCTTGCCTGGTGCTCCACTAAGACTTCTTTCGAAATCCGTCGAATCCGTTCATCGAGTGAACCGAGGAGGTCGTCTTTAACTTCGGTACTCACGCTGGTACTCCTTTAAGATCTTAGTTCGGTTTCTTACGCTCATAACACTGTTACATTTTGCAACGCCCTGTTGTTTGCTCACTGATGCATCGTGCATCACTAATGCCTCTTTGGTTCCCTTAGTCCACATGCCGACTACTGGTATACGACTTGTAATGGACCAATGCGGCTCCGACAAGGCGCCAAGTTAAGCGAGTCGAATTCTGATTCGACTACACAGGTCCAAGCTCTTATCTGAGAGGGTTGAGCAAGGGTTACGGGACCAGCATTCTGTTAGGTCCAATGGCCCAAACAGCCTGCTGGTTGCCCCTAAGCAGAAGCCTTGTTGGCATTTGCCGACACCTTTTTACGGTCCAATGTCGGCAATTGCCAACAACTGGCTTTGCCAAGCGATGTCAAATGACGCGAGATCGAGCTGCAGGCGCTTCTTTTGAGGACCGTTGTCATGAGCAGCGAATGATCATCAGCGACGACTCGGTATCAATATCAGTTCCTCTTCTGAATTAAGCTCCTCGCGGCTTCGAATCATTCTACGAAGTCGCCCTTCATACGACCGCGTAATCTTGTAGGGCACATCGTGTGCCGCGTTAACAGGGTACTCCGAAGTGAGAGGATCAACTTTGTCTTAGTTTCGGTTTGAGTTCAGAAAAGCCCGCTAAAAGTGGCCTAAAGGTGGCCCAACCGCGATTTCTGCTTGTTAGCCGATCGTAGTTCTCAAACCACGTCTTTGGGAGGAGGTGTGCGCGATCGCATACATCACGCAGTTCGATCGAGCACACATGCCAGTTTTCTTGCAAAGGAAAACTCAGAAATTCGAGGAGCCATGGTCCATAACTCCAATGAATATAAGATGCGGTTCTACACCGATATTTAGCACTCATTGTGAAAGTTTTGACCTTATGTCACTCACGCACTCGAGAGGGTTGAAAACCTCGAGCCTAACCATGGCATACATTTTGTAGACACAAACGGCAGCGACATTGATCACGTCTCGACTCAACCAAGAAACAAGTGCGGTTGAAAAACATGGATTCGCAGGCTTTGAAAGCACCAGACAGAGTCCACATTCGATTGGAGAAATTGACTCGAAGAGCGAAGTCAACTTCTCGGACAAACTGGTCTAAATCTTGAGCTTACGAAAAAAGAGACGATCAAGTGCCACTTGAAAAATCAAGCAACGGTTGATTTAGAAAAACAAACAGGAGCCATGTTGTATGAGTAAAGTAAACACGTCAGAGATTGAAGAAGTAGAAACGCAAGCGCATCAGATTCCCTGGGAAGAACAGTTTGCAGATCATGAGAATAAGATAGAAGAGTACATTCAAAACTGTATATTTCGTGGTTGCAGTGTCGAAGGAAGCATTCGCCGGAAAGCTGAACTGCAAACAGTCTTTCGCCGCCTCGAGATTGCCGACTCAACTCACCCTGCTGGTCGTAGACATCTCATAGTATGGGACCTACTCAACCCATCTCGTGGATCGCATTACGTTAGTCTGATCATCTCATCGTTGCTGAAGGACGATGTAGCACCGGCAACCAGGCGTAAATACATGAGTGCTCTGCGTTGGTTCTGCGACTACGTGGTGGCAAAACCAAACCTTCCCGGTAGCAGTCAAGTGAGCCTGCCTGAGAAATACGGACCACTAGTCACATCGTTGACTAAGTATGATCTGCCGATTCATGCCGCAGACAGGCCACGTAAGAAACGCTACGCCCTTTCGCCGGAGTTGCGAGACGACTTTTTTGAGTTCCTCCGACTCGAATATCTGCGGAATCACCCGCAGCCGCACGTTGCCGCGCGAAACTACACGGCCATAATTCTTCAAGCCGAAATTGGAGCACGCAGTAGTGAGCTGCTTGCCATCCGTTCGGAGGGGGAAAGCAGCGATATCGATGAACTCAACGGTAGGATCAGGTTGTATGGCAAAGGCAAGGCCTACGGCGGGAAACGGCTGCGGTGGGTTCCTCTTACGCCCCTGGCAAGTGAAGTATTAAGCACCTTTCTGAAAATCTTCCGGCCACTGTTTCCAAAATCTCCAAACTCTGACTACGTGTTTCTTAGTGAAGATGGCGTTCGGCTCACAACCTTTGCGTATTGGAAAGTGTTTCAGAGGATAGTGAAGCGCGCCATCGAATTCGGCCTTCCATTACCACCGGATCTAAGGCCTCATGACCTGCGCCGTACGTTTGCAACTAACAAGCTTCAGAAAAATCCGCTGGCGTACCGCAAAGTGATTAAGCATCTCGGTCACAGTTTTCCGAGTTCGGCTGCCCCTTACCTCATTGCGACAGATGAAGACGTCGAGGAACAACAAGGTGACCTCATCGATATCTTCATTGATCCATACATTGAGAGAAGGGGAAAAAACTAATGCCTATTAAATGGAAGTTGCGAGAGTGCCTGGAAGAACGCGGAATTACCAGCGCATCCCAAGTCAGTAAGCTGGTGCGCATTCGCACAGGGTATGTGCTTTCCATACAAGCGGTCTGCGATCTTTTTAATGAGCAACCCAAGATGATCCGCCTCGAGACGAGCGAGGCCCTCTGCAACGCGTTTCATTGTTGTCTGAACGACTTCGTCGAAGTAGTACCTGAGCGGGTTTACAACTCGCCGGCAAACCAACCGCGCGCGCTGAGGACCGCTAATCCTATTAGCGAAACACGTGAAGGCGTCAGGAATAACGACAGTAAGTATGGGAAATCTGGGCGCAAAAACTCCGACCTGGATTTCGCAAGCTACTTTCCTGATGCGCGAAAATTCTCGTCGTAATTAGAGCCATATAAACTCGCTACGAAAACAGCAACGTCCGCGCGAAATGCTCGCAGCAGGCCGGCCTGCATGTTGGAGATAAGTGTATGTCACACCCGATAAGACGTTCCATAATCTGCCAGATTTGCAATCGCGCTCGCCAAACCCAGTCGTGGTTTGACGTCTGTCCTAAGTGTGCGCGCAATCATCTTCCAAGAATGCACTGCGACGCGTGCAACCAATCGAGGTTCCAGTTACAACCAGATTCCGCAATTTGTCATGGCTGCTTGAAGACGTTAGTTAGAGAGAAAATAACGTGTGCGGCATGCGGCGTTATCGACTACCCGTACATCTCTGATCCTGCGCATTGTCGCAACTGCCATCGAAACGAGTACCGGCGCAATTGGAGGAAGTCCGTGAGAGAAAAAACCATCGTATGTATCTCATGTGGGAAAGAGAAGCCGGGATGGAAAAAGGGAGAGAGGATTTGTTACGTCTGCGACGAGAGACGAAGACTCGGGGACGCGAAGTGCGTGTATCCAGGTTGCGATAAGCAAATCGATCGTAAGGAATCGCAACGATGCGAACTGCATCATGACGACCGTCAAGCAGTTACAGCATTGAGAGAGTTCGTGAATACGTACAAGTCCCCTTTTCCGCAGAATCAACGCTATTGGGCGCAACTCGTTTCAGCAATCGACTGGGAGGGAGTCGATAGTGGTCTTACGAATATACGAGGAAGAGATTTTAGGCGTTTGCGGGCATTCGCCAGTTTCCTGGAGACATATGAACTTCCTGAAGTCCTAACGTGGGATGCGATTGCCAAAGCGCTACCGCGATTAGGTCAGACTAATCCTGTAAAAATCGGATTCATTCGTTCGTGCTTATTCGAATTAGGCGACCTACTTGCTGCGCGAGGTGAAATGCAGGAGCGCGGTTCGTATCTACACGAAAACGGATTACGTCGATCTCTACAACGTTCACCCGCTATCTTTATAGATCAGGTTGCCGGTTTTCTGCAGTGGCTCTTAAACGGAATGGTCAATCCCGACGTGAAGGAGGCTCAACACCCA
The DNA here is from genome assembly GCA_046733695.1 of Acidobacteriota bacterium. GTDB lineage: Bacteria > Acidobacteriota > Blastocatellia > Pyrinomonadales > Pyrinomonadaceae > PSRF01. Next base: position 4,471 of record JBKPPU010000169.1, read on the forward strand.
CAGCCACTCACTGTTGGCCCTCAGACGATGATTGAGAGAATCAATGCGGTCACACGATTTCTGAACTTTTGCGTAACTCATAACACAACTTCGCTCGCTCAGATTGGGCCATCGCTGATAGCGAGGTATCAGGAGACTATGTTGTGGCAATTTGAGTGCACGGAGTGTCACAAGCGCGTTCCGTTTGAATCTGCGGGATCAAGCAGGAAGTGCGCTAACACTGAATGCCTCGGGCTTAACTCATATATAAGAGTTAGGCGACTCACGCGTGGATCACTCGGTGGTGTCATCACAAATCTGCGGACGTTCTTTGATTGGGCCGAGCTTCACGGTTTAGTAACTTCGAATCCATTTACGACCATCGTGTGCGGAGGGTCGAAAGCGTTCACGATACGCAACGAACGCGGTGAAATGGTCGAGATCGCAGAAGCGATCAGGCGATATGATGATTCAGTTGTTGAGAAGCTTTGCGCTTACATCATTGCGCCTGACGCCGATCCGGAGGAAGCTGTGATGCTGTATTTTATTATCTTTCACCTGCTTACGAATGGGGACTTGCGAAACCTTAGAATTCCTTCACAGACAAAAGATGATTCTCAAGTGGGACACTTCGAATACCTCGAATTGCCGTTGCCCCCGTTAACACGGGGCAAGCGTTCGGTCACAGGCAAAGAGTCAAAGATCACGTTTCCTCCGAAAGCGTTAATCTGGCTTAGGCCAATTCTGGAACGGTATTATGAGAAGCGTTCCACAATCGTGAAGGTGGCTCAGCAACAGCACTTCCTGGTCGGCGAGGGAAACGCGCGCTGTCACAAACCGGTGACTAAGATCTATGTTACCGACGTTGTGCGAAGGGCGTCGCTTAAGGTGCTAGGTGGAGTGGTGACGGCTTCTGAATTGCGAAATACTGCTGCGGATATGTTTGTGCAACATTCGGATCGTCGCGGCGCTATCCTCACTCGCATGGGTTACAGTGCGTTGGCTGCTATTCGGTTCAACTATCTGGAACGGTTCTCCTTACAGACCAACAAGACTCCACGTCGACGTGGGCTAACCAACCGCGCAACGAAGCAGTGGCTGGTCCATAGGGTTCGCTAAACGAGCAGTAACCAAGCCGCGCCAGCCCCCAGCGGGGGCGTAGCGTAGTGAGCGGTGCGAGGTGCGCCGAGCGCGCGAGCGAAGTGGGCGCAAGGGGGAGAATCGATAAAACAGCGGGCGTCTTGATAACAGCGATTCCGTTCGGGAGCGCCGCCAGGCGCTGTAGTTGGGAGAACGGAATCTTCTGTTATCAGATGACCGTCCTTGTTGAGGGTTATACCTCCAATCCTTTAAAATAATCGAGGAATGAACTTATAAGCGGATCATTTGCTTGCAGGCAATGACGTATCTATATTGTGTGCGTGAGCAAAACCGAAATCCTCGAAGAACTGCCCAAACTCACAAAGACGGAGCGCCAAGAAATTTGCCTGAGATTGGTTGAACTGGACAGCGATGAGTGGCTTGACGGGAAGACCTGTCGACTGTCCACGAAAGCATTACTCGAGAGCAAGCGCCTGGAAGAGAGGTCAGAACCGACTCGCGTAGTCAGGAATATGACTTAGAAGACGATTTGGTTATCGAACAAGCTTCGGATCAGGACGCCGAACAAATCGCCCAAGACGTCGCTCACGTATTAAACCCTCAAAGGGTCGTCGATCAATTCTCAAATAAAGGAATCATCTGCGCCGTCCTGAAGCCTACCGAGGGTGGCACCGAACCATTTGAGAAGAAAGCGACTGCTTTATCAGCAGCGGATGTATTGATTCTCGATTGGGTATGGTTCAAGGACGTGGAGGGCAAAAGAGTCAGTGAAGTGATCGCGAGAATCATTAAAGAATCGGCCGAACAGCCCGCATGCGGTTGATTCTGATTTATACGGGACAGAGACAGCTCGAAAGGATTGCTGATGCCTTATCAAAGAATCTCATGTCACATGGTGTCACCGCCATTTCAAGACTAGATGATTTCACGATTCAAAGTGCAGGGACAAGAATCACGGTCTACTAAAAAAGTAATGTAGAACCAACTAGTGAAGCTTTGCGCGAGAGGGCATCACCATTCGACGAGTTGCCCAATACTGTTATCACTGAGTTCACAAAGATGACTGCTGGCCTTTCTGGCATCACCACAGCAACTGCAAGCGATCTAAGCTTCCTACTACCCGACGTGTCTTTTGGACTCAAAAGATAAGGGAAAACGTCAAACGTGATCATCGTCAAATCAAGAGATTGCGTGGTGACGGTTGGCGAGTAATGGTCGTTTGGGAGTGTGAATTGAAACCGACCACTGCCGAAGAAAGAACTCTTCAGAAAATTACGTCGCGACTTCGGGCAGAGCGTCGCTTCCAAACGGGTTATGGGATAGGCTTGCGGTCATTGGTCTCGGTCTCCTCACCGTGCGTCCATTAAGGCTCCAATAACGAGTCCTTAGAGTACCTTTGACTACCTTACGGTGCTATCCCATGCCGCAAGTTTCCTTTTGAATTACCGTAAATCGCTTCTCTTTCACGGCGGCGGCACGGGTTCGACTCGTATACGGGACGCCAATTCTTTCAATCACTTACAAGACATCACGATTTCGCCGCGGGTCCAGAAAGGTCCATTATTAGAGCCGGATGTAAATGACACTTTTCTTGAAATCCACATCCTCCCATTTGAGTCCCAACAATTCGCCGACTCGCAAACCACTTGCGCCAAACGCCTTGGTGGGGGTGAGGACACTAAGGTGGGCCCTCAACGGCCAACAAAGCGAACACTAACTCTTGCTGAGCGCCGCCTGGCGCCGCGAGAATTTGGAAAGGCCCACGCGTGTGGTGAGGACATGCGTGGGTCGTTCGCTGTTTGCAGGTGCCGTTCTACGCCTCGCGCGTGGCTTGGTGCTGACTCCTGATTGGATCGATTTCGCCGCGAAGGGACTTCAACATTGAAGTTCTTATCTCCTCGTAAGAAAAGCCTCGTCCGAGAAGCCACGCGAGCTTAACGGTCATAGCCTCCAAGCTCATATCCCAAGCGGCAATAGCGCCGAGTTCAGATGCGAATTTCCCCGGTTCGTTCACATCCATACTCGCTACGCCTTCCGCTGCTTGGGTGGTCACAACAATCGGGATCTTCTTCGCGCGAAGATATTCGAACCCCTCTCTTAGATTTTCAAAACTCCTATTCTTCGGAACTACATTCGGATCGCCGGCGCCGGCCGCCCGATAAAGGATTCCCTTTACTCCGCTGTCGACAAGTACTTTGAAAAAGCGCGAACGTAGACCCGGAAACTCGGTTAGAGAGACTATGTCCATCTCGAACGTTGCTTTTACATCTGGTTGTCCTTTGATCTCCGCAGTTGGATTCATGAAACTGTTATGTCTATCGAGCGCCAGTTGATTCCAACTAAGCTCACGTCCGATTCGTCCTAAGCTGCTAGCCGATCCAAAAGTTGTAAAGGCATCGTATGCGAATTCAGTTCTCTTCTTAACTCTCACTCCTGTAATTATGTGGCTGCCAAAAACCGCTACCACTCCAACAAGGCGTTCACACTGACTAGCGACTCGAGTTGCATTCTCAAGGTTCATTACAGCATCCGAACCTGGTTCGCCGTGCGGTACTTGCGCGCCTGTGAGAATCACAGGTTTTCCAAGATTGCCAAGGGCGAAGGCAAGAGCGGCACAGGTATATCCAAGCGTATTGGTCCCGTGTGTAATTAGGAATGCATCATAGTTATCGTATGCATCCACAATATTGCCGATCATGGCATTCCAGTCCCACGGGACGATGTTTGAACTATCTTTGTCAATCAACTCCTTCGGCTCAATTTCAATATTCAAGCGCTTGCCGATTTTGCGAAGCTGCGTCGCGAACACCTTTGCGCTCTTGTTTTCCAATACTCGACTCTTCCCGAGCAGATTCTTGTCCTGGGAGATTGTCCCGCCCGTAGAAATCAGCAGCAGCTTTTTTTCTTTGGCATCATCCCTAAGCGTCGAGTCAAGTTCGTTATCTCTGCTTGCCAGATTTTCAACAGCCTAAATGCTTCGATTGGATTGGGGCCTGTGGCATTCGTATAATAGAAGAGAGTCACCTACATGAACAGTATTCTGACTAACTGTCAGGGACCAAGCGGGCAAGAGGTCCTTAGGAGATCTAAGTGAGTATTCGTGAGCACCTTGTACAACAGATTTCCCTTATCTCGGATCTTCGTAATCTTCCTTTCGATAATGCGCGCTACGAGGAATGGCGCTCTAAGACTGGCCGCGTTCTTGACGAACTGTTCGGCCACTTGGATTCTGAACAGCATCCTTGCGTTCAAGCATTTCTTTCATACCGAATCCCAACACAGTTCACGGCCAATCGTGAGGACATGCAAGAGTTTTACAGGAATATCCTCAACTATCAGTCGGATCTTCTTAACATGTACTTAGAGGACATGGAAAACCGGGCTGGCTGATCGGCGCAGCATCAAAAGCTCTTGTTCCAAATTCGGGTGAGGAATAAAAAGAGCGGCGAGAAGGCCGACTACCTTCTCGCCGCCGAAAATCCGCAGAACGCCTTCAAAGTTATGGGCCGACCGTGAAGGACCGAGAAGCTACAGCTCCGTTCTGCACGATTTCGAGCCATGATGTATAAGTGCCCGAACCACCCATCACGACATAGACCCAAACCATGCCCGAGTTGACGTACGAAACTCCCGAAGAAGCAATCACCCAAGGCCCGCCCGTCGCAGTTCGTACTTGCACTCTCATTGATGGCTGAAAGTTCGCGCCATATACAGCGAGCCAAGTGCCAACATTACGGCGAACGTAGGTTGGATTCGTGTAATTGATTCGCGGCGGTGGGAGGATGACGACCTGATTGATTTGAATCGTCAAGCTTGCCGTCGCAGTGTCGCCTTCGGAATTTCCGACCTGAAGTGAAACGGTGTAAGTACCCATTCCCAGCGTAACGGAAGCTGAAGGCTGAGTGCTTATCACTGCACCGTTGACTCGCCAAACCCAAGAGTTCAACGTGCCGGACTGCGCTGAGCTTCGGCTTGAACCCAAGCTAAAGGCGATTCTTTCGCCCGCGCCAACGGTATAAACAGGATTCGCGTTCTCATAAGCAATTCCTCTCGACGAATTAAGAGTGATACCAGCAGTGGGCTTAGGTAATCCGTTGTAGCGCCATGCCAAGTAGGCAGTCGATGGTACATCCGTCCATGGGCGCCTATTGTAACCAACCCGTCCAGTACCATAATCGGTTGTGGCCTCCCAAACCCAAAGGGAATTCGCATCGGAAGTGTCAAACATCATCACGTGCTTTCCCTTCCAGTTCAGAATATCGCCGCTCGTGAGACTAGCTCGTGAAATTGATCGTACAACTCCCGATGTTGGCAAACCGTCCGTACTGAAGGGATGCCCGTACATTTGCCAGACATCTCCAAGGAAACCGCTGCAATCTGTACCGGCTATATTGCAGCTTGTGGACGTGGAGTTACCCTGAGCGTTCCCAGCAAGGTAACCACGACTTAGCTTTGAGTTGTAGTCGCTCGGGGTGTCTGCCTTACCCCACGCGTACGCTACTTGATACCAACCAGCAGGCTTATTCTTTAGGTAAGCGGGTATTACGCGTGACGAACATGACGAGGCAGTCCCTATGTTCGCTGCAGAATGGTAAATAGTTGAGTTAACAAAATTCCGAGCGTTGCTCGTCATTTGAGATCGACTGAGTTGCGGTAAAGTGGCCGCTGCGACCAGGCTCTGAACCGTCGAGGTCATCGAGAGCGACTTGGCGCTTTCCGCAGGTTGTGATTGAGCCGAGGTACTCGGTTTAAATGCGGGCGGCGTAGGGGTAAAAACGAGTTGTACAACGTCGGTGTCCCCGTTTGGCCGGGGAATCAGTGAATAGACTCTGCCGTCTTCCGCCAGCGTCGTACCATTCGCTACCGCGAATGCCCGTTCGTCCGCGGGAACTCGGGCCTCATCGAGTAACTTACCGGAGGTCGAGAAATGCAGCACTTTGTGATCCAACAGAAGGCGCTGCTCACCAGTGAGTTCAATCAAATAAATGAAGAAGTCGTCTGAGGTTCCAACGCCAAACAAATCGGCCTGGGCAATTGCGTTTTGCATAGTCAGGTTAACGATCCGTTTTCCCCGAACGGAAACCTGTAGTTGCTTCGGACTTCCACCGAAAGCATTCCCTGGCGTCACAACAGGTACGGTTGTCGCTTGACGAACCACGCTAACACCATCAATCCCGAAATCTTACCGCCTGCTATGGTGTCGACTACTAACTGCTCGTTTTGGAGAGATAGTCTTGTTGGAAGTGACTCCGATCTAACCTCAGCGACCGTGTTTGACTCAGCAGTCTCTATTTGTGCTGCCGATCGCGACTTGCTGGAATCGGCGGCTAGAATCCGCGGGCTTCCGTTGTTATGGTCTAGCGCATAAATGCGCCCGTTGAGCGCGATGGCGTCAGTCAGAGCTTCGGCATTCGCAAAGTTAGTTTTCGAAACAACAGAGCCATCGGACCTTGATAGTTCGAGGACTGAGTTATTGGCCTTGTTCGCGATCAAAAAGTTGCCGTAATTGGTCACGGACAGGGAGGCCGGACCGTGTGGTTCGACGTCGAGTCCGCCGCTTGAGAACGGCAGCAAGCCCGTTTCCGCGCCGATGTGCAAGACCTGTTCATATTGGCTTCGGACTTGGTCAACCGAAGGCTTCAGTTGCTGGGTTGAATCTGAATCGGATTGGCGTCTAAACGCAGTGCCTTTTTGTTCCTGCGCCTTGACAACGATGGTGATCAGAATGCCAGAGGTCGCGATGAGAACCGCCGCAATCGCAAAAAGGGTGAGGTATCGTTTCGCAGTTTTTGGGTCTACGGTTTGCGCTTGGCTAAAACGCCAAGCGGGGTTTCTTTTCCAGTTCATAACCATCTCCTTTATTGTTAGGAGCGGCTTAACAGTTGACTTTGGCGGCGGATCTGACAAAATCGCCTTCGTCTTTGCAGCCAACTGAAAGTCGCTTGGTTGCTTTGCCGTAGGCCGTGGGAGCGCGAACTCTCACGGCCTCGTTTATTTCTTTCGGAGTTCCGTGTCTTCTGCTCCCTCCTTTCCGGTCAGGCCGAAAATCTCAGGTCCTGAGTCTTGTGTTGTTAAAGAGGTTAGAGTGCCCGCGCCAAGCTCGATGGCGAATTGCGGGTTTGATGGTTCGACGATATGAATGGAAACGGTGCCACCACAGAACCGTCGTACCAGCGTCGCTAGATCTCCTAAAGCTAATTCCAAGTCACCATCGCTAAACGGGGGCATCATCATGTCAACGTTGATTGCGACCGCCTGAGTCTCTGGCCGGATTTTACTGAAGTCACTATTTCGCCATGTCCATCGCCGACATAAGACCCGCCGTGTAGGTGGCGTGTAATAGATCACTTCTCCCGGAAGCGGATGCTCGATCGCAAAAGGTTTGAAGAGCGGCGCGAATGTTTCGTCACCGGAAGCAAACCCGAGTCGCAGATCGCCGCCCGCCAACGAGTTCAGATCATCGCCACCACACGGGATCGTCCACTTCAAGCTAACAACGTTGAATACATCAACAAGTCGGCTAATCGACCGTGGCGGTTTACCTCGGCTGATCTGGTCGCGCAAGAAGCGAATGCTAGGAGTGTACTTTTCAGGATTCGCTCCGAATCTCGAATAAGCGTTGTTCCAAACGCCAATCCGCTCTTGCTCGACTGCCGACGAAACACGATCGGCATCCAATGCAGCCCTTAACAACAGCCACGCCGTCTCGGGATCCGTCCCGTAATTGTCGATTCCCTTTGCTACGATTACTCCGCGCTTAAATGCTGGGAACATTTCAAACAGCTCGCGTTCGACTTTGTACACAGTCATTTCATTCTCCTCTCAAGCATTTAGGATAGAATCTCGATCTCTCTGGAACCGGACCCGCCCACTCACCAAAGACAACGATAGCGGCCTTGAGTCCGCCTAGGAGATCCATGACAACGGAAGGTTCGAGTCGGTGGCCGGTCATAAGATCCGCGACTGCACGTTCGATCAAATCACAGCACTGAAACACATAGTCCAACCGGTCAACGCCAGCGCCGCGGTCGATGCAAAACCAAGAATCGTATTGTCGAAACTCTTCGTCTTTGATCCGATGAGGTTTCCCAGTTTCTTGCCGGTACTGGCTAGCAAGCGATTTACCATCAGGGACTGCTGCATACATGGAATCCAGGTGAAGCTTGTGATACCGCTCGTCGGCGATCGTCCAATTATTGCCGGGACTCGAGTTGAACTTGTCGGCGGTGTCGAGCGAGAAGGTGCGGAGAAATCGGACTAGCGCTGGCTGAAAGCCCTGTTGCCGCTCGCGGATCCAGAACCCTGAAAAAGCCGGAGGCATGCTACTCCGAATTGCGTCACAATAAATCTCTGAACACGGCTGAAAGTCAATGCCGTACAAAAACAGCGCGCCACACCCTTTACGAAGCCGTGACGCAAGATTGGCCCAGAGTTTGGCTTGGTGAGGATCGGTGCTCTGTCGCACCGCTTCAGCCAGACAATGCCCGGTAAGCGCCAACTCTAAAATGAACAGATGGTGACTTTGAAACCAGCGTTTTAACCCGCTCCATTTCTCTGTACTTGTCGGAGTCGGCCTCACGGCCAATGTGCCGCCGGTTATCGGGCAAGTTTCTACAAGATCCCAACAGCGCGAGAGTCGATCAAAGAGCGCGTCCTGCTCGCGATCATCCAAACACAACGGCGTCTCCGGTACCTGACCATCCTCTGAGAAAAGGATCCGCGACTGGAGTTTCCTATATCCGCAAATGTCCATGAGCCCTCCTGTGTTCCAAAAACCAACGAGGGGAGAAACGCTTTTTTCAAAGAAAAACCCAACTGCCGGTAGTCTAGGCTCAGACTGAATGAAATGTCAATGAAAGTTGGTAAATATTCTGAAATTGCTTATTATTCTTAAACAGAACGAAAACGCTAAACGGAGCTGTGTCGCAGCCTCGCTCGGAGAGGGAGCTTCGGGCGCAGATCTCGCCACCTATTTATTTGAAGTAACCTGTAAGTGGAGTGTGGTACTGGAAGGTGATTCTTTAGCTCGACAGGGGATCGAGTTGCGATAAGCCGAGATACTCGCGCGCGATTGCTTCGCCATAAAGATCAACTGGATCAATCAGAATCTTACCTTGGCGCCCGCGTGCCCGTAAATGATTTGCAATAGGGGAAAACTCGGTCATAGCCAAGAGAACGTGCTCGCAAGAGGGCGGGACTTCGTCTCGGAGAAGGTCGCGCATCCAATTGAAACATACCGAGGTCGGCCCTTTCTGTTGCACCTCGTATCCCAAATCGTTAATTTTCTGCCAACCGGCGGAGGAGGGCACGTGAACATGAATGCCTTTGAAAACATTCTTATAAACACTCCACCGCAGCGAAAAGTCGGTAACATATCTGGTTCCGAGCAATGCAATCTCGCTTATACGGCTCGATCGTAGACTGGTCACCGTGGCATCGACCATCGATATGAATCGGGCGCCCTTTTCAGCGGCTCGGGCCGCGATATCTGTTGCGAAGTAGTGAGTGGTGTGTGCGGGATGCGCAATTATTTTAACCCCGTTAGCACAAAGCTCATCAACGCCCCGAAGTAGAGCTCTCTTTAGCTGAGTTTCACGTCGATCCATTTCCATTGAAATTCCAATGTGTGGGATCGAAACAAAGATTATCTTCGGCATTGAAATGTCGCCCAGTGAATTCCCTCCGAGCAACTCACGAATGTGCTTGTTTACAGAACTGCACAACTCCAAGCCCGAGTCACATGGATTACCAGTTAGAATGCCGATCGTTTCAGGGTCCCGCACTCCCCAAAAGGTCTCATCATTGTTTTCGCTATGAGGTTGGACAATGTCAGCCCAACGTGCACCAGGTAACTTCAAGACGAGCTCAGCTGGATCAAATTCAACCGCCCAAGTGTGATCACCTGCATTGGTCATCACGGTGCCGGGTACACCGAGCTCGCGGCGAAGTTCGTAATCGAATAATTGAACAGCATCATCAATCTGCGCGAATGGGTTCACGGTGCCGTACTCAATGTCAGGGAAGACCGCAGCAGTACCGATCACGACCCGGCGAATGTCCCCGACAAATTCGAGAGCATGTCGTACCTTATCAAGGTCGAGTTCGCGGTCTCCCCGACAGTGGGCCAAGAAGATTCGTTGCTTCCCCTGATTGTCATCATACTCACCGAAAAAAGATTTCAATTCATCCCAGAGCGGTATACCCTTGTGGCCCAACCTATTTCGTCGATGGGCAGCATCCTGACAGCTTTTAACCGGATCATTTCGGCTGAGCTGAGCCCAGATCTCAAGCTCAGCTAGCCGCTCGGCGCAGCGTCTTACCGCAACGGGAACGCGCTCACCTTCCTCAAGAAGCGATCGGAGATCTACATCCAGTTTTCCCTCCGTGCTCAAGAAGCGACCTCCTTGGTGATGATCGCGAGTTCAACGCTCGTCCATGAGAATTCGGCCCCCTCGGTGTCAAGAAATACCGTGAAGCTCGCACGTTCACCGGCTTTGACCAAGGCGGTGAGGACTGGAGTGATATCAAACAGAATGATCTGATCGTCTTTGGTGGCTGGTTCTTTTTTGAATTGTCCCGCATAACCCGGGTGTTCCACGCCGGCATCCTCCGGACGGTCCAAGTTCATGTAAACCGAGAACAATACGGGCGGTGACCCGGCAAACTGGAGCTTTGCACCTCGAAAACGGAGTAGCGCTCGCTCAACGTGACTCGGTTGCCATCCACCTTCCAATGGACGACCGGGAACGCGTACACTTATTGGTTCCGCGTCTCGCCTTATAGACCCTTCTTTGATCGGATACTTTGTGAGGAAAACGGAACTGCTTTGCTCGCCGACAAGCGCTCGCTGGTAAGCCTCCTCAACGTCGTCTTGCATCAAATCTGGATCTCCTAAAAGCACCATAAGCTTGCAGAGGGCTGCCTCAAGAGTAATGTCACTCGCGGCGACGAAGCCAAGCTCCAGCAGCAAAGCACTCGTCTCATAGATGCCTAGCTCAACGGCACCTCGCTTACATTGGCTGACAGTCGCGATTACCATTCCTCCATCGCGCGCCTGGCGAAAGTTTTCAAGCCAGTCATGCCAGAGCGTCGGGATGTTACCTGAACCATAGGCCATTACTATTGCAGCCTTGAGCCCGTCTGAGCGTTCTGATTGTCTGGCTGCGAGACCCTCGAGTTGGCGCTCCGCCAAGTCAGTTTGCTGGATGCCAGGATAGACCAACACGGTTGTGACGTTGGTGTCTAGATTCTTACGAACATTGAATCTACGTCCCATTTCTGGTAAGGGTCGCAACTGTTTTTCATGTATTACAATGCGATCCCCAACCTCTCCGAGCGGCGGGAAATTCGGACTTTCGTAGGCATCATATCCGGCCGTATCGCGCTTTATTGTCCGATTACCACGTAGCAGTTTACCGCCGAAGTATATGCAGACTTCCGGCACCACAGGAACTTTGCTAAAAGACGGGCAAGCTAGAAGGATCGCGGTGATAAAGTTCTGGCTTGCGTCATTGCGGACGTCGACTAAAGCAGAGCGTTGTGCACCGGTAAGAATTACAGGTTTTGCGAGTTCGCGGAGCATGAAACTCAAAGCCGACGCTGTGTAAACCATAGTGTCAGTTCCATGCAGGATCACGAATCCTTCAAAGTCATTATATCGGCGCTCGATTATCCCAGCGATCTGTTGCCACTCCTTCGGTCCTACGTTGCACGAGTCAAGCGGCTCGATCTCCTCACACTCCAAGCGCAGACCTCGGTCTCTCAGCGGAAGTAATTCTGGAGTGGCCAATTCAAGTTCGTGCCAGGGAACAACTATTTGGGGGCTTTCCGGGTCTGGATCGCGGGGTTTCGATCCGATTGTTCCCCCTGTATAAATCACAAGGACACCACTGGGTACGTTTGTAGCCATTAGTCGCTCTCCTTCTTAAAACTCACCGATCACAGACTTCTCTACCATTAGCTCAGCCACCAATTTCTTCTTTTTGTCAGACCCGATACGTTGCCAATTCTTCCTTTGAAGCACGTCAGCGAGTACCCAACGAAACTTTGTTACGGCAGCAGCAAGGGTCATGTTTCCCGCGTGAATCGCACCTGCGATGATCGGCGCCTGCGCTGGAGTGTATTTAGTATGGCTCCCGGGATCAGGTGGATACTGGCTAGTTACAATGACAGGTATGCCCTGTTGGTACGCCCGCTCGACGAACGGTATGAATGAGTACGGTGGCTCGCTGCTAACGTTACCAGCGCCGAGCGTTTGTACAATAATCCCGTGGCAGCGTTGAAGGCCGTTGCGAGATGCCAGAAGATGCTCGAAAAAACCTGGCTCCAAGCCAGGAAATTGGGGCACGATAAGCACGGACTTCTCAAAGTCCGCGCGTAAGTCCAAGTCTCTCGTTTGTGACGGCAACTCTCTAAGGAGTTCAGTTCTCACGTTAATTTCGCCGGTAATCTCCGCGAGTGGTGGATAAGTTGGAGATTCAAACCCGTCAAATCGTCGGTCATCTCTTTTTTGTGCCCTCACTGCTCTATAGACGAAGTTGCCGAAGCTGATCACGACTTCGGGAATGTCCTGCTTTGCAACTTCGCAAGCGCGATAAAGGTTCACATGTGCATCACCGTATGCGACGTCGGGAGTCGTCTGCGCGCCAGTAAACACTACTGGAAACCTTAGCTGTGGTCCGAGGGCGAATGCTACTGCCGAAGCCGAGTACGCCATTGTGTCCGTTCCGTGAGCGACGACGAACCCGTCAAATCCGTCGCGCCTTCGGCTATAGATGTAGCGCGCAATTGTGGTCCATTGGTCCGGAAACACGTTTATGCTGTCGCGAGGTGGAAACAGATTCTTGAACTCAACGACTTCGGCGATGGAATCTAAAGAGGTAAAATAGCTCTTGAACTCGTTTGCGTCCCGCGGGGGAACCACCTTGTCGCCACGCTCCACCATTCCGATTGTGCCACCTGTATTGATCACACAGATCTTTTTCCCCTTGCTTTTTGCTCCGCCGCGATACTGCTGCATCGTGCTTGCGATGCGGCTCAGCATGCGTTCAGCCCAATCCGAGTCGAACCGGCGGTGAAAAAGCCTTCCCTTTACCTGCAATCGCTTTTCTTTCGTCCGAACCAAACCGTAGAGCAGTAACAAATCCGCGCTTGGGGCCGTATGCGCTTCCTGACTGCCAGCCAGGAGCGACTTGTAAGCACTCAATGCAGCGAAGGCTTCGTCTCCCTTCGCGATGAATGCATTCTCAATACCTTTGAATAAATCCAAGTCATCCCCGAGACCAGAGTCAGCGACTAACTGCTTCTGCATCGATTCGACTGCAGCGATCGTTCGACACTGGCCGTCCCGCATTGAACGAAGTAGTTCCATCGTAACCAAAGGCTGCCCTCCAGAAAGAGCCAGCACCCGCCGCAGCAGAGAGTCACTTGGCACACTACCTGGAGCGAACCCGCTTCTTAGTGCGCGCACGGTTTCATCCGAATCGTCGAAATCTGCCATTCTAATTGGACTAGCGACTTGAGAAGCGCTGGCGTCGCCAGGCGTGGCGAAGTGCGTTAGCGGTTGGAGTCCGACGAAGCAGATAGAAAGCCGGTCGAACTTTGCGGAGCGAGCCTGCACAGACTGAACGTGGCGAAATCCTGAGAGGAGTTCGCTCGCAAATTCGTATTTGCCAATTTTATCGTATTCATCGAGGATGAGAAATATGCGCTCGGGATAGCGTTCCAACAACAGTTCGAACAGGCGTTCCATTGCTACGCCGGCATCGACATCCGACGCAAGGGCTTTGATCCTCCCTCCGAGACGATTTCGCTTAAGTGATAGCTCGGAATCTATGGCTGCTGCGAGAGAACTGACCCAATCTCTTGTTGTCTTAGCCCGAAGTGTGACTTGTCCCGCTATGTCGACGGCTATTGGCCTTATCCCTCGTTGGGTGATCGCCGGCAAATGACGCACATACAAGCTTGACTTCCCCATAGTCCGACACCCATAGACATTGATCCAAGCTCGCGGCTGCAAGGCGTGCGCGAGATAAATCCGATCTTCTGGTCGCCTTACATAGACGCTATCGCGCGGATTCAGGGTACCCCCGACCTGGAAACGTAGCGATTGAGTCATAGTTACACCAAGGGATTACTCTCTTCCTTAAGGTCTTCCGCGATCAGGTTATAGAGGCTGAGCGTTGGTTTGAGGTTGGCGTCGATCAATTTCGCCGTTTCTAGAAACCTCTTGTCATCGGCTTCTAGCTTCAACTCTGCAACCGAACCGGAGGTGCTCCTGCTTCTTCGACAAATCTCAACGAATGATTCAATGAGTCTGAGCGAATGGGTTCGATCATGCCAGGGCGGGCCGAGAATTGATAACCTGATCTTCTTTAGATGTCTTTTGTAGGGCTGCGATCCAACTACAGCGGGTTGATCTTCGCTTGCTTTGGTTCTATTCCAGCGCTCAACTGCTTTCCGAAAGGCTTCATCTGTGGCTGCTGCGTGGGTGAGATAGGGCTGGCCTTGAAATAGTCGGTGAAGATTTAGCTTCTTATTCGTCAGGGCTTTCTCAAGCTCCTCAGTTTCTTCCTTGGTGAACCAAGCAATCTCTATTTTTGGATCCCACGCAACGATTGAGCTTTCGTCTTCTAACATTCGAACATAATATGGTCCGAAGTGATGTGTCATTCCGACAGCAACGCTGATCTGAATGTCACGATGCGCCCGCTTAGTATCTATTAGTCGGACAAAGGATAGCCACTCTTCAGTCGTTTTTGCCCCTAGTGCTCCCAGATCATCGAGGATCAGCAAGCGAGGCTTTATAGGCGCCGACTCCAATTCGCTAAACAACCAGTTGGACAGATCTTCTCTGAACTCGATGCCCCTCCCGCCCGGCGGTTCCAGTTTCCATTCAGCTTCGAGCGTTTTTGCAAAACTCCTGGCCGTCTGGGTGAAAATATCGGCGGATTGTTTTCCGACCTCTAGTGCAGAACCTACCCAAGGATCGAACCACGCTGTTTCCCATCCTTTCGCTCGGGCTTTACTCTCCAGTTGGGCGAGCAAGCTCGACTTTCCGCTCTGGACGGGACCCCGCACAATCATCGTAAATGCGTGAACCTGGAGTGCGTATTGAAGCTTTCCATCAGCCGTGGGCCGTGAAATGTAATGGTCTGCATCCACGGGAACTGGACCACCTGGCAAATAGATCTTTGGGGGCATCCACCTTACCGCTGCTTCAGTAAATCGACTCAGAAAGCTCAGAATCGCCGTTAACTTTTCTTCGGATAACTTCTGCTCGGTGGCGCTCTTTGTTAGTTGTTTCAGCAAGACGTCTGATAGACGTTTAACCATGTCCGCATCGACTTTCCTTGGTTGCTGTCCTTTAGGCGACAACAAAAGCGAAAGCCAACCGGTGCTAACTTTTGAGGATTTGCACAATTGCTGGCGCTTAATACCTGCTGTCTCGACAATTTCCCGTAACAGCCGAACGTCATCGACTGAAAGTTGGATCTGGCGTGGCATGTGCGCAATTAAATCACGATTTGCCCTCTAGTTCAAGAAAAGTCGGTTCTTTCAGCGAATTCACAGAATTCAGGTTAAT
This sequence comes from Acidobacteriota bacterium, assembly GCA_046733695.1. GTDB lineage: Bacteria > Acidobacteriota > Blastocatellia > Pyrinomonadales > Pyrinomonadaceae > PSRF01. Next base: position 20,135 of record JBKPPU010000169.1, read on the forward strand.
TCTTCCTGCCCTTGTTTGTTTTCATAGGAAATGACTAGCGTTGGCCGGGCCGTGCCCTTCTAACGGAATTAATGCCCGCCAGCAGTCGCGACCTCACGCTCTTGAGCGTGACTTTCTCCTCGCGCGAGTTCCAGATACTTATCTCGTGCCGCCGCATCGTTCTGGCGCTCGGCATGAATTCGAGATCTATTTTCTCTTTGTCAGTAAACTGCGGTTCACGGTTCTTTCCTTCTGAGATAGTTCGAAGCCTTATCAAGGTCATTGACAAGCCGACCGTGGTGCGCTAACGCGGCAGCTTTGACACTGTGCCGATGATCGCGCTGTTCGCTTAATTGAAGAATTGTACGCGCAAGGTAATCTGTGAGGTTGCGCGTTTCGACTTGCCGCAGGGTTCCGGTTTCGTGGTTACCAAGGTGCAACGATGCCACCTTTTTACTTTCTAGAAAACGTTCTAGTCGCTCCTTTGCTTGCTCCACAGCTAAACCCGACATGATCTCTCGCGCAACCGCCCTCCCTCCCAATCGATCTCGCAATCACTCCTGGCGGCCTGCTTTTCCCATTCGTGCACTTCCCGCAATAGGTTTGAATCGCGAAGCGTTTCGGCGCTCGCTTCGAGTGCAGAGATTTGATGGCGCTCGTATTTTGGGTCATGCACGGTGAGGCCGTTCTGCGATCGAGAACGTTCTTCAGGTGCATGAGCATTCTCTAAGACATCGAGCACTTCACGCGCCAGATCACGATCTTCAATGAGTGGTTGGTTCCAATCCATTTTCCCGATCGGTTCTCCCTTTTTGGAAAACGATAAAAGCTTAGCGCAGTGTTGATTCAGTTTGCTCGAAAAGAGGAAGAGGACAAAAATTCGAAGTCAGAGACAGAACGTGTTCCATCAAGCCGGATCGACGCAGAGTTGGTTCAATTTGTCGCTGATAGGCTCACGCCGCCGCTTCCTTCTCGTGCCCCAGCTCACGCAACGCTCCCTGCATGGCGTCCTCGCTGAACGTCGGATAGGCATCGACGATCTCTGCGACGCTCTTCCACTAGCCAGGCATTCAAGAAGAAAAGCTACTGAGATTTTGCGTCCCTTGCACGCGGGGTTTTCCGCCCGAGATGGTCCCTGTCTAATGTGCCAACTCATCTACATCAATACTCGCCGGCGCGCAGCATAATAGTTTCAATCGAGAACAGAAACCATGAATGCCGAGAAGTGGATTGTTTCCGTAAATGACCTTTCGAGGGTATGCTAAAGCCCTCAACTAGCTTCACACCTGCAAGTCATCTAGAAACTCTGAAGCAGGCTTTACGCTCGTTACCAACAAATGATCTCGGGCACGTGTGCATGCGACATAGAGCAGATGCCGTTCGGTGTTGTAGACCTCTTCCAAATCCGAATCATCAGCGGCGGTTTCAATTCGCGCCTGCTGTGGGATGATCTCATCATCACAGGCCATGACGGCGACCGCGCGGAACTCCAGACCCTTTGCCAGGTGCATTGTGCTAATCGACACACACCCGATAGTCGTCTCGACATTGTTGTCGAGCACTTTGAACTGCAATCCCGCATCCGAGACTGCCTTCTCGGCACGGCGTAGCTCTCCATTTGACCGCACGAATACTCCAATCTCATCTGGCCTGACGCCTTCGCTGAGGCGTTCAGCAAGCCAGGAGGCGACCGTCTTTTCTTCTTCCCCTTCGTTGCTCAGCATCAGGATGGTTGGGGATGGCCCATTGAAGACTGAGATTGTGTGATTGCGTTCTTCAGTAATCCCATCAACGTCGGTCAATGTCGGATCGAGCAGGTGGTCCGCGTGAGTTCTAATCTGATGCGATGTCCGATAATTGATTTGAAGGATGTGTGAGCGACCGCGTACGTCTACGCCGAGCGCCTTCCACGAAAAAGGATCCTGAAAGATTCGTTGGCCAAGATCTCCGGCGAAGAACAGACTATTCGGTTGGCCTGCTCCGAGTGCGGCAAGGAATCGCAATTGAGCAACCGTCATGTCTTGCGCTTCGTCTATTACTGCAAAGTCGAAGGGGAGGTTTTTTCGCTCGCCGAGATGGGCAGCTAGCCGAGCAAAGAGAGCAGCGTAAGTGATCAGACCTTTCCCTCCCAGCTCAGAGCGCACACGTTCAAATATCGTCCAAAGAATTGCTCGCTGTTGTTCCGTCAAACGCGTCTTCCGCCCTAACCGCTGGACACTTCGGTAGTCGTCCCACGTTTCCAGCTGCCAAGCATCAACGACATCTTGCCACTCAGTTCGCAAGAATTGCTGGCTGAATCTACTTCCCTCCACGTCTTTTGCGGCTTCCGCCAGCAACGAATGTACAACTTCGTCTGAAGCGATCTGTGGCGCACCAAATTGCAACTCGTATAAGCGCCGGCCGATCGCGTTTATTGAATGAACTTCGATGTTGTCGCCCAGGCGTGGTTCATGATGAAGCAATCGACGAAGCTTAGTGGCCAATGACCTGGCCAACGTATCGGAGAAAGTTGTCAGCAACACCCGCGCATCCCGGTTGTGTCGCGCAAGGAATGCTGCGCGATGCAAAGCCACTACCGTTTTTCCAGTACCTGCCGAACCTGCAACCCGTGCCGGTCCATTGTAATCGCGCTCGACAAGTTGCTGTTGCGTTGGATGCAGGAAGATGGTCCACTTTTCCCATGGGTATTCCAGGGCCTGTTCCAATTCTTCAGCGCCGCTCATCAGCCGGAAGCGGCGTTGCGCGTCAGGATGTTCAAAGGGTCTAATCGTGCTCGCAGCGAAGTGATAGGTCTGAGGTGTGCCGCCAGTTGCCAATTCCAGTAACGCTTCAGCAGCTTCGCCCGGCAAGTGATCAGCCAACTCCAGCACGGTATCCTCGTTAGCCTGGCGAACATCCGTGATCCATTCGGCTGGCACGCCATAACTCAACAACTCGTCGTCGGAAAGCCTCGTGAACAAGAGTGGCTTCGCCGGAGCAGGTCGAACTTCCTCGATATATTTTGGAGTGATGATCTCTTGAACCGTTTCGCGGACTTCGACGAACTGTGCTGCTCCTGTCTTTGGATGAGTTTCGAGTTTGCGCCTTTCCGCCCAACGGTATGCGTCGTCATGGTGGTTGACGTAGCAAAGTAACAAACTGTGTTCGTGACGGTGAACAATCAGCCGAATATCTTTCGTCACGCGCACAGACCAGAAGTTCTGATCGCGCGCGCCATCCAGTTTATGAAACTGCATCCCGGGATTTGCTGGGTTTAATTGGAGGTCGAAAGCCGTGGTTTTCACAGCCTTCTGTTCCTCGCCAGTGAGCTTGGCAAGACTATCAGTGAAAGTATCGGCAATGCGAAATTCCATCTACTCTTCGATCTCGACTGGAATGCCAATTTGGTTTGCTACTGGCGTATACAGATCCACATCAAGCTGGCGAGCATCTATAGAGACGACCAGCGAGTATCGCGTCGCTTTGTTGAACCGTTCAAGAGCCGTGCGTGTTTTCCACCACCCCAACGCCGGATATACGCCAATAACGCCGCGACTTGCGAGATCCGCAGCGCTTCCGCGCCAAATGTCGGAGTGAAGCGAACCCTTGTGACGATTCCTTGTGCCAACTACCCAATTTGGATCTTCACCTTTGCTTTGGGTTCCCTCTTCTTCATCGCGGGCAGCGGCATTGATGCGAGCTCGGAAGTCATTGTCAGATTCCGCCGCGCGTTTGACATCGAAACGCAAGCCGTGTGACTCATATCGATACCGCGATTTCACACCTCGAGCGGAGGGGTTAGGTTCGATGAAGTAGGAAAGCGTCACACGCATCTCCACTTCCTCTTGGCCAAGTGCTTCCAGTTCATCAAGAGGCCACGGCAGTCGATGCACGTGCATGTCTCTAGTCTTCGGTGGACTACTTCCATCGCGAGTAAAGGGACGAAGATGCTCCTGAACAATCATCGAGAGTGAATTAGAAGCGCTTCTCATCGCCCGCGCCAAGTTCGGAACTCCGAAACCGCAATGTCGAATTAAATGTACATAGTCGCCTTTTGAAGGCTGTCTCTGCGCAGGCAAGAATGCTTCCCGCATAGCAGTGGTCCATTCTGCGGAGTGGACCATAAGGGCCCGAATGGACTCCGGCCACAACGTTGGATATTCGCTCATCAACTCTGCTGCCATCCGAGCGGCCAACGCTGTTGCTGCGCTGGTGGCATTTGCCGTCGTGAAAAGTCTCTCGTTTGGTAAACGGTGCGTCGTTAGGAGACTTAAACTCGGCGTCGCCAGAGCCATCAACGCATCCTTAGCTGCGTTTCCTCCTTCAAAGACTACATCCGGCTTCATTGGCCAATGTGGCTGCCAGGTCGATGACGTTGTGCTGAATGGACTAAGGCCACCCCTTGGTGCTACTGCTCGATACGCCTCCATATCGGGTTCACTTATGTCAGTCAGATCAGTATACGCACCGATAGTCAGTGCGTTCCAAGCCTGCCCAGGATCATGTATGAGATCTGTGCTGTTGCTCGCCGGATAATCCATCCACGCATTCGAATTCTCAATATTTCCTCCCGATACTAATAACAGCCTCGGGTTGGTGTTCTCGGCATCGGCGTCCGATGCCAGATTATCCACTGCCGCAGACCATGCAGACGGTCGACCACGGTCTCGGTTATCGCGAGCAGTTACAGCCATTTCGAAGACGCGTCTCCGATCTGGAGCTGTAATCTCAGGCCGTGCAACTGCCTCGGAGGTTAAGTAACCATGATGACGAGAATCACCCACATTGTCTCCCTGTCCTCGCAGGAGCTTGACTGATTCCAAACGATGTCTAATTTGGATTGGAGAATTCGCAATGAGTGCTGGTATTAGATCCCCCACCAGCGCCAAACCTGCCACCTGAGTTCCGTGGCCATGTCCATCCTCTATTCCCCAACCGGGTTCGATTGTATGAAGGTCAACGTCGGCAAGGGCTGGCACAAGTAACGGATGGCCGTTGTTAATGCCGGTATCCAATATGCAAATGTGCGGAACGTCCTCGTTGGCGCTGGCAAATTCGCTGCGAGCAAGTAACTCGTTTAGCCAATCAGGTTGTTCGTCGAGAGGTAGGGCATCGAAGAAATCCGCCGTCTCTTTTGCACGTCTTAGCTCGGCAACACTATTGAGGACCATCATTGACTGGGTAAGTTGAGATCGTGAACCGTGCATCAATAGGATGGTGCGCTCAGGAAATTCGAGCTCTTCAGGAGCCACCAGGAGATTATGCATTTGAGCGAGCCGGCGAAAGCTGGCCACACTTGCCTGTCTATCTCCGCGAATCGGCAGCCAAACTTCCCACCAAAGTATTTCGTCTTCGGTTTCAGGGAACACAAACGGGGAGTCAGTCCATAACTCCTTCAGAGTAGCGGCCCGAATTTCACGAATGGTATTAATTAACGCCTTGTGATCGAGTGAACGCTTCCCGTCTTCACTCTTCTTATTTGCGAGGTAGTCACGAATCCAGTGCTCGAAAAGCGAAAGCTTTCCATCCGGTACAAACACTGTCGCTTTAGTCACTGTTCCTTCATGTCGAACATTGAAGAGCTCGATACCGGAACGTTCTCGCGCCAGACTTTCAAATGCCAGTTCAATGTCCGGAAAGCTTTCAAACTCGACCTGCAGACCAAAACCCGCTTCCAACCCGGCTTCAATTTGAGCCTGCCGAGCTTTCTCCATTTCTCTTTCCAAAGCTCGAAGCTGACGGAGCAATGCACTCCCATGTGTTCGCCGATTGCGTTGGGGCACAGCTCCGCCGCCGCCACCCTGCTGCGGTGAACGGTAGCGTTCAGTCTCAGTAAACCCCGCGAGAACGAAGTGGGGGAATCTACGTTCTTGATCTGGCATTCGAAGCGGCCTCGTTTGTTAGTTGCTTTTCTTGAGTCGACCGGCGGCGTCTCGCCGCTCTAATAACATTTGATGGATATCGGCCTGGCTGACGGTTTCACGTTCGTGAATGAGAGCGTCTTTGAGTACCTCCTCAGAGACGCGCGTTACTTCCGCATAGCTAAGCCCGAGAGAATCTTCTGCCAACTGTTTCCATGAGATCCGTTTCTCAGCAATTGGTCGGAGCCTGGCTTTTAGTACTGAGGCAATCTGATCAACGTTTGGCAACGAATAATATAAAACATCGTCAAACCGACGGAATAATGCCGAATCAAGAATTTCGGGATGATTTGTGGCAGCTACTATTAAACTATGAGACGTATCATGCTCGATCATTTGAAGAAAGCTGTTGAGGACTCGCCGAATCTCACCCACATCGTTAGCCGCGCTTCTCTGGGAACCAATCGCGTCGAATTCATCAAAGAAGTAGACACCTCGCGTTTGGTCCGTGGCTTCGAATATCTGACGAAGTTTAGAGGCCGTCTCTCCCATGAATTTAGTTATGAGGCCATCGAGGCGTACTTGCAACAGCGGTATTCCAAGCTCTCCAGCCAGCACTGATGCAGTCAGTGTTTTTCCGGTTCCCGGAGGACCAACAAGCAATAGCTTCCGCCGAGGAGTTAAACCGTGCGTAAGTATCTTGGTTGAATGACGCTGTTCACGAATTACTCTATCGAGTTGCTTAGTTAAATCCTGATCGAGAACGACATCACCGAATCGAGACTTCGGATACGAAACGGACAGGAGAGAAGCCAATTCTCCACGAGGCCGACTGATCGGAATCGCGCCCTGTCTCTTTGCGTTATCAATTAATGCACGCAATTCCTCAGCGAGTTGACCATGCCCAAGTTTCGCTTCGTGAGCTGCGACCTGCATGGCCACAGAACGAAAACGCTGTTCGTCGCCTTCCAAGTGGGCTTTGAGCAAGGCTTTTAGCTGGTCACCACTTGCCATTTGTCAGGCTCCTCCGCACGAAGAGTACCATCATACGCGAAATACTTTCATCACTTCATCGCCGAGGTGGTTGATTACCTTCACGGCGATGCGACCGGAGGTGGGTTTGTCGAAGGGGCGGGAGGTGTCGCTGTGGAGCGTGGCCCAGGCCTCTTCGTTAATCTCGGCCTTGAGTGTGGTCTTCAAGGATTTGTAGGGATCGTTTGCGCCGAGAAAATAGGCGTGACGGACGAAGAAGCTCTCTTCGTTGTAGTCCGTATCGATGAACCAGCACGCGATGCCGTCGGGGCCGTCGCTGCGGACTTCACCCGTGTTCGGATGAAAGACATCTACACCGTTGACCTTCACCCGGATCTGGTTGAGTAAGCCGTCTTCGCCACCGTCGAGAATGTCGATGTCTGGTTCGCCGAAGATGACAAAGAGATTGCCCTTGCCGGTGTTCTTGAGTTCCTCGGACATGTGAAGGTCCGCGTTCATGCGAGCCTTTAGAACAGGAATACGGCCGAGTTTGTTGAATTCAGAAGAGTGCGCGTCGTAGTTAAAGGCGCATGTGATCAACACATCGAAGTTTGCGTCGCCTGCTTCGCGAGCAGCGGAAACGAGATCGGGACGAGAGACAGTTCCGAATTCGGGACCGATGAAAATCGCAGCACGTTTCTCGCTGTTTGAATCAGATTCGCTCTCGCGGTAACGACCTTCGGCGCAGATCAGGTCGCCTGGCCAGGGAATGAGCGAGGTGAAGTTGATTTTGTCGTCTTTGTGAGCTTGCTGGACGCCGGCGATCTTGAGGTTTTCCAGGATCATCTGAACGAAATCGCGCTCATCACCTTGTTGTGGTTCACCGATGTTATCGATTAGCTCGTCGTTTTCATCTACACCAAGTATGCGATGCGGAGAAAGACTTTCCACAGTGAATGGTCCAGCGACCCGAACTTTCTTAGTGTCGAAATAGGGCTTGTCATAGAGATATTCAAACTCTGCCTTGCGCGCGATTGAAGCGTCGATCTCCTTCTGCCTCGAGATGCGGTGAGTCCACCAATCTGCATGAAGTTTCTTTGCAGTATCACTCCACTTTGCTTCTGCTTCGCGCGGGATCTCCCACTCCTCCCAGTTCTGCTTTAGCGCTGCGTTCAAGTCTCGGCGCAGGGGTTCCAATTCCTCTTGAAAGTGTTCCCAGATCACATCGATTTCGGAGTTGTTGGCGATCGACTTGAGCGTTACGTGCGGCACACGTTCGTAGACAAAGCCTTGTCGAATGTCGCCATGCGTCGGATGCGAGGAGGGGACGCTTCCAGTCACCTCAGCTTCCTTGCGCTGGCCGTCTGGGGAATCAGCAAGGAGGTAATAAGGATAGCGGGCTCCCATAATTCTGGCACGCGCTAGAGCAAGAGCTACTCGTGAGGTGTCAATCGTGATCCAACGTCGACCCCATTGTTCAGCGACGTAAGCAGTCGTACCAGAGCCGCAGGTTGGGTCGAGCACGAGATCGCCCGGGTCACTGGCCATGAGGACGCAGCGTTCGATTATCCCAGCAGCTGTTTGGACTACATAGGTCTTGTCGATAACAGCTCCGAGATCGTCCCAAACATTTGTCACTTCATACGCTGGAAAGTCCTCCAAAAACCTTACATACGACAGGCTTTGACCCGTGACCGCTATTCGTTCAGCACGATTCAATCGGTCTAACCCTACAACTGTAGATTTCCAACAGTTGCTCGGACCAGGATGATAAGTCTTACCCCGCATGAAAAATGGGACCGTCGTATTCTCTCTGAATGCACCTGACTTCAAATTGTCGTGCTTGTAGGGCCTAGCCTCGTCCGGCAAATTTGCAGCGTTTCCCCTTTCGTGTGTGCTCATAGTGCGTCTTGAAGAGTCGGGCAACTCTACCTGATCATATCTCTCCCCGGTTCCCTGCCCCTCACCTGCCTTCTTGATGAAATACAACGTCCTGAATTTGTTGTGCTCTGAATTCTTGTAAAACCAAAGGATGTAGTCGCTCACTCTCTTGAGCTGCTTTGTTCCCAATCCGCCTGTTTTCTTTAGCGTAATTAGTGACGCAAAATTCTCATCACCAAACACCTCATCCATCACGGCCCGGACGCGGTGGACATTTTCATCGCCGATCTGCACGAAGATGGAGCCGGAATCGGTGAGGAGATCGCGGGCAACGGCGAGCCGATCCCTCAGGTAGGTGAGATAGCTGTGGCTGCCGTCCCGCCAAGTGTCGCGAAAAGCTTTGACCTGCTCCGGCTCGCGAGTGATGTGGTCTGTTTTGCCGTCCTTCACGTCGCGGCTGGTGGTAGACCACTGAAAATTTGAGTTGAACTTAATCCCGTAAGGTGGGTCGATATAGATGCACTGCACTTTTCCGCGCAGGGCTTCCCGTTCAGCCAGACTCGCCATCACCTGCAAACTATCCCCGAGGATCATGCGGTTCGACCAATTGGCATCGTGTTGGTAAAACTCGGTCTTTGCATTTTCGTCCGGCAAGCCATTGAAATCCGCAAACAGATCGGGTTGCGACTCATCCGCCTTCTCGTTCGCTTTCGTGCGACGCAGAAGATCGTCAATGAGTGCTTTAGGATGAACCTTCTCCTGAATGTAAAGCGGTGGCGCGTGGACCACGAGATCAGACCAATCCTGCTCGTCCTTCCCACGCCAAACTAGTTGGGGATCGAGGTCGCGGTTGCGATTTGCTTTCTCATCATCCAATCCGGTAGCACTGCGTTTGAGCGGCACCCGAACAGGGCACTGCTCTTCCTTTTGCATCACGGATTGGTATTCGGCCGTGGGGATATTCTTGCGTGAGGCTTCGTCGTGCATGAGGGTTTCGACGGACTTTCTTACTGATTGTTTCTTGTTGCTCTTGAGTTTGGGCATATTATGTCTTAACTCTGCACGAGTGACAATTGAAACTTAGACGCTCAATGCCAGGTATGAGCCCTCCCTTACAGTCGGGCTATGACCGGTCGCGCACGGAGTCGATCATCTTGTTGAATTCGGCTTCAACCTTCGCTTTAAAGTCTGATTCGATCTGGTAGACCTCGGTAAATTCGGCAAACGCCCAGCGTCCATAGCGGCCATCATTGTTCACACCCGGCACCCAGTAAGTTTCCATGGTGCTCTTCTTCTCTTTGGCATCTTCACGTCGATAACCTTTGATTTCGACCACCAGCTGCAATAAATCGTTTTCACCGTGACCATCCTTTACGAGCACGATGAAATCTGGACGATATTGGCGCATCTCTGAGCCATAACGATACGGCACATCAAATCCCAGATTGTGGTTCTTGGCATATGCCCTCACGCTTGGGTGTGCTTCAGCGACGCGACAAAATTCCGCCTCCCAATCACTGTCGAGAATCACCCAGTTGATGTGGCAACGGCGAGCGTCTGTCTCCCAGCGATCCATCTTCGACGTATTGAACTTCACGTGCATTGTCGAGCCAGTCGGGTTGTAGGCATCGAGCACGACCTTGATCGGACGATCTTTAGATAGTTTTCGCGTGATACCCGCAGTGATGCGTTCACACGCCCTGTCAGCGAGTTCCTGATACATCAATTGTGCAGGATAGGTGCCACCTTTGCAGACCAGACAGTTGTCCAACCATTGCCTTGTAATGCGTTTGAGCTGACCAAAGAGATGTAGCTTTGCTTCCTCGCCTGGATCTCGGTACTTCGTGTAAAGCAGGCGTTTGGTCAATTGCATAAGTAACGTTGACCGGCGCAGGTCGTCCAGATGTTCAAGATTCAGATCGACACTTTCACCGATGATCCCGGCGTTCTGGGTGATCGATGGTCCTACCAGATCTGGAGTCAATTCGAGAATGGAATCATCGTTGAACTCTGCCTCGAGTCGTTCACTCGGCAACTCGACGCGATAACCAGCGACGCGTGGAAAACGAATTTCCAATTCGTCACGATCCGGACGGACTGCCTTGACTTGAATTGTTTCGCGTGGTGGTTGCGGCGGCGCTACGACGGGTTTTGCAGTGAAGTCGAATGGAATACCCAACACGTCTGCATACTCGACGTTGAAAAGATCTTCTTCATTCAGTTCGTAGGATTGACGTCGCAACGCACGTCCGATCACCTGTTCACAAAGCAACTGAGTACCAAATGCTCGCACGCCCAGCACATGCGTTACAGTGTTAGCGTCCCAACCCTCGGTCAACATCGAAACTGACACGACGCAACGAATCGAATCGCCTAGTTGACCACGTTTACCAACCGTATTCATTACCTCACGTAAGAGCGTGACGTCATCCAGTTCCTTGCCTCGTTTGAGTTCATCGGCGAGCTTGCCGCCACGTTCGTAAATCTCACGCCGAAATCGTTCAATTTCGTCACCAGCAATCTTGCGGAAATTGTCATCCAGAGCTTCGCCAGATTCGAGTTGTTCACTGTCGATTAGGAGTGTGCGAGGACGAGGAAAAGGATTCCCGGTGACCTCATCAAAGTTTCGGAATAGGGCAAGGCGACCGTTCACCAATTTAGAGGTCCCGTCTTCGTTCTGTTGGAAGAAGCCGGAGATGTAATCGTAAACCAGCTTCGAGGTCGATGTGTTATTACAAACAACGATGAAGCAGGGAGGAACATGAATGCCTGCAGCTTCCCATAACTTGAAAGTTTTTTCGTAGTGACCATAAAGAGCGGCAAGAGCAGTTTGCAGCTCAACTGGCAGGCTAAGCGGATCGAGGTCGCTAGCTTTTCCTCGACCTTTCTTCGGCATGCGAGTGCGGATGTTCTCCCAGAGATTGCGGTAACGCGGCATCTCTCCACCGGGAATATTGTCGGCAACAGGAACGCGTGGGAGCTTCACGATGCCACACTCGATTGCATCCATTAGAGAAAAGTCGCTCATGGTCCACGGGAATAAAGAACCTTCGGCGTAACCCGAGCCTCGCAGAAAGAACGGAGTGGCCGAAAGATCGAAGACTCGTGCGACTCCGAGTTTGCGGTTGACTGTTTCAAGTCCTGAAATCCAGACGCGCGCTGCGTCGTTGTTCTTCCTGGCTTCTTCTTTTTCATCACCCTTAAGAACGGCAACCTCCGTCGCGCCAGGCTTCTCGCGATAGCAGTGATGCGCCTCGTCATTGAGAACGAGAATATTTTTTAAGCCCATCAACTCTGGCATGACTCGCTGCAGCATTTGTCCTTCGGTCTCGAGTGTCTTCAACGGCTCGCCACGGCCCTGGAGAAGCGAGCGACCACCTTTAGACAACTCTAATCGTTCGCGCAGTTTGAAAGCGTGATAGTTGGTAATGACTATTTTTGCGCGCTTCACATCCTCGATCATGTCACTCGGCACAAGTTCGCGGCTTTCGTAATAGCTGTCGGGATCGTTGGGCTGCAATACACGCAATCGCTCCTTTATGGTCAGTCCCGGAGTAACAACGAGAAACCCTCGTGTGAATTTCTTAGTTCCCGGACGACGAACCGCGTTGATGGTCTGCCACGCAATCAGCATGGCCATCACCGTCGTCTTCCCCGCACCTGTAGCGAGCTTTAATGCGAGGCGCATCAGTTCCGGATTTGCGTCGTTATTCGCGTTTTTTAGAAGTTCGAGAAAACCCTTTCCGCGAGCAATGGTGGGTGCAACCTCAGTCAACCAGATCGCCGTTTCTACAGCTTCGATCTGGCAGAAAAAAGGGCGAACGTCGTTGAACTTGTGGTGTCGCCAGTGCTGAAGCAAATGTGCTGTTTCAGGTGTGACTTGCCAATCACTGGGACTCGGCAAAGCGCGCCACTGATCGACTTGATGACGAAGGTCATTAATGATTGGCGTTGGATCATAAGCTTGTTCCTGAGTTGATAGTCCTTCGCCTTCGTCAAAAACAATCTGCCTCTGTTCGCCAGACCCCTTTCGCTTTTTTGGTTTGGGAATTGGAGTGATGAAAGAAGCGCGACGGCGGTCGTCGATTGTTTTTTGCGTCGGCTGGCCCTGATCATCCAGTTCCCAGTGACGGGTTGGGATTTCATAAGGAGAATTCAGGATCGGATGTTCGAAGAAAGGATTGGACATTGATACGTGCTTAGCGTCGCGATCCGTGCTCACCGAGTCGGACTGGTAAACTTTTCTCTAGAAGGAGCCGGAATGATCGCCTTAGCCATTCTTCGCCCTAAAACGGTTAAGAGTATCTGACCAAAATGAAGATCGATTGTTTGGCGCAAAGTGGCGTGCCTCAGTAACGTGCAGAGGTGGCCTCTGTGAGAGCACACCGGCTGCGGCGGCCCGTCTGCGTTAGTATATATTGCATTAAGTGTTTGGGCTTTTGCCAGCGCCTATTCGCCTTCTTCGATTCACTTAGATTCACCTTACTCCACTGATGACACCTAGTTCGGTGTTTTCCAAAAACCATTGTGGTGTGTTTACCATTACGGTTTGGTCATCACGCACGGGAGATGGACCATCGACAGTGGCAACCTGGTCGGAATGCCGCCGAACCTAAACCAAGACTGGATAGAATTACCCGCACTTACTGATAACTGTAGTAAGTTGTATCCAGCGCGAGGTATACTGTTTTCGTGAGGCACACAGCGGCATCAAGCGAAGCGGCGCTGCGTATCTTTCGGCGGAAGGGCGGAGTCCTGCACACTGCCGAAGCGGTCAGA
>JBKPPU010000170.1:0-6494 GCA_046733695.1 Acidobacteriota bacterium
GTCTCGCGCAGCCGGCGTTTCATCGCCAGCGTATCAGCTCATACGGCGATGTGATGGTCCAATATGCAGAGCGCGCGATTGCCTCGTGGAAGAATGGCGAGAAGCGGGATCTGGCCCGCGACATGACTCGCCTCACACTCGAGATCGTAGTCAAAACCCTCTTCAATTCTGACGTCTCGAACGATGCCGATCACGTCGGCGCGATCCTCTCGAGCCTTGTTAAACCGTTTGCGTCACAGGCGACACTCAAATGGATTCTCGACAATCGGCTGCCTACTCCCGGACATCGCAGATACTTCAACTCCGTCAGCGAGATCGACAAAATCGTGTTTCGCATCATCGCGGAACGCCGGGCAAGTGGTTACGACGAGGGCGATTTGTTGTCGATGCTGCTCCAGGCGCAGGACGACGACGGCACTCAGATGAGCGATCAGCAACTGCGCGACGAAGTGATGACGTTGTTTCTGGCCGGTCACGAGACGACGGCACTCTCGTTGTCGTGGAGTTGGTATTTACTTGCCACTCATCCGGAGTGTGAACGAAAGTTTCACGCCGAACTTGCCGAAGTGCTTGGCGGAAGAGCGCCGAACGTTTCAGATCTTCCGAAGTTGAAATACACGGAGATGATTGCGAAAGAGACCATGCGTCTTTACCCGCCTGCGTATGCGGTTGGGCGCGAGGCGATCGAGGAAACGGAGATTGGCGGTTATCGTGTGCCAAAGGGAACACAGCTTTTTGCGTTTCAATGGGTGACGCATCGAGATCCGCGTTACTTCGATGCGCCGGATGAATTCAAACCCGAGCGTTGGGAAAACAGCGAGCAGATACCGAAATATGCTTACTTCCCATTCGGGGCTGGACCACGGCAGTGTATCGGGAACTACTTCGCGATGATGGAGATCGTTTTGTTGCTCGCGACGATCGGGCAGCGGTTTCGGTTCAAACTCGATCCGGATCACAAGGTTGAGGTGCTACCGGTTCTTTCTCTTCGACCGCGCAATGGCATTAAAGTGATTATTGAGCCACGGATTTAACTGATTGCCTGCACGATCTTTCCCCATTCTTCAATCGTCAGTGTCTCTGCTCGGCGTTGTAATTCAACGTTAGCTTTGCAGAGGACGATGCTGGCGCCGCCGTTGCGTTTGAGCGTTTCTTGTAAACGACCAGAAGCATTGCGCAGATTGTTGAGTATCGTCTTTCTTTTCTGCGCGAATCCGGCACTCACTGTTTCCCATAACAAGCTTTCATCCGCGACATCTGCGTTAATGCGGGGCCTAAATTTTAATCGCATCACGCTGCTCCAGACTTTGGGCGGCGGTCGGAAGGCTCCTGGTGCGACGTCGAAGAGTTTCTCTGCCTCGCAGTAAGCTTCAACCAGAACTGAGATATAGCCGCGATCCGTTGTTCCGGGCGGCGCGAGTACTCGTTCGACCACTTCACGCTGCAGCATCAGAACCATCTCTTCAAAACACTCACGCTGCGCGATCAGTCTTTGCAGGATTGCGGTCGAGATGTTGTAGGGAAGATTCGCAACCAGTCTCGCGGATTGCGCGGGAAGGATCTCCGCACAAAAATCCAAGGTCAACGCATCGGCCATCAGTAATTTGAAATTTGGGAAGCTGCTGAAGCGGTCGTTCAGCAAGGGAGTGAGCTTGTTATCGAACTCGACGGCGACGAGCCGCCCTGCGCGCTCGACCAGCACGGACGTGAGCGCTCCTGTGCCGGGGCCAATCTCGACGATAGTCTCATCGGCTTTCGGTGCGAGCGATTCGATTATGCGATGAATGATGCGCTGGTCCCTGAGGAAGTGTTGGCCCAGTCGCTTGGAGGGATAAGGCTCAGCACCTTCATCCTTCATCCGAAGGAATTCCTTTAGCGGTGCGCGGGTATCCGGTGACTTCGATGTCGTTACCGCGCTTTATAGAAGTGATTCTTTCGAGTTCGAGCGCTTCCGACATTATTGCGATACCACGCCCGCCGATAGCGCTCGGCGCTTTAACTCCGCCGATAATCTTTGGCGCAATCAAAAAGGTCATCTTATTTACCAGGCCCGCATCGATGAACTCGCCCGCAACAGTTGAACCACCTTCTACTAACACGCTTTGAATCGAACGGCTGCCGAGTTCTCGCAAAACGCCAGTCAGATCGCCACGGGTCGAGTTCACGATCTCAACATCTTGTGCTCGCAAAACGTCAGCATGATTCGCGCTCTCATTTCCAAAGACGATCACCGGGGCCTTGGATGTCGTTTTTGCCAACTGTGAATCCGGTGAAAGTCGAACTTCTTCATCAAGCACGATACGAACAAGCGGACGCCGTCGCGCCAGTCCCGAGCGATCGCTCAGTTGCGGATCATCAGTTTCGGCTGTTCCCGCACCAACAAGAATCGCATCGTACTCGTGCCGTAGTTCAAGCGCGCGTGCGCGTGACTCAGGCCCCGTGATCCAGCGCGAGTCTCGGGTGCGAGTCGCGATTTTCCCATCAAGCGAAACTGCGAGTTTCAAATGAACGAACGGCATCCCTGTCGACATGTAGTGCAGGTACGCTTCGTTTATCTGCTCAGCTTCCGCACGCATTAATCCAATCTCGACTTCAATACCCGCCGCGCGGAGGTGTGCGAAACCTTTGCCTGAGACTTTTGGATTTAGATCCTCGATCGGCGCTACAACACGCCTAATCCCGGCAGCTATCAGCGCATCGGTGCACGGCGGCGTGCGACCGTGATGCGCGTGTGGTTCGAGAGAGACGTAGGCAGTGCCACCGCGCGCGTTCTCTCCAGCGAGTTCAAGCGCGATTGTTTCTGCGTGCTTTACTTCTTCAAAGAGGTAGAAACCTTCACCAACAATCTCGCCAGCTTCACTAACAACCACACAACCCACCAATGGTCCAGGACTGACCAGCCCAACGCCTTTCCTCGCCAACTCCAGCGCACGCGACATCATGCGCCGATCAGTGTCGGTCCAGACAGTTGGTTTATCCAGCGTTGTTAACATGAATCCGTCTTTTCCGTGTAATCCGTGGCTCAATTTCCGAACAAACTATTCACGTACTGCTCCGGATCAAAAACTACGAGGTCGTCGACCTTTTCGCCGATACCCGCATATCGAATCGGTAAGTTTAACTCTTTCGCTATCGCGACCGCGATCCCGCCTTTCGCAGTGCCATCAAGTTTCGTGAGCACGATTCCGGTGACGCCCGCGACTTTCAAAAACTGTCGCGCCTGCTCGAGACCGTTCTGCCCCGTAACCGCATCGACTACGAGCAACGTCTCGTGTGGTGCACCTTCGACTTCACGCGCCGCAACGCGCTTCATCTTTTCCAACTCCGCCATCAGGTTCGACTTCGTGTGCAGTCGTCCGGCGGTATCGACAATCAACACCTCTGAACCGCGCGCTTTTGCTGCCTTGAGCGAATCGAAAAGCACTGCGGCCGGATCGGTTCCCTGTTTCTGTTGAATCAGTGGAACGCCCGTTCGCTCAGCCCAGATCGCGAGCTGCTCGGACGCCGCGGCACGAAATGTGTCGGCCGCGCATATCAAAACGTCGTTGCCTTCCGCTTTAATGCGTTGCGCGAGTTTTCCGATCGTCGTGGTTTTACCCACGCCGTTCACGCCCACGATCATCATCACGTACGGCGCCACGCTTTCCGGAACGGTCGTCTCCGAAGCGACTCCCTCGCGTTCAGAAGCCTGAAGGATATTCAGCAACTCGCTTTTGATGGCAGCCTTGAGCGCGTCGAGATCGTTGATCTGATTACGTGCAACGCCGCGACGCACCTTGTCGAGAATGGCAAGCGTCGTGGTTACACCGATATCTGCCGCGATCAAAACTTCCTCCAGTTGGTCCAACAACTCGTCGTCAATCTTTTTGCGTCCGGCAAAAACGGCGTCAAGTCTGTCAGATAACGAATCTCGTGTGGCCGCAACGGCGCGCCGAAACCGAGCCGAGAACTCCTGTTCAAGAGCAGCTTCCTGCGCCTGAAGCTCCTCCATCGAAAGGTTTAGCCCCAGAACAGAACTCTGAAACGGAGATCTCGTCGGTGCCACCGGTTCAGGTTTAACCGTCTGCTGCGGCGGTTCTTCGTTTACTGGCTCAGTTGCTTTTTGGCGAGGAGGCTCGACGGGCGGCGCCGGTGTTTCCGGTGCAGCTTCAGAGGGTTCATTTAGACGGAGTGAGACAAACTCATCCTTTTTTCTTCTCCAAAAAAGTCCCATGTGCCGACGATTATATCCACAGATTACACAGATTACACAGAGAGGGGCTTATTAATCTGCGTGCTCTGCGTAATCTGCGGATTAAGGACTGGTTTGGCAGGTTTCCTGAGCTTAACTTGTCCGGGTTTGATCTGGCCTTCCTTGCACGCTTCCGAGAGCGCGGCAACAACGCCAGGGTCGTAGCGCGTGCCGACAAAGCTCTCGATGCGCGCGAGGGCGTCTTCAAACTTCATCGCTTTCTGGTAGGGGCGGTCGGTCGTCATCGCGTCGAATGTGTCTGCGACCGCGACGATCTTGCCCATCAGCGGAATCTCGTCTCCCTTGAGTCCCTGCGGATAGCCCATCCCGTTGACCATCTCGTGATGCATGTACATGCCCGGCAGAAACTCTTTCATCGCCGGAATCTGCGACATGATCTTGTAGCCCTTCTGCGGATGGCCTTTCATGATCTCGTACTCTTCATCCGTGAGCGCGGCGGGCTTCTTGAGAATGTTGTCGTCGATCGCAATCTTACCGACATCATGCAAAAGAGCGCTGATCCTGATCTTTTCGACTTCGTCATCAGTCAGACCCAGGCGCTGGGCGATCGCCATCGAGAAACGAGAGACGCGCTCCGAGTGACCACGAGTGTACGGATCCTTGCCGTCGATCGCGGCAGCAAGACCCTTGACCGTGCCGAGGAATAGTTCGCGGTTTTCCTGGGAAGACTTCTGCAAGTCGACGATGAATCGTTCGACCTGGTCGGTCATCAAGTTGAAGGAGTTGCCGAGATCGCCGAGTTCTGTGCGGCTCGTTACTTCAATTCGTTTCGAGAAATCGCCCGACGCAATGCGGTGTGCACCGCCGGCGAGTTCGCTTACCGGATGCGTCAGTTTGCTTGCAAAAAATACTCCAACCAGTGTCGTCAAAAAGGCTGCGATCAAACTGATCCAGAGCGTTTGCCACCGCATGTCAGAAACTGATGCGAGAGCCGCAGCTTCGTCCTGAATAGCTATCACGCCCAAACGGGAGCTCTTGTCGAGCTCGGCAGTCGCATACGACCCAAGCATTTCGACGCTTCGACCGTCGCGAGTTGCTGTGAATGGAGCGAGCGCTGACTGAACCTGATCGCCTGACTCCTGCCAGTCCTGAACCACTTTCAGGTCGGTCATAGACTTTTCCGAGAACGCGACACTGGCTTCCGGGTGAGCCACCGCACGCCCGTTCTGGTCGACGACGAAAACTACCGGCAGACCCGCATTCAGGAGTTCGCGCTCGCTCTTTGAAGTCGGCTGTTGTACCGCGTCGAAAACTTCCTGAAACGAAACAATCGCCACGACCGCAGCGACGACGTCCTGATTATTGGTGCCGCCTAAGACGGGTTCGGCGATCGTGAGCGCCATCTCCTGTCCGGAACGAATGATTTGCGGCCGGCTGACGACGAGGCCGCGGCCACTCATGCGGGCGAGCACCTCGCTGACTCGTGAATCCACTTCCTCGAGTTTGATTACGTCCGGCTGGAAGGCGCGGTGAAGCTTGCCATCGACCGGCCAGAGGGCGAGGGCGATCAGGTTTGGGTCTTCCTGAAGTGTTGCTTGAAGACGTCCATCGTAGCCTGAATTGTTCAACTCCTTGATGCCGCCCGAGATTTCAAAGGCTCGAGCGAGACCAGTGACGACGTCCCGATATCGCTGGCCGTAGAGTTCGATCTGTCGGGCCTTGTCCTGCACGAGCTGAGCCTGGTAGCGCCCTTCGATAGACCGAAGTTCGTCGGCGCTGCGGTTGGACAAGACGAATCCGGTAAAGGTCAGCGGCAAGAGGCCCACGAGCAGCAGGACTCCCAAAACGATGTAGAGGAGACGGATTCGTCCGAGTTTTTCGAGCATTTTTGAAATCTGGCGGTACAATCACTGGGCAGGTCGTCGGGTTCGGCAGGCGACACTATTCGCCGAGCACATAGCTCGGCGTCTGGCTATTATTGTCGAGCCCCCTCGAAAGTGTCAACGGGTTTTAACAATGCCAATTGTCGATTGCCAATTGCCAATTTAGGTAAATCGATCTCAACTTAGCGAAATTGGCAATCGGCAATTGGCAATTGGCAATGAAAAATCGACTTCTAGACCTCAAGCAACGTCTAAACCCCTGAGCCTGAAGGCTCGTGAATGGAAACTTTGAGTACGGACGAGATCATCGTTGAGCGTGCTTTAACGGGCGATGCGGAGGCTTTCGGCGAGATTGTACGGCGCTGGGAGCGACGCATCTTTGCGCTTACTTACGGCATGCTCGGCCGTGAGGAAGACGC
>JBKPPU010000171.1:0-38648 GCA_046733695.1 Acidobacteriota bacterium
CGTTCAGACGATAGTAAAGATCCTCGCGAAACTGCGACCGCTTAATCGCTTCTTCCAGATCCTTGTTCGTAGCCACGATCAGCCGTACGTTTACCTTGATCGTTTCGACACCGCCGAGCCGTTCAAACTCACGCTCCTGCAACACGCGCAGTAGTTTTACCTGCGTGGTCAGATCGAGGTCGCCGATCTCGTCAAGAAACAGCGTGCCGCCGTCTGCAAGTTCAAATCTGCCCTTTTTGCGTGTCTGCGCACCTGTGAAAGCGCCTTTCTCGTAACCGAATAATTCCGATTCAATCAATGTGTTAGGAAGGGCAGCGCAACTGATTTTGACGAATGGTTTACTGGCGCGCAGCGAGTTGTAATGAATCGCGTGGGCAATCATCTCCTTGCCCGTGCCCGACTCGCCACGCAGCAACACAGTGGTGTTTGTGCGAGCGACCTGCGTCACCTGCTCGTAGACCAGGCGCATCGGATTGGAGTTCCCGACAATGTGGCCAAAGTCGTAGCGTTCGCGCAGCTCTTGTTTGAGTTGACTGTTCTCGTCGAGCAAGCGCTTCTTGTCGGCCTCGATACGTTCTCTCACCTTGAGTGCCTGCGCCATCATCGCCGCAGTTACGCTGAGAAACTTCGTGGTGCGGTCGTAGTCGCGCTCTTCTTTATAGACACGATCGGCGCCGAGCACGCCTACGGCTTTTCCTCCGTTCATAATCGGCACGCAGATGAAGCTGACTTCCTTGCGCGTCGTGTTTTCCTCATGAGAGCGCAGACGATTTAGCAGCAGCGGCTCCCGACTGGTTTGCGGCACGACAACAGGTTTTCCGCTTTGCACGACGCGGCCGATGACGCCTTCGCCGACGCGATAAGTGACGCGATGCGCCGAGTCCTGGTTGAGACCGTAACTGGCTTCGATACGAATCTTCTCGCTCTCCCTATCCAGCAGCATCACAAAACTTCGAAACATGCCGTGGTGGCGTCCGAGTGTTTCCAGGGAGGCAGCGAAGGCTGTTTTGAGATTGCTCGTGTCTGCAAGGAGTCGACTGATCTCGAGAAGCGTGCCGAGCTTTCGCACTTCGCGCCGTTCGCGCGTGACCAGTTCCGGACTCTTCAGCGTGGCAACCATGATGGATGGCGCATGTTGAATCGCATTTTTTCGTAAGTCAAAGTGAAAAGTTTTATGGATGCATAAACCACACTTACATTCTTGTAGGCTGAGGACGACAAACCTACAAACTTGTCGCTCGATCTAGCTCGCATAAGCGGGTGTTTTGGGCCTTTTGTGCTTCTTTGTGGCTTGGCATAGGTGTTGTAAAGCGGTGGGTGGGCCGCAGGGGATCTCTACGATCTACGTGTCGTAGTTAACAAACATTTTCCAGGAATACATTGATCGATGGACCACAAAAACAAGGTCTCTACGATCCACGTAACGAGCACGATGCTTGTGGCGTGGGTTTCGTCGCTGACGTTAAGGGGCGACGCTCGCACCAGATTGTCAGAAACGCCCTCGAGGTGCTCCGTAATCTGGAGCATCGTGGTGCGTCAGGTTGTGACGCGAATAGCGGTGACGGCGCCGGAATACTTATTCAAACCCCACACGAGTTTCTGCTGAAACAATGTTCGTTCGAACTCCCAGCCTTTGGACAGTACGCAGCCGGTATGGTTTTCCTGCCTGTGGTGAGCGCATGGCGACAACAGTGCGAAGCAATACTGGAGCAGATCGTCGAAGAAGAGGGCCAGCGACTAATCGGCTGGCGAGATGTTCCCACAAACGACGCACTGCTTGGTCCAACCGCGCGCGAATCAAAACCCATCGTCCGGCAAGTCTTTATCTCACGTAGTGCCGATCTAACTCACGACGCCGCTTTCGAGCGCAAGCTCTACGTCATCCGACGCCGCGCATCTCGACAAGTAAAACAACTGAACATCCCCGGCTTTTACATCTCGAGTCTCTCGTACAAGACCGTCGTCTACAAAGGCATGCTGACTGCCAGTCAATTGCCGCAGTTCTATTCTGATCTTCTTGACGACTCGCTAACCTCAGCGCTCGCTATCGTCCATTCTCGTTTCAGCACCAACACGTTTCCGAGTTGGGCGCGCGCACATCCATATCGCTATCTCGCACACAACGGCGAAATCAACACGCTGCGCGGCAACGTCAACTGGATGCACGCACGCGAAAGCCGCTTTGCGTCGCAACTATTCGGCGACGATCTACAGAAGGTGTTGCCCGTAATCGACACCGACGGGAGCGACTCGGGAATGTTCGACAACGCTCTCGAAATGTTTTTGCTTGCCGGCCGTTCGCTGCCACACGCGCTCACGATGATGGTTCCAGAACCGTGGACCGGCGATAGGTTCATGAGTCAGGAAAAGCGTGCCTTCTACGAGTATCACTCCTTGATTACCGAACCATGGGATGGACCGGCGGCGATCGTCTTCAGCGATGGATTCACAGTCGGGGCGTTACTCGATCGCAATGGTCTCCGTCCCGCTCGTTACTACATCACTGATGATGATTTGGTGATGATGGCATCTGAAGTCGGCGTGCTTGATATTCCCGCGGAGCGGATCGCGGTGAAGGGAAGTCTCAAACCGGGCAATATGTTCGTTGTTGACACAATTCAGGGCCGCATCATCGGCGACGACGAATTGAAGCAGACGCTGGCTCGGGAACATCCTTACCAGGATTGGCTCAACGCCAACATGATTGCGTTGGACCATTTGCCTGAACCCCCGTACGTTCATACAACGAACACTGAAACGGTTCTCAAGCGCCAACGCGTTTTTGGTTACACGTATGAAGAGTTGAGATTGCTTATCGAGCCGATGGCCACAACCGGAAGCGAGCCGGTTGGCTCGATGGGCACCGACACGCCGCTCGCGATTTTGTCCGAACGTCCACAGTTGCTCTACAACTACTTCAAACAACTCTTCGCACAGGTGACGAATCCACCAGTCGATGGAATTCGCGAAGAGCTCGTGATGTCCGCCGACACGTGCGTTGGACCAGAGGCAAATATGCTCGAGCCGTCGTCGGAATGTGCGCGTCAGATTCGACTGTCGTCGCCCATTCTAAGCAATGAAGAATTGGAGAAGCTGCGGCTGCTCGGTGATTCAGACAGTCACTGGGGCAAGCCGGGGTTTAAGTCCTTAACCATCCCAATCGTTTACGCTGCTGCGGCGGAAGGGAAGGGTCTCGCAACCGCGCTCGAAGACATCTGTGAACAGTCAAGCGCAGCGATCAAAGCCGGCTACGATCTCATCATCCTCTCCGATCGCAACATCGACGCCGAGATGGCGCCCATTCCCGCGCTGCTGGCTACGGGCGCTGTTCATCATCACCTGATTCGCGAGGGCACGCGCACGCAAGTCGGGTTGATCGTTGAAAGCGGAGAGCCGCGAGAAGTGCACCACTTCGCCCTGTTGCTCGGCTACGGCGCTGCCGCAATCAATCCTTATCTCGTGTTTGAAACTCTTCAAGACGAACAGGCAGCACTTCACAATTACGTGCATGCGATAAATAAAGGCATCATCAAAGTTATTTCGAAGATGGGCATCTCAACCACACAGGGATACTGTGGCGCGCAGATCTTCGAAGCCGTCGGCCTGCATCAGGACCTCATCGATAAATACTTCACCTGGACACCTTCGCGCATCGGCGGGGCGAATCTCGATGTGATCGCGGAAGAAGTTCGACGCAGACACGCCGCGGCTTTTCTTAACCAGCCCACTCTCGAAAGCGGCGGTCATTATCAGTATCGCAAAGACGGTGAGCCGCATCTCTTCAATCCTTTAACCGTTCACAAACTGCAGGCGGCGTGTCGCACCGGAAGTTACGAGACGTTCAAAGAGTACAGCGAGCTCGTCAACAATCAATCGCGCAATCTCTGCACGTTGCGCGGAGTGATGGAGCTGCGGTCGAGTCTTCCACCAGTCCCAATTGAAGAGGTTGAGCCGCCGGAAGCGATCGTCAGACGTTTCAAAACGGGTGCAATGTCTTACGGTTCGATCAGCAAAGAAGCGCACGAGTCGATCGCGATCGCGATGAACCGCATCGGCGGCAGGAGCAACACCGGCGAGGGCGGTGAAGATCCGGAACGCTTTGGCGACTCGCGAAACAGCGCCATCAAGCAAGTCGCGTCAGGCAGGTTTGGAGTTACGAGTCACTACCTCGTCAACGCACAGGAACTCCAGATCAAGATCGCGCAGGGTGCCAAGCCGGGCGAGGGCGGTCAACTACCTGGAGAAAAAGTGTACCCGTGGATCGCGTCCGTCAGACATTCGACTCCCGGTGTCGGACTGATCTCCCCGCCGCCCCATCACGACATCTATTCGATCGAGGATCTGGCCCAACTCATTTTTGATCTTAAGAATGCAAATCCCGAGGCGCGGATTAGCGTAAAGCTGGTTGCCGAAGCGGGCGTGGGGACAATCGCGGCGGGCGTGGCAAAGGCCCGTGCAGACGTCGTTCTGATCAGTGGCTACGACGGCGGCACGGGCGCATCGCCGCTGACCAGCATCAAGCATGCGGGCGCGCCTTGGGAGCTCGGTCTTGCGGAAACGCACCAGACGCTGCTCCTGAACGACCTGCGCAGTCGCATCACGATCGAAACTGATGGACAGTTGAAAACAGGTCGTGATGTTGTTGTCGCGGCGTTGCTCGGTGCGGAAGAGTTTGGCTTCGCTACCGCGCCACTCGTCACGCTTGGCTGCATCATGATGCGTGCTTGTCACTTGAACACTTGTCCTGTCGGGGTGGCGACGCAGGATCCGAAACTGCGAGCGAAGTTCACCGGAGATCCTTCACACCTGGTCAACTTCATGATGTTCATCGCGCAGGAGGTACGTGAGTTGATGGCCCAACTCGGCTTCCGCAACATGAACGAGATGGTGGGCCACGCGGAGTGTTTGCGAACGGCGGAAATCGATCACTGGAAAGCCGGCTACCTCGATTTGTCGCCGCTGCTCTTTAAACCCGATGTCCCCGCGAGTGTCGGTCGTTACTGTCAAACGACACAGCATCACGATCTGGAAAGCACTCTGGACAGCGCGACACTGCTCGATCTTTGCAGGCCTGCATTGCGCAACGGTGAGCTAGTCTCGGCCACCCTTCCGATTCGCAACATTCACCGTGCTGTTGGAACGAGGCTCGGAAGCGAAGTCACGCGGCAGTATGGACCAGCCGGTCTCCCGCACGACACTATTCAACTACGCTTTCAGGGATCTGCAGGACAGAGTTTCGGCGCTTTTATTCCGAAAGGAATTACGCTGCGACTCGAAGGAGATGCAAACGACTATCTCGGCAAAGGACTGTCAGGCGGAAAGATCGTCGTCGTTCCGCCAAAGAATTCCACGTTTGTTCCGGAAGAGAACGTCATTATCGGCAACGTTGCTTTCTACGGTGCGACGAGTGGTGAGGCTTACATCAACGGCATTGCAGGCCAGAGGTTTTGTGTGCGAAACAGCGGAGCGAATGTCGTTGTTGAAGCTGTTGGCGATCATGGTTGTGAGTACATGACTGGTGGACGAGTCGTGGTGTTGGGCCGTGTCGGTCGAAACTTTGCGGCGGGCATGTCAGGTGGTATCGCGTATTTCCTGAACGACAATAGAGCGTTTTGCAATCTTGAGATGGTGTCGTTGACCGCACTCGACGGTCAGTCGGAGATTGAGTTTGTTAAAGACATGATCTTTCGTCATGCCGAGCACACCGGCAGCAGTCGCGCTACTGAAATCCTCCTCGCCTGGGATCAATTTGTAGCGAAGATTGTGCGAGTGCTGCCCAACGACTACGCACGCGCAATGGAGAAAGTAGCAGTTGCACATGCATGACCGCGTTCTTCCAGTGCTGCGATCGCCTTTGGAACGCGTTCACGATTGGAACGAGTTTCACACGCACTCGGCGGAATCGAGTCTGCGCGAGCAGGCAGGCCGTTGTATGGACTGCGGCATTCCGTTTTGTCACACCGGTGAGCTCCTCAACGGTGCTGCGTCAGGTTGTCCGCTGAACAACCTGATTCCCGACTGGAACAATCTCGTTCACCGCGGCAATTGGAAAGCGGCGCTCGAGCTTCTGCACAAGACAAACAACTTTCCCGAATTCACGGGCAGAGTTTGTCCCGCGCCGTGTGAAGGCTCGTGTGTGCGTGCGATTACTGAGGAGGCGGTGACGATCAAGTCGATTGAGTGTGCGATCGTCGATCGTGGTTTCGAAGAGGGTTGGATTGTTCCGCTCCCGCCACAACGCCGTACGGGAAGGAGAGTGGCAGTCATCGGATCTGGTCCAGCGGGTTTAGCTTGTGCGGCAGAGCTTAATTCGGCGGGCCACACGGTGACGGTGCTCGAGAAGGCTGATCGTGTTGGCGGCCTGCTTATGTACGGCATTCCAAACATGAAGCTCGACAAGACGCTCGTTCAGCGACGTGTCGATCTGCTTTCTGCCGAAGGCATTCAGTTCATCGTTAATACCGACGTTGGTCGCGACTATCCCGCCGACCGGTTGTTGAGTGAGTTTGCCGCAGTTGTGTTGTGTGGTGGGGCCAGTCGTCCGCGTGATCTTGCGGTTGGGAATCGCAGGCTGCCGGGCATTCATTTCGCGATGGACTTTCTGCGTGCGAATACTAAGGCCGTTTTGGATGGTCCGGCACCGGACTTTATTTCCGCGAAAGATAAAGACGTGATCGTGATTGGAGGCGGCGATACCGGTACTGATTGTGTCGCCACTGCGCTACGCCACGGCTGTTGCAGTCTGGTCCAATTTGAAATCCTACCGCAACAGCCGGCGGCGCGCGCGGCAGACAATCCATGGCCGCAATGGCCCCGCGTTCATCGCGTCGACTACGGGCATGAAGAAGCCATTGCGCTGAGTGGAAAAGATCCGCGCTCGTATTCAGTGATGACGCGCAGCTTTATCGGGAATGAAACCGTGGAGGCTGTTGAAACCGTCGCCGTTGATTCCTCGTTCAGCGAAGTTCCAGACACAACGCGCGTGTGGCCCGCACAACTCGTGCTGCTCGCACTGGGATTTCTTGGTCCCGAGAAAGACGGCCTGATTTCTCAACTGGGCCTGACTCTAAACCCGCGAGGCCTCGTTGCTGTCGACACAAACAAAATGACCAACATCCCGGGCATCTTTGCCGCCGGCGACATCGAACGCGGCCAATCCCTGGTCGTCTGGGCCATCTCCGACGGCCGCCGCGCCGCCGCGGGTGTTAACAAGTACCTCAATTAGAGCGCCGCACTCCAAGGAGGCGCCAAGTTCCCAACGTGATTTTCAACTTCCAAACACCTGCATGCTACACTCGCCTGCATCACCGTTCGGCCAGCTCTGTTTCGTGTGCCCCTGTAGCTCAACGGTTAGAGCAGCAGACTCATAATCTGTTGGTTCGGGGTTCGAATCCCTGCGGGGGCACCAATGGAGTCAGTTACGGGGAGCAAGGAACCTGCTGCCAAACGGCAATCAAGAGTGTAAACTTTGCCTGATGATTACGCCTGAAGAAATAGCCGGTGAGGAATGGGCTTCGTGGTATCGTCTTTCACCTCAAGAACGTTGGCGCGAATCAGAAAAGTTGTGGCAAGTTTATTTCTACCTTGGTGGCTCGCTTGAAACCCAACCCGATACTGAAAGTCCTTTCTTCGATCCATCGGCACCGAGTCCAGGCGCTGCTCATGGGCGGCCAGGCATGCGTATTCTACGGCGCAGCCGAGTTTAGCCGTGACACCGATCTCGCCATACTTGCAAGCTCTGAAAATCTTGCAAGACTCAAGAAAAGCCTAAACGATCTGAAAGCGGAAGTGATCGCGGTACCCCCATTCGAGGCAAAGTATCTCCGTAAAGGGCACGCCGTTTCTTTTAGGTGTAATCACACTGAAGCTCTTGGAATGAGAGTAGACGTAATGACGAAAATGCGCGGAGTCGCCCCTTTTCAAAGACTTTGGACAAGGGCGTACAACTATTGAAGTAGACGGCTCAACGATAGAGTTGATGGGCCTTCCCGACCTCGTTCAAGCCAAGAAGACGCAGCGTGACAAAGATTGGCCGATGATTCGCCAGCTGGTTGAGGTGAACTACTTCGCGAACCGTGAAACTCCTACTAAAAACCAAATTCAATTCTGGTTTCTTGAGCTGAGGACACCGCAATTGCTAATTGAGTTAGCTCGGCAAAATCGAACTCAGCCTCAACTTTTGCGGCAGCGACCTCTCCTGAAGGCGCTTAAGAACGAAGACGAATCACTTCTCGCGAAATTGTTGATCGAGGAGGAGCAGCAGGTACGCTACGTAGATCGACACTATTGGATGCCTCTTAAGAAAGAACTCGAAACCTTGCGGCACGCTCGCGTATCACGCAGCTGACTCATTACGGGATCAACATTTATCATAGGCACCAGGTAACTTCCGATTTGCTATTCACCCTAAGTTGAAACAATACTCATTCAATACTCATTGCCGCGGTAACTCACCGCTTTGGAGGTATCCCTTACATGACGTGGCTATCATCGAAGAGATTAGTAAACGCAATACTCATCGGCATTTTGTCTATGACGGTATGTGCCGCGAAACCAGCAGTTGATTTCACCAGCTACCTTTATCAGCAGACCCAGCCTGAAATGTTCGGCGCCGGAATCATATCGACCGGTGATATGGAGCTAAACGCAGCATTCACACCCGACGGCCAGTCTCTCTATTTCACAAAGCGCACGCCCAAAACCCAATTCTGGACAATTCTGGTTTCGAGCCTTAGTCAAGGCCGTTGGTCAACTCCGCAGGTCGCTGAATTCTCGGGGCAGTATTCAGACTTCGATCCTTTCATCTCGCCGGATGGCTCTAAACTATTCTTTAGTTCAAATCGGCCTGGACCAGGCAAGACCAAGAATGATTTCGACATCTGGGTAGTGGAAAAGACTCGAACCGGTTGGAGTGAGCCGGCGAACCTGGGCCTGCCGGTCAAGACGGAAAGTCAGGAGTTCTATCCGTCCGTGGCAGCCAATGGAACGATCTATTTCAGTTCGAATCGTGAAGGCGGAAAAGGCAGTGGCGACATCTATCGCTCGCGACTCATTGATGGTAAGTATTCCGCTCCCGAGAACCTCGGCGATTCGATTAATACGAAATATTTCGAGGGCGATCCCTACATCGCGGCGGACGAAAGCTTTCTGATCTTTGTTTCCTACAATCGCCCGGAGGGTCTCGGGGATGGGGATCTTTACCTCAGCGTAAATCGCGATGGCCATTGGACTGCCGCGAAGAATCTGGGCAGCCCGGTCAATTCTTCCGCGCTCGACTTCTGCCCGATAATGTCTCCCGACAAAAAGTACTTTTTCTTCACCAGCGAGAGAGGCTTTGCTGATCAAGCCCAGAAGACGAGACTAACTTATGAAGAGCTTATGAAGAAGATTCGAACTCCGGGGAATGGTCTCGGCGACATCTATCGCATCAACGCCAAAGTGATACTGGATCTGGTTAACGCCGAGAAGTAAGAACTCAACACTGAGTCAGCGAAGAAAAGTACTTGGCAATATAAAGCAGGCTGTGATATTAATCCTCACATGAAGTTGCCGGGGCTGATCGCGGTCGTGTTCGGAGCGTTACTCGCGCTCTCGTGGGCCTATTCGTGTCTCAAACTGGCTGCTCACTTAAAGACGAGGTTTCGAGTTCGCAGTGGGTACACGCGGAAGCTGTTTCATGTGCTGATTTTTAGTTCGGCTGCGGTGGTGAACGTGTTTGGTGGGTTTTGGGCGGTGTGCGTATTCGGCGTAATGGTTTCACTGGTAGTGGGACTGGCAATTCGTCGGGGACCAGGTGACGGGTTTTACGAGGCACTTGCACGCGAACAGGATGGGCCCGACCGCACGTATTACATCGTGGTTCCTTATTTCGCGACGTTGATTGGCGGGATGACGACCACTGTGATCTTCGGTCCATTGGCGGTCGTGGGTTATCTGGTAGGTGGTCTGGGTGATGCAGCGGGTGAGCCGGCTGGAGTGCGGTGGGGAAGGCATAGTTACAGGGTTTCCCCCAAAGTTAGTAAAACACTCGAAGGCTCTCTCGCAGTGCTCGCTGCCTCCTTTGTGGCTCTTGTGATCGCGATGGCAATCAGCCCGCAGCTGAGTTTTGATCCGCGCTCGCTCGTCGTGGTTCCGATAATTGCCGTCGTATGCACGATCGTCGAGGCGTTCTCGCCGCGCGGTTGGGACAACGTGCCGATGCAAATTGTTCCAACTGTGCTGGCAGCGGTTCTGCTTTCGAAATGAAGGTGATTGTAATGCACAAGCTATTGAAATCTGCCGACGTCAAAAGACTAATCGTGGTATCGATGCTGCTCTTCTGGTGCACCTCTATGATCGCCGTGCGAGTAAACCGCACCGGTTCCGGTTACTACCTGTTTCTTCTCGGCAATCTCTTTCTCGCCGGCGTGCCTCTGTTTTTTAGTTCGGTACTGCGGATTGCAACCCATCGAGAATTGCACTGGACGATCCGGTCGGCGGTTTTTTGTTTGTGGTTATTGTTCCTGCCCAACGCGCCTTACATTCTCACTGACATACTGCACTTAACTCGCGCGTCTCACGCTCCCGCCTGGTACGATCTCGCATTGTTGCTTTCGTGTGCGGGAACGGGTCTGTTGCTGGGATATCTATCACTCATCGACGTACAAGTGATCGTCGCCCGCAGCTTCGGGCCTGCGCTCAGTTGGATCTTTGCCCTCGTGTCGCTGGTACTGAGTGGATTTGCGATCTATCTCGGGCGTTTCCTGCGCTGGAATAGTTGGGATGTATTGGTCGATCCAACTCGACTGTTTGACATAATCGGCACGGTAGTTCACCCATGGGCTCATACGAAAGCGGTGTCGGTAACCTTGATCTTTGGCGTGATCCTGACGCTCGGATACATCACCCTGCGAGTCTTACTCGCGCATCCTGAGCGTACCTGAACGTGGCTGGGACACACACTTCGCTTCCATCCGGAAGCTGTTGGAATCATTCAATGGTGAGCCACAAAAAAGCACAAGAGGCACAAAAGGCACAAAAGGAGTTTCATTTGACGATTTAATGCCGTGAAGATCTCAACCACACTCACTTCTATTCTGTTTCTACTCGCTGCTTCAACCGCAGCCGTGGCTGGAATACGACCATCGTTTAGTCCTGAGGGCAGCTCGTGGCGAGCTACTGACATTGTCGTCGTCACCAAGGGTTTCAGAAAACGCTGCGCGGCACCCACCCGCTTCCGCGAGGTGGTTCTGACAAGGCGGACGTTCGGGTCAATGGATCAAGTAGAACGCCGTCTGGCGCGGGCGAAACCACTTCATTCCTTCCTTTGTTAAGTAAGCGTCGTCTTCCATCATGATCGTGACTTTTTGACCGCCCCACTCCGGAACCGGAGTGCTCGTGTTCAGTTCGATCGAGGTATACGAGCCTTCGCGAAACGGCGGTTCGGTTGGAGCTCCTGCTGCGGGGCGTCGGAAATCTATGCTGGCTCCGAGTGCGTGTCCCTGGTTGCCGACCGAATGCGAATAGATCATCGCTTCGATGCCGGCAGTTTTCATGTCCGCCATCGTTGCTTCATAAACGTCAAACCCCTTCGCCCCTGGTTTGATGTGAGTGAACAAAGCATCCTGGAGACGATTCGTATTAGCGAGCGCTTTCTTTAATCCCTCCGGTGCGTCCTTTTCACCGGGGCGCAAAATGTATCCCATCTTTTGCCAGTCAGTACTCAAACCCATGTAATTCAAACCGCAGTCAATGTGAATAACGTCGCCTCGTTGAATAACCATTGACTCTTCGGCCACGTCGAGGAATTGCAGTGTCTTGCCAGTCTCCTGACTCTGTCGCTGAACTCGCAGATCGGCCTGGAACCAGGTGTTCAATCCGAGATTGTTTAGCTGTTGCAGAAACCAGTAGCGTACGTCGCCAACGGTCGTCTTGCCCGGCGTGATCACTTCGTTTGAAAACGCACGCTGCGTCAGTATGTCCGTAACCGCGACTGCACTGCGATACGTTTCAAGCTCTTCAGGCAAACGCGTGTCCATGTATTCAACGATAAGCGGCGCCGCAGAAACGAAGCGGGACGCGTAATCCGCGCCGAGGGTTTCGGCTAAAAACTTATAAGCATCGTGAGTGATGCCGTTTGTTGCACCGCGTGTTCCGCCCATGTTGAGTGCGATCGTTTTTGGTTTGCGCTCTTCGACAATGCGCTTCAATGTGGCCGCGATTTGACTCCCCGGAGGCTGGAGGAGCTCGTAAAAGTATTTCAGATGTTCTTCTCCATAACGGACGACGGCGATGCGGTCGAGCTTGTCGCCGCGGTCCGCAAAAATAAAGAATTCGCGCCTGCCCACGTAGGGGATAGGTGGCGCGATATATTCCGTCACGGGATCGGGATGAAACTCTTCGTTGGTGACGATCCACATGTCGATCTTCTGTTGCCGCATGAGCGGGAGTAACATGGTGTCGAGACGTTTCTTGAGCCACGTCTCACGTAATGCTTGCTGCTCACGCACGGTGAGGAGTTTCGGTAACGGCTCAACACTCTTCCGCGTTTGCGAGTAGATGGACGAAGCCGCGAGCAGAAGAATTCCAGTCAGGATCAAAACCCGTTTCATAGAAGTCTTTTTTCTTTCTGTGTAGTCTGGGGATGAAAACCGTGATCGTGCGCGAATACCATTGCCTGCGCGCGCGACCAGACGCCGAGTTTATCGAAGACATTAGAGACGTGATTTCGCACGGTCTTTTCACTGATCGAGAGACGCGCCGCGATTTCCGCGTTACCCAGACCTTCAGTGATGAGTGCCAACACTTCCCGTTCGCGCGCGGTCAGCGAGTTGAATGCCGAGCCCTCTTCGCCGGCCAAATCCCTTATTCCCATAAAGTCCAACACTTCCTCGCGGAAGCGTTCCCATGCCGGTTCGCCTTCCAAAAGAATGTGGTTTTTAGAATCAAGCTCGACGAATTGAGCGCCGCGAATTCCCGCTGCGAGAATGTGACCTTCCGCAATCGGGATGACGTCGTCTTCGCGTGAGTGCAGTACGAGGGTCGGCACATCAACCTTGCTGAGAAGATCGACGACGTTGATAACCGCGCGCGTTTCCAAAAGTCGTGCAGCGATCTCGGGTGACGTTGTTTTCCGACAGAGTTCATTGAACCAGCCGATTTGTTCGTCTGTGGCGCCGGGGATAAACCGCGATGTGAAGATCTGGCGGAACGCGGGATTGTCTTTGCCCCAGCCGAGACGAGTCATGTCGATCAGAGCGCGATAAAAACGATCCTTGTCCGGGTCACCTCGTTCATACGTGCCGCGCGCGTAAGCGCCGTACAGAACGAGCCGCGAAACGCGTTGGGGATACTTCACAGCGTACGCGATACAGGTTGCGGCGCCCTGAGAAATGCCGAGCAGTGCAAACGGCTCGGGAGGATCGACTACGTCAACAAGTGCCTCGAGGTCTTCGACCCAACGTTCAAACGAGACGTCGCCGACGTTCCAGTCGGTCATCCCGCAGCCACGTTCGTCGTGACGAATGAAGCGGAAATGATCGGTGAAGAAACGGATCCAGTGACGCCAAACCGGACTCTCCCATTCGTATTCGAGGTGAGTCATCCAGTTTGCGGCCTTCATCAGCATCGGGCCCGTTCCGGCTTCAGCCCAGGCGATCTGAACGCCGTCGCGGGTGCGAAGATACCGAATTCGCTGTGTTGCCTTCTTCATCGATCAGTACCGAGACAAAAGTCCTATACGAAGGTGTCGGAGTATATCCAAACCGGGACTAAACTCCCATACCCTCTCTGTTCCAAAAGGGCCATTCTCTACGCTCATATAAGTGGAGGAACTGACATGCTTAAACGAATTGCCTTCTTTGCTTATGGAGTCTTTTGTTATCTGATTTTTCTCGGGACGTTTTTGTACGCGATTGCCTTCATCGGCAACTTTGGCGTTCCGACGGCGCTGGACGGTGCGGCGTCCAGACCGCTCGGGATTAGTCTCGCGATCGACGTCGGTTTGCTCACGCTTTTCGCCGTGCAGCACAGTGTGATGGCGCGGAAGTGGTTCAAGCAGTGGTGGACCAGGATCGTACCGAAGCCGGTCGAACGCGCGACTTATGTTTTGTTCTCGAGCCTCGCACTTATTCTGTTGTTTACGTTGTGGCGGCCGCTGGGTGGCGTAGTTTGGGCGGTGGAGGATCCAGTCGGCCGGATCGTGTTGCGCGGGTTGTTTGCGTTTGGCTGGGGATTGATTCTGTACTCGACGTTTCTCATCAATCACTTCGATTTGTTCGGACTGCGTCAGGTGTGGCGCAATCTGCTTGGGCAGCCGGAGAGCGGGTTGCGATTTACGACGCCGGGTCCGTACCGGATCGTGCGACACCCGCTGTACGTTGGCTGGCTGTTCGCGTTTTGGATGACGCCGGTGATGACGTTCGCGCATTTGCTGTTCTCAGTTGCGACCACGGCTTACATTCTGTTGGCGATCAGGTTCGAGGAACGCGACCTGGTGCGTGAGTTTGGCGATAGGTACGAAGACTATCGGCGAAATGTCCCGATGCTCGTGCCCTCACTAAAAACTTCCCGCCGCCCCGCGGATAACACGATAAAAATCCGGTCGTAATCCGCGTAATCCGCGTTATATTTTCCTTGTTGAGAAAGACGACAAGGAAACTGCTCTGGCTTCTGATTCTGCTGTTCTTTGCGGTTTTTACACCCGGACAGAACACGCAGAGTCAGAAGCAGGCACTCACTGACAGCGAGCGCCGCGGCAAAGAATTCTATCTCAGAGGCACGACTGCGTCTGGCCGCGAGATCGTAGCGCGTCTCAACGATGTGGATGTACCCGCCTCGGCCGTACCATGTGGCGGTTGTCACGGCATACGCGGCGAAGGCAAGAGCGAGGGCGGCGTCACCGCCGGCGATATCACCTGGTCCAACCTGATAAAGCCTTACGGTCACACACACACAACCGGTCGCAAGCATGGACCTTTCACTGAGTCTTCGGTCATCCGCGCGGTCGTGAATGGCGTCGATCCGAGCGGCAACGATCTGCTCGTCGCCATGCCGCGATACAAAATATCGGCAGAGGACATGGCCGATCTTCTTGCCTATCTGAAGCGCATCGACACTGATCTCGATCCCGGTCTGACGCAGACGAACGTCACGGTTGGTGTAGTGTTGCCTTCGAGTGGTGCGCTTGCAGAACTTGGTGCGGCAGTGAAAGACGTGCTGACTGCCTACTTCGATAACGTCAACAGCCGCGGCGGAATTTTTAATCGCAAGATCGATCTCAAGGTTGCGGATACCGGCGCGGGAGGAGCGGCGACATCAACTGCTGCGCAGAACTTTGCTCAAAGGGAACAAGTCTTCGCGTTTGTGAGTGGCTTGAGCGCGGGATCGGATCCACAGCTTGCGGCGCTCGCACGCAGTCAGGAGATTCCGATCATCGGTCCGTCGACGCTTTTACCGCATCTGGAAAATCCAGCGAACAAATATCTCTTCTATTTGTTGCCGGGTGTTTCGGAGCAGGCGATGTCGCTCGTGAACTATGCGGCTTCTCAACCGGAACTCAAACGAGCGAGCGCGGCGTTGGTTTACAGTGAGACCACTCTGAGCAATGCTGCAGGAAACGCCGTTGTAGAACAGGCGCGGAAGGCAGGTGTGACGATCGCGAAGAAAGTTGTCTTTAAGCCCGACAATTTTGATGCGCGAGCAATCGTACAAGACTTGAAGAGCAGCAGCGTTGAGTCGTTGTTTTTCTTTGCGGAAGGAAAGGAGCAGCAGTCATTGTTGAATGAAGCAGCTGCGGCAAGTTGGTGGCCCCATCTCTTCTTGCTTGGAACACTCAGCGGAAGAGATCTTTCGGCCGTGTCGCAAGCGAAGATCTTCCTCGCATTTCCGACTGTGCCTTCGGACGTAACCAGCGAGGGCATAGCAGAGTTTCGTGCGTTGCAGGAGAAATACAAGTTTGCCCCTCGTCACACTGCCGCTCAGCTGTCAGCATTCGCGGCCGCGAAAGTTTTTGTCGAAGGATTGACGCGAGCCGGTAGAGATCTGAACCGCGAAAAATTCATTACCGCACTCGATACTCTTTACGACTACGACACCGGCGTCACACCCCATCTAACGTTTGGCCCAAACCGCCGGGTCGGCGCCGCCGGCGCCCACATCGTCACCTTCGACGGGGCAAAGAAAGAATTCACCCCGCTCGGTTGGGTCAACGCTTATTGAGCCGTGCTTCACAGGCGTCCATGTTTATGAGAGACTGGCGCAAGCCCAAGGTCGTTGTGCCCACATAATCTGATCGGATCTCCCTAATTTTTAAATGCTCTTCTTGTATCTCTACGTGCGCTCTGCGTCTCGAGCCGTCAGATTCGGCTACCTCTGTCTGCTGGTTGCCCTTTGCTGGGCGATGTTTGGGCCGTCTGCGTCAGATGCTCAACGCACGACCCTATCAACGGTTCCAGACGACGAGATATTCATTGTCTATCGTGATGCCGACGGGCGATTTGCCTGTCGCGCTGCGAACAAAGCGGAACGCGATCGAATCAATCAACGTCCCGGTGGCGGTCCCGCCAATCTGATTTATAAAGGCGCACCGCGAGACGGACAGACGAGAACGCTGAAATCGCTCTCAGGTTCGACAGTGTCACTCCTACCATCCGCGGGTCTGCGCATCGTGCTGAACGGCACGACTCAGTTGAACCAAAATGAGCAAGCCAAGAATGCGTTTATCGTAGCGGCGAATCGTTGGGAGGCCGTAATCGCAACGCCCATCACGGTCGTCATCGACGTTGACTATGGGCCAACCTTCTTCGGACAGCCGTATGACGATCCGGACATCCTCGGCGCAACGGCAAGCGCGTCGTTCAACGGTTCCTATTCAGACCTTCGACAACGCTTGATTGATACTGCCTCCACCAACGGCGAAACGGAGCTCTACAATGCTTTGCCTGCTTCGTCCGTTCCCATCGACCTAAATGGAAACCTCAGCAGCGTTACGAATTTCCGCCTGACCAAAGCCAATGCTCGCGCGCTGGCCTTCGTCGGAGCAATTCCGAATCCTGATTCACTTCCGCTCGGTCAGGGTGATGCTGGAATCGGTTTCAATTCGGCATTTCCGTTTGATTTCAATCCTGACGATGGCATCGGTAGCACGCTTACTGACTTCGACTCAGTGGCAACACACGAAATTGGTCACGCGCTTGGCTTCGTTTCAAACTCAGGCGCGGGCGCCGGTAGTTCTACCGTGACCGTTTGGGATTTGTTTCGCTTCCGCGCAGGGTCGGTATCGCTGGCGACGTTCACGACTACTCCTCGCGTCATGTCGATTGGCGGTAGCCAGTTGTATTTCAGTAATCAATTGACCACCTTTGCTACGTTCGAACTTCAGCTTTCGACGGGTGGTCCAAATCCAGGTCCGGGAACTGGCGACGGCCGCCAATCGAGTCATTGGCGCGACGATTCACTTGAATCCACACGACAGTACATCGGCGTCATGGATCCGACACTCGATGATGGTCTGCGCCGAACCCTCAGCGAGAACGATCTAAAAGCCATCGATCTGTTTGGCTACTCACTTGGTGGGCCACCGATCGTGCGACCGCCTAACGATAATTTTGCTGACGCCATCAACCTTAGCGGCAGCGCGGGAACCACAACCGGGACGAATGTGAACGCAACCAGAGAGGTGGCTGAACGATTTCACGCAAATTTCTTCAGTGATAAATCGATCTGGTACGCCTGGCAGTCAACGGTGAATGGAACAGCGACTTTCGACACTGTGGGCAGTAACTTCGATACCACGCTCGCGATTTACACGGGAACTTCAGTCGATCAAGTGACAATTCTGGCGCAGAACGACGACATCAATCCCGGCGTCA
The DNA here is from genome assembly GCA_046733695.1 of Acidobacteriota bacterium. GTDB lineage: Bacteria > Acidobacteriota > Blastocatellia > Pyrinomonadales > Pyrinomonadaceae > PSRF01. The sequence continues at coordinate 17,850 of JBKPPU010000171.1, forward strand.
ACCGCGCCAGTCGTGTCCAATTCCCGATCACGGCCGGCACCACTTACCGTATTGCTGTCGATGGTTGGAATAGCGAATACGGTAACGTCACTTTAAACTGGACGTCGGACGGCGTAGTTCCTACTCCAACGCCGACACCCACTCCGACTCCGACACCGACTCCAACGCCGAGTCCGACTCCAACTCCGTCTGTTGATTTCGCGATCGAGTCGTTCGTGGCTAGTCCCGATCCGGTTGCGACGACGCGACTCGTCGATTTTAGTGTCACTGTGAAACCGTTAAATGGTCCTGCGCTCAACACTACGGTCTCGGTAGTCTTACCTAATGAAGTAAGTTTTGTTTCCTGTTCAGGATGTAACGGGCCCGGAACTCCAAACGGCGGTACGGCGACCGGATCCTTTTTACACATTCCTCAGGATACTCCATTGACAATGGTCGTAACCGCTAAGGTGAATGCGCCAAGCGGGACCACTCTTTCTTCAACCGCGACGATATCCTCGAGCAATCCGGAAACGAATCCGGCAAATAATTCGGCGACCGCAACAGCAAAAGTCGCGGATCTTGTCGTCTTCAACGGCGCGACAAAAATTTCGATGAATACCCAGGGCGCCCATGTCCTTATTTTACGCGGGGGAACTGTGTGGGCCTGGGGACATAATTTCTACGGACAGCTTGGCGACGGCACGAACGTGCATCGAAGTTTTCCAGCTCAAGTCGACGACCTGATGGACGTCAAAGACATTGGTGGGGGATCAAACTTTTCTGTTGCTCTCAAGACTGATGGGACAGTTTGGACGTGGGGAACGAATGAGCATGGTCAACTGGGGACGGGTAGCGACACGCCTGTTTCCAGCAATCGACCTGTTAAGGTGACAATACTTTCGGGCATTACAGCTATCTCCGCCGGCACCATTCATACGATGGCGCTCAAATCTGATGGGACAGTTTGGACGTGGGGCTGGAATGCCGATGGTGAGCTGGGAATCGGCACTCAGGACTTCTTTTCACATCCAACACCGGCTCAAGTCCCGGGTTTAACGAACGTGGTTCGCATCATTGCCGGCGACGGTTTGTCGTGGGCGATCAAAGCGGACGGAACCGTCTTCGGTTGGGGGCTCGGGGTTATTGGAAAACTCGGGGACGGAGGGACCATGAGTTCTTTCACGTCACCCGTTGAATTGCCTGCGCTGAAGAATATGGTCGCAGTTGGTTCTGGTGTTGGAGCAACGATCGCCGTAAAGCAGGATGGAACTGTGTGGTCTTTTGGCAGCAATGTGTTTGGGCGGCTTGGCCGCGGAATAGACGACACCGGGACTTATCCAGTGCCCGGTCAGATACAGAATCTGTCGGCAACTGCCGCGGCATCCGGAACCTTCCACTCGATAGTCTTGCTCCCCGATGGGACCATCAAGGCATTTGGTGGCAATGGCGACGGACAACTCGGATTAGGCAATGATTTCACCATTCATAACTCGCCGGTTTCAGTGCCCGGAATTTCCGGAGCCTTTGCCATTGCAGCGGGGAAAAATTCGAGCTTTGCACTGATCGGCGATCCAAACACAGGTGGAACGATCAAGGCATGGGGAGCGAATGAATTTGGTGTCCTCGGCATCGGTTCAATAGTTTCAAGTAGAGATCCGGTGCAACTAGTCGAAGGACTCAAAGTCGCGAAACCGGCCTTCAGCGCAACTGGAGGAACTATGTTTCCGACCCCCGTTCAGATTGTGTGCGGCACGCCGGACGCTGTCATTCATTACACGACGAATGGATCGGACCCGACTGAAAGCGATCCGATCATTGCCTCGGGTTCAGCAGTTTTGGTGGACCACTCGCTCACTCTGAAAGCGCGTGCCTTCAGAGCGGGTTTTGCGGCGAGCGCTGTCAAGTCAGATGTCTACACGGTCGTGCCACCGCCACCGATCGAATTGCTGTTGGATTCGTCTGGTCCGGCCGCAGACCAATTAACAGCATTTGAATCAGTAGCACTGCTGCGGGATCCGTTCCCGATCATTAACCTCACGTATTTATTCAATCTCGGGGCTGATCAGAATTCGCGAATCCTTGTCTTTGCGAGGAATGTGACGTTGGGCCAAGGCGAAACGGCTGCCGTAGTCAGTGTTAATCTGGTCGACAGTAACAGCCAGAGCTTCGACGTTCCCGCCGAGGATGTGCGAGCAGTCGCGAACATGGATTTTGTTCAGGTCAGATTCCGTCTGCCGGACAATCTCGCTGCGGGCACCTGCACCGTACGCATCAAGTTCCACGGACAGACGAGCAACGCCGGCACGATGCGAATCAAGCTTAATTAGCCACGGATAACACAGATTTTTTACAGATATCCGTATCTAATCCGTGTAATCCGTGGCTAACTTAGGCTGGTCAGCGTGCAGTGACCTGGGCCGTTGCAGTGGCAGAGTTCCCGGCCTGATCGAATGCCCGTGCCTGTAGTTGATGCGTCTTGTTCATCGCTCCCGGTACTTTCCAGGCGCAGCTATACGGCGCGGTTGTATCGGAGCACTGCAGTGAGCCGTTGACTAGAAACTCAACGCGTGTGACGCCGACGTTGTCGCTCGCCGTTGCTGTGATCGTAATGGTGGTCTTGCGCGCGACGGTCGCACCGTTCACGGGATTTGTGATCGTTACGGTTGGCGGAATGTTATCGCCAGTCGCAGCGAAACCGATCCGACCTACCGCACCCGCTCCACGAGCGAGGTAATAAAGAAAACCATCAGCCGAAACTTTCAAGTCCACCGGGCTAGCAATGCCGGTCGCGAAATCGGAGACAGCATTTCCATTTGCCGGATCGAGCCGTCTAATCCAACCACCACAGAAATCAGCAAAGAAGTAGTTGCCAACGAAGTTCGCTGGAAACTGATTGACTTGCGGGTTGTAGAAGGCGCCGCCAGTGATGGCACATGTCGACGCGTCGTTTGCGTAAGCGAAGATCGGATCGCGGAAGTTCGGGTTCGGCGGATTGCAGAAACCTTCGCAGGTGGGCCAACCATAGTTCGAGCCGGCAATGCCGTCGTTGATCTCTTCCCACGTATTCTCACCAACGTCATTTATGAACATCCTTCCGGAACCCTCCTGGAAGGAGAACGTAAACGGGTTGCGCACTCCCAGCGCCCAGATCGAGCGATTGTCGCCAGTTGCGGTATTGAAGAACGGATTGTCCGCCGGTATTCCGCCGGTGGAAGTGATACGCAGGAGCTTGCCGAGTCGCGTTGCCAGTGTCTGTGCGTTAGTGCCGTTGGCGTTGTCGCCGACTGCAACGAACAAAGTTCCGTCCGGTCCAAAGTGAAGCGCGCCGCCGTTGTGATTCGTCGCCCCACTCAGGTTCGGCAGCTCCATCAGGATCACTTCGCTGCCTGCAAGAGCAACATCACCGGAAGCAGTGAAGCGACTGATGCGGTTATGCACTGCTGGAGTCGTTGCGGTGTAGTAAATGTAGACCAGTTGATTGGAAACGAAATTCGGATCGAAGGCGATGCCGAGTAGGCCCCGTTCGCCCGCGGAGTCTACAGTCACGGTCAGAAAGGGAGTCGCAAGCAAGGCGCCGTTTTTGATGACACGGAGCGCGCCGTTTTGTTGGCAGACGAAAACTCGACCATCAGGAGCGAGCGCCATCGCAGTCGGATTGGTCAAACCACCGGCGACGACTGAGTCGGTGAACCCCGCCGGAACGGTCGCCGCGGTCGCGACCGAAGCAGTCAAAGCAATAATCGACAATACAAGACACAGCCTCAAATTCAAGGATTTCATACAGTCCTCCAAACCACTTAACTTTTTGAGCTGGGCGAACTTCTCCGTCGGGACGGGCCTTGCTAGACAAGCGGGAGGACCGCGACTTTGCCATCATTCTTTGTGCTTTTTGTGCCTTTTGTGCCTTTTTGTGGCCACAATTTGTCCGACACGAAAACTCAACATTTTGGCATGTTGAAACCTGTTAGACTCCTTCCCCCGACATTCGCCCCGAAGGTTTGCGTGGAATTGCCCCAGGATTTCCTCCTTCGTTCACGGATCGACTTTTGAGCCGAGAGTGAAACTTCTTCACAAGTTTCCCGGAGTACTTAATGAAGCGTTTTATTTTCCCGATACTGTGGGGTGGTTTACTCTCACTCTTACTCCTTCCTCTCTTTGTTTTTGAACAGAGGACGCACGCCGCGTCCGACGCCCAGCCGAAACGAAAAGTCTCAAAAGACATTCTGCAAAAGGTCAATTCCGGAAAGGGTGGCGACTTCGTTCGCGTCATTATTCAGCCTGCCAGCCAGCAAGACGTTTCAATTGACTCGACGATTGAGTATTCGGGCGGAAGCAACATCCGCAAGTTCAGGAACTTCGCGGTGCGCGTAGCCACTTTACCGGCGAGCGCTGCGGTCAACCTGGCTAATCGCAGCGATGTCGCTTACGTGTCTCTCAATCGTGAAGTCCGGCCGATGGGCCATCTTTCGAGTACGACCGGGGCGGATCAGATCAGGCAGAGCAGCGACGGAAGCACCGGTGTTTCGGTAGATGGGACGGGAATCGGTATCGCGATTCTGGATTCCGGAATCGACGCCGACCACACCTCTTTTCTAAACAAATCAAACGGGCCTCGGGTCGTCTATAACGAGGATTTCACTGGCGAGGGTCGCACTGACGATCCATACGGCCACGGGACGCACGTTGCTTCACTCGCGGCAGGTAACGGACGAATTTCCAACGGAGCATATGTCGGTATCGCGCCGAATGCAAACCTTATCAACCTGCGCGTGTTGAATGCTGACGGCGTTGGTACTACCGCATGGGTGCTGCGAGCGCTCGATTGGGTCGCCACGAATCGAACGACTTACAACATTCGTGTCGTTAACATGAGTCTTGGTATGCCCGCCGTCGATTCGTACCGGAATGATCCGATCTGTCGGGCAGCGCGCAGACTGGTTGATGCGGGCGTGGTAGTCTTCGCGGCAGCCGGCAACAACGGCAAAGACAGCGCCGGGAACAAGATTTACGGTCACATTCATTCGCCCGGCAACGAGCCTTCAGTGATTACAGTTGGAGCTTCAAACACATTCGGCACCGACGAACGCAGCGACGATGCTGTCGCAACGTTCAGCTCGCGTGGACCAACACGCAGCTACACGGTTGACGATGAAGGCGTCACCCATTACGACAACCTGATCAAACCGGATCTCATTGCGCCCGGCAATAAACTGATCGATGCTGAAGCCGACAATAATTATCTGGTGACGCAGACTCCATCGTTGGATGCAGGTGTCAGTGGCGCAGAGAATCGGAAGATGATGTACTTGAGCGGCACTTCGATGGCCACACCAGTCGCAGCGGGAACAGCGGCCCTCATGCTGCAGGCGAATCCGACCCTGACGCCTAATCTGGTGAAGGCGTTGTTGATGTATACGGCCCAGCCACTGGCCGGCTACAACATGTTCGAGCAGGGCGCAGGTCAGTTGAATATAGCTGGTGCGGTACAGTTAGCGCAGAAAGTTAGAAGTGATCTGAGTTCGTCGACACCTGTGGGCGCGCAGTTGCTTACAGTCGACGTACCGCCCGCGCCGGAAACAACGATTGCAAATTACACCTTCACGTGGTCGCGCGGTATCATTCTCAATTACACTTACGCTACCGGTATCGATCTAATCACGAAATACCAGCGGATATATTCGCTCGGTGTAATCACGGGCGACGGTGTCATCACCGGTGACGGGGTAATTACCGGCGATTCTTCATATTTTTCCGACGGCGTTATCACGGGCGATTACATACTTACGAGTAACGGCGTTATCACAGGTGACGGCTCAGCGTTTCTGGCAGTCAGTCAACTGTTTGAGGATCTCTTGCCCGAGGGTGATTTCTTCCGGGATGGGGTGATCACGGGGGATGGAGCCATTACTGGCGACGGCGTAATCACAGGTGATCTCGTAATGAGCGCTCAGTCAGCAATGCTCAATGGTGATGGCAGTTCGATGATGGCGGCACCATCAGACACTGGCAACGACTGCCTCGATTACTAATCCGCAGTTTCACGACAACACAAAGGGAGAAAAATGAGCGCGACGCAAGTGAACGTCGATCGCCCTCAGTTCGGCCAGGTTTACATGTGGTCGCTGGTAATTGCGGGAGCAGGGATCGCGCTTGGTTCGCTTTTTCTGTTTCCGTTCCACATGTTGGACGCTCGCTTTGTCTTTCTGTGCCTGATGGTGATGGCGAGCGCCCTCATTGCGATTCCAATTCCTCGCGTTAGCGGTCGCATTACCGTTGCGGACACCTTTGTTTTTCTGACGATGCTCCTTTATGGAGGCGCTGCGGCGATCCTGATGTCAGCACTCGAAGGTGTGGCTGCGACACTGATCATCAGCAAACGCCCGCGTACGATTCTTTTCAATTCAGCGATCCTGGCGACGTCCACCTTTTTTACGTCCACAGTCTTGAACGTAGTTATTGGACCACCCGCACAGCTTACGGAGCCCGGCCGAATCTCAGGTACGTACTTTGGCGCCGTTTGCGTGATGGCACTGGTGCAGTACATTGCCAACACCACTCTTATCGCGATTGAAAAAGCCAGCAAGATCAAGGAATCAGCGTGGACTACGTGGCGAACGTATTATCTCTGGACCTCCGTCACTTATTTCGCTGGCGCATCTGCGGCGGGCATCATCGCCATCCTGATTAAGAACTACAGCTTCTATGCAGTAATAGCCACGGTTCCCATCATCCTCATCATCTGTTTCACGTACCAGACGTATCTCAAAAACATTGAGGCCTCGTTGGAACAGACAGAGGCGGCACGCTTACACGTTCAAGAGTTATCAAAATACGTCAGTGAGCTGCAACGCTCCGAGGAAGCACGCGAACAGTTGTTGCTCCGTGCTGAGCGTGCGCGTGCTGAAGCCGAAGCGGCTAACAGAATCAAGGATGAGTTTCTGGCGACGTTGTCTCACGAGTTGAGAACACCCCTGACTTCACTGCTCGGTTGGTCCAGTGTGCTCCGTGAGGCAAAACGTGACGAGAAGGTGTTGCACCAGGGGCTCGAAGCGATCGACCGTAACGCAAAGGTTCAGGCACAGCTTATCGACGACTTGCTCGACGTGTCGCGCATCGTTTCAGGCAAACTGAATCTGGACGTCAGACCACTCGACATCGCATCAGTGGCGCGAGCCGCGATCAACGTTGTGCGACCGGCCGCCGATGCCAAGGCCATTACATTGGACTATTCTGACGAACCCGGCCTCGGAGCAATCTCTGCTGATTCGGCACGGCTGCACCAGATCATCTGGAACTTGTTATCAAACGCAGTGAAGTTCACGCCGCATGGGGGCAAGATCTTTGTGCGCGTGGATCAAGATGGTTCCGATGCGCGAGTGAGCGTGCGCGATACCGGACAGGGAATTGACGCGGAGTTCCTGCCGCGCGTGTTCGATCGATTTCGTCAGGCGGACAGTTCCACTACGCGGAGTTTTGGCGGGTTGGGTCTGGGTCTCGCGATTGTCCGGCACCTCGTCGAGCTTCATGGCGGGACCGTCTCAGCGCAGAGTGACGGCGTCAACCAGGGCGCAACCTTCACCGCAACGTTTCCCTTGCTGGCAGATCGTAGTGAGCCGGTTGCAGTCGCTCATTGTGAACAGCCGCCGGCCGAGGTTCACTCGCTCGATGGTTTGAAAGTGTTGCTTGTCGACGACGAACCGGAAGCTCGCCAGATCATCAGCACGGTGATCACGCGCACTGGGGCGGAAGTGAAGACCTGCACGTCGGCAAATGAGGCGCTGGCGAAGTTGCTGGAGTGGAAGCCGGACGTGATCCTGAGCGACATCGCGATGCCCGACGAAGATGGTTACAGTTTCATCGGGAGAGTGCGAGCGTTGCCGCGCGACAAGGGTGGCGAAACGCCCGCCGCCGCTCTCACCGCGTACGCGCGAGACGTCGATCGACGTCAGGCCCTCGACGCGGGCTACCAGATGCACATCGCAAAACCTATCGGCGCCAGCCAACTCGTGACGATGATCGCCCGCCTCGCCGGCCGCGAGAGTTGATTCGAATTAAAATCCATCCACAGATTACGCAAATTCTTAAATATTAATCTGTCCAATCTGTGTAATCTGTGGCTAAAATAATGCCGTCATGAAGAAGTTGCCTGTAGGAATCGGAATAATTGGGACGGGGTTTGCCCGCACGACGCAGATACCGGGATTTCGAGATTGCATGGGAGCGAAGGTGGTGGCGATCTCGAGCCGCAGCCGCGAGCGCGGCGAAGCAATCGCGAAAGAATTCGGAATCGAACACTTCACTGACGACTGGCACGAACTGGTCGCTCACCCCGACGTCGATCTGGTGAGCGTCGTCACGCCGCCATCCACGCACATGGAGATCACGCTTGCCGCTCTCGATCATCGCAAAGCCGTACTGTGCGAAAAGCCAATGGCCCTAAACGCTGCCGAAACCGCACGGATGGTCGAGAAAGCCAACTCCACCGGAGTGCTGGCGTTGATCGATCACGAGTTGCGCTTTCTGAACAGCAGACGCGTCATGCGCGGTATGTTGCAATCGGGTGCGATTGGCTCTGTGCGTCACGTTAATTACGTGTTTCGGTCTGATTATCGTGGTATCGCAGACCGCGCGTGGGACTGGTGGTCCGATGAGACGATGGGGGGCGGAGCACTCGGAGCCATCGGCTCGCACGTGGTTGATTCGTATCGCTGGATGTTGAGCACCGAGGTGACGGAAGTGCTCGGCATGCTCACGACTCACATCAAGCAGCGTCCGGAAAAGGGCAACGGAGGTCTACGCGACGTTACCGCGGACGACGAAGCAAAACTTCTCTTCAAATTTAGCGATGGCCCACATACCGAAGGCGCCACTGGTGCAGCGTCAATCAGCGTCGTCGAATCCGGCCAGTACGAAAACCGGCTCGAGATTTATGGCACAAAGGGCGCGCTGATGGTTGAAGAAACCGGCGAGCTCTGGCGTTCGCCTATCGGTTCGAGAGCATGGCGTCCCGTGCAGGTAGATCAGGACCACATGGCCCAGGGAATGCACGAAGGAAGCTGGTCGAGAGGATTCACCGCATTCTCGGTTGCGATTTGTGAAGCGTTGCGCGCAGGTCGAACAACTGTGAAAGACGCCGCAACCTTCGAAGATGGCCATCGAGTTCAGCTCGTGCTCGATGCGATTCGCGCTTCGAATGAAAGCAGGTGCTGGGTAACGGTTGGCCAGTAAACGATTCATTCGCGTCGGCGTCGATACCGGGGGCACGTTTACAGATTTCGTCTTCGAACAAGACGGCCGTATTCAACTCTTCAAGCTTCCCTCCACACCCGTCGATCCATCACTCGCTATCCAGCAGGGTCTCATGCGTGTCTGCGCTGAAACCGGTTCGCGACTCGACGCAATCGAAGTCGTTCACGGCACGACTGTTGGCACTAATGCATTGCTGCAACGCCGTGGCGCCCGCATCGCATTGATCACCACCCGGGGATTCGAGGACGTGCTTGTTATTGGTCGCCAGGCACGGCCGGAGCTCTACAATCTCAACGCCATCAAGCCTCCGCCGCTCGTTGCCGACGAACTGCGACTGGGCGTCAAAGAACGTGTTGTTGCTTCGGGCGAGGTGATCGAGCCGCTCGACGATGGCGAGCTGGAAGGACTCGTGAGGAAGTTGAAGCAGTCGAAGGTTGAGGCAGTCGCGATCTCGTTGTTGTTTTCTTTTCTGCATCCGGAACATGAGGAACGGATCGCCGCGGCATTAGCGGAGCTCGATGTGCCGTTATCGATTTCGAGTCGCATCCATCCCGAGTATCGCGAGTACGAGCGCACCTCGACGGTGGTCATCAATGCTTACCTGCAGCCGTTGATGGGCCGGTACCTCACTCGTCTATCCACTCCCGAGCCGAATCGAAAGCTCAATTTGCGCGTTATGCAATCGTCAGGCGGCAGCATCTCTGCTGACGTTGCGGCAGTAGAGCCGGTGCGCACGATTCTGTCTGGCCCATCAGGCGGCGTAGTTGGCGCATTGCGGGCAGCTCAGCAAGCCGGACTTCAAAACATCATCACGTTCGACATGGGTGGCACGTCGACCGACGTCGCGCTGTGTGATGGCGGTGCTATTCGAACGACGAATGAAGCCAGCGTTGCCGGATTACCTGTGGCTGTCTCGGTGATGGACATCCACACAGTCGGAGCCGGCGGTGGTTCAATCGCACGTGTTGACGAGGGCGGTTCGCTTCGTGTTGGACCAGAATCTGCGGGCGCCGATCCTGGCCCAGCTTGCTACGGTCGCTCGCTGCTGCCGACTGTGACAGATGCACACGTCGTATTGGGTCACTTTGGCGGTGTCGGTTTGCTAGGAGGCGACTTCAAGCTTGACGAAAAACGCGCTCACGAAGCGATGTCGAAACTCGCCAGTGATTTGAGCAAGGTGTCAGGCAAACGATGTAGCGTAAGGACTGCCGCTGAAGGAGTCGTGTCAGTTGCGAACACGAATATGGAGCGAGCGTTGCGACACATTTCAGTCGAGCGTGGTCACGATCCGCGACAGTTTGCGCTTTTGCCGTTCGGCGGCGCTGGCGGGTTGCATGCTGTCGATCTAGCACGCGCGCTGCGAATCCCGACGATCATTGCGCCAACTGCTCCAGGCGCGCTGTCGGCGGTCGGTGTGCTTGTCGCCGATGTGATCAAGGACCAGAGCCGAACCGTGATGTTCACTCACGGATCCAAAGAGACGGCGAAACTCGCGAAGGTTTTCAGGGAGATGGAAAAGGAAGCGGCGGCTGTCCTGCGTGCCGAAGGATTTTCTGCTTCACGACAACGACACGAGCGCTACCTCGCGATGCGTTATCGCGGGCAGTCGTTCGAATTGGAGATCAGGAACATCACCGGAGATCTCGGCGCCGAATTTCATCGTGTACACCGCGAGCGTTACGGTTACGCGCAGGAACAAAGCGAGATTGAAATCGTGAACGCGCGCGTACGTTCGTTCGGTATCGTGGAAAAGCTCGCGCAACCAAAGATCGCATTTGGCAAGAATAGGGCGGATGGCGATGTCTATAAACGAGAGGACCTTGGTCCGGGGGCCAAGTTAAAAACGCCGTGCATCGTGACTGAGTATTCAGCGACGACGCTGATTCCCGCGGATTGCAAAGCACGAATTGACGACTTTGGCAATTTACTGATCCAGTTCAAATGAAAAACTTCGATCCTACGACGCTTGAAATATATCGCGCTCTCTTTACTTCCGTGGCGGAAGAGATGGGTGTCGCGCTGCGGCGAACAGCGTTCTCACCAAACATCAAGGAACGGCGTGATTACTCCTGCGCTGTCTTCGACGCTTCCGGCCGCGTTATTGCTCAGGGTGATCATATGCCTGTGCATCTTGGATCGATGCCGATGGCTGTCGCTGCGGCGCTTGCCGAGATCGACCTCGTCGCTGGCGATGTAGTCGCGCTCAACGATCCATTCGCTGGTGGCACGCACCTGCCGGATGTCACGCTCGTGATGCCGGTTGCGAGTGGAAAACGAATACTCTTCTATGTCGCCAATCGCGCACATCACGCTGACATCGGCGGCGCGACGCCGGGTTCGATGGGCCTTGCAACAGACATTTACGGCGAGGGAATTCGCATCCCACCGATTCGCCTTGTACGCGGTGGCCACCTTGACGCGGACACGATGCGACTGTTACTCGCGAATGTTCGTGGAAACGTCGAGCGCCGCGGCGACTTCGACGCACAGATCGGTTCATTGAAAACCGGCGCTTCTCGTCTACTGGAGATCGTCGAGCGGCGAGGGGAAAAAGAAGCGACTGAGTACGCGTCGCAACTGATCGACTACTCGGCGCGTTTGATGCGACACACGATTGCCTCAATTCCTGACGGCTCTTACGAAGCAGAAGATGCATTGGACGACGACGGTGTAGACGATCGCGAAGTTCCGATAAGAGTCCGCATAACAATCAAGGGCGAGCGCGCGCTGATTGATTTCACGGGCAGCGCGCCGCAAGTGGCAGGCCCGATCAACGCGGTGGAGGCGATCACCGTTTCGGCAGTGTCGTATGTCTTCCGCTGTTTGGTTGGCGGTGAAGTGCCGGCGAGTGCGGGATTGATGGAGCCGATCGAAGTGATCGCACCCAGCGGCACGGTGGTCAACGCGAATCCGCCCGCTTCAGTTGCAGGTGGCAACGTCGAAACATCGCAGCGGATTGTCGACACCTTGTTCAGAGCGTTGGCCCAGGGATTACCGGATCGCATCCCTGCGGCGAGCCAGGGCACGATGAACAATCTCACGATCGGCGGTATCGATACGCGAAACGGGCAGGAGTTTTCCTACTACGAAACAGTCGCCGGCGGCATGGGCGCGCGTCCTATGGCCGATGGCATGAGCGGCGTGCACACGCACATGACGAATAGCTTGAACACACCCGCCGAAGCACTCGAGTATGCGTACCCACTACGAGTGCGCGAGTATCGACTGCGCAAAGGCTCGGGTGGCAAAGGGAAGCACAGTGGCGGCGATGGCGTCATCCGCGAGATCGAAACCCTTGTCCCCGCACGAATGTCGTTGTTATGCGATCGTCGAAAGCGCGGACCGTACGGCTTGTTTGGTGGTAAGGACGGCGCAGTCGGGAAGAATGGAAAACTTCCATCCAAAGGTTCACACGATCTCAAGGCGGGTGATCGAATCAGAATCGAGACGCCTGGTGGTGGCGGCTGGGGAAGAAAATGAGCCGCGGATGAACGCGGATGAACGCTGATCAGAAAACCATTTCTTCTTCTTCTTCTGATCTGCGTTTATCCGCGTTCATCCGCGTTACGTTGTGAGTCTCCGGTATATGCCCGGTAGTCGCTCGGGCAACGATAGAACATCGTCGATGATCGTGTAACCAATCTCGCCGTAAAGATCGCGGAGCTCGGCCTCGGATTCACGATCGATCGTGATGCAGAAGGGCGTGATGCCTTCATTCTTCGCCTGCCGCAACGCCTCGCGCGTATCTTCCCGAGCGTAACGCGCATCACCGTAATCGTGGTCGTACGGTCGCCCATCTGACAGCACGATCAGCAACCGCGTGCGCGCATCTTGCTTTCCGAGCCGCGCAGTTGCATGACGTATCGCCGCTCCGAGACGTGTGTTGTTCTGATAAGTGATACCGCCAATGCGTCGCTTCACTTCGTCGCTATACTTCTCATCAAAATCCTTCACGATATAAAACTTCACATTCCGCCGTCCCTCCGACGTGAATCCATTGATCGAATAAACGTCGCCGACAGCTTCGAGTGCTTCGCTCATCAACACGAGACCCTCTTTCTCGATCTCGATGATCCGGCGTCCGGGTCGCGTGTATGGCTGCAGCGGATGACGCCCAATCGTTCGGGCCGTCGATGATGATTGGTCCAGGAGGAACGAGACTGCCACGTCACGACGGCGTCGCAGTCGTTTCGTGTAGATTCTTTCTGACTGCTGACCATCGGCACGGCGATCAATGACGTAATCGATGACGGCGTTGAGATCAAACTCCTCGCCGTCGACCTCATTACTAATACGTATGAGGTTCTCGGGTTTCATCAGTTGAAACTGATGACGTATCGAGGAGATGACACCCTTGTGACGTTCCTTTGTATGTTCGACGAAATTCCGATCGCCGTGTTTCACTTTCTTTTCCACGACTCGACACCAGCCAAGTCGATGATCCGTCAACTCGCGATCCCACTCGTCGTAGTTGAACGCAACCTCACCTTCGGCGAGGACTTGCTCGGGCATTTCGCTTTCGGACCACGCTTCGGCGCCCATGATCTCGTCGGGTTCGCCTTCCATTGACGGATCGTTCCAGGCATTGAACAACTCGCGTGCATCGCGACGTTCAGGCATTCGTTCGGCCTGTCGTTGTTGTCTTTGTTCGCCTGCCGACTCGTCGTCGGACTCGGTTTGATCTTCCGGCGCATCGATTTGCTGAACAGAGTCGTCAACCGGCACGACCGTTTGAAAGAGATCGTAAACACGACTGGTGGCCATCAATGTGTCCGCGACTGTCGACTGCTCGCGCACAAGATAGTCGCTGACGATCGTCTCGAGCTCGGAAACTACCTGGCTGTACGCTGCACGTGCATCTTCGCGTGCACCGCCGAGCATGGTGATTTGGAACAGCAGCTCATAAGGAACCAGGGAGTACGGAAGCTCCATGACTCGTGGCCGGTCGTTGCTAAGGTGCTGGCGAATCAAATCGAGGTCGCGATTTAGACCACGATAGGTGCGTCGCAAACGCCGATCGATGCGCCCGTTTTCGAGAGTTCCAAATGCGCGACGCGCGAGCTGTGGCATCGGAAAGAGTTTGAGCACCTCTCGGTAACCAACTTCGCCGATCTCTTTGGTGTTTTCTTGTATCTCTTCGCCCTTACGAAGCTGAACAATTTCATCGGCGATGGAAAAGGCATCGAGCGCCTCGACATTTTCTTCCGAGTATCGTGCTGCAATCGCTGAATGGGCCACACGCAACATTCCGCCACGTTCGTAAGTGCCAAACTCAATCTGTCCGGCCGCATGCGCGGCGAGCACTTTGTACAGTCTAAAATCGAGCTCGTCGTCGCCGAATTCGTTCACGAGCGAAGGCAAGTGAATGGTGCGCCCGTCGTCGATGCGTGCCTCATCGGGAACGGCTGCGAGTGGCGCCACATCGACTTCGCGTCCTGTTAACGCCTCGACGTACAAACGCAGCAGATGCTGAACTGATTCGAGAGCTAAGCCCGCGCCACCACTATGCAAAGCTTCAAAACTTCCACGCGTTTCGAGCGAGAAATAACTGCGCCGGGCGCGCGTGTCGGAGCGTCCGGAAGTAAGTCCGCGACGCGCCCACGCCTCGAACTGTTCGATGGACACGGACCGCAACGCGCGCGACGCCGAGCGAAAACAAGCCAGTGCCGCTTCGCCATCAACTGCTGCGATCTCTTTAGTGAGCGCAAGCACGCGACGCGAGAGCTCGATTGCCCCCGCGCGATTCGAGTCGGCGTTGAGCAGACGAATGAATCCGGGACTGCTGCGAACGAAGGCAACGAGGCTCGCATTACCGTGCGCTGCGACCACCCACAGAAGCGCGATCCATTCGTCAAAAATCTCAGGTGCACGCCGCGCGATTTCACCACCGGCGATCAATATGTGAAGTGCAGCGCCGCCACCACGTTCGAGAAAGTCGTTCGTTGCTGCGAGCAGGCGGGTTGCATCAGACGCTGAAAGTTCGGCCAGGCTTTCCGGAATTGCCGCCCACGCATCTGAAGCGATGCCGCCGGCGCGAGCTGCAAATGCACCTGCGAGCGCGATGGCTGCTTTTACCAGAGCAGCGTCATTAAAACTGTTGAGTTGTTTTATGACGGCGTCGCTGGCGTTGAGAAACTCGGCACTGTGTTTTGCCGAACGCCGCGCGATCTCTGTCGCCACTTCGATTATCGAACGAAGAAGTTTATTGTCGATTGTAGTAGCGAGCGCCGGCAGCGAGTGAAGCGTCTCACGACCGATAGCAGTCGAGAGAACCATCTGTCGCATGCACAAAACGAAGATGTCCGGTCGAAGCTCGGGTGGGACTGTGCGCAGCGACTCGACGCCTTCGTCGAAGAAGCTAACGGCTGATTCGTAGTCGGCCATTGCGAGACGCCGGCCCATCTCGCCCCAGGCGCGCAACTCCGCGGGTTGTAAGACGTATGCGGCAGCTGGCGCCGAGCGCAGAAATTCGATCCCTGCGCGAAGTGAGATCGAAGCTATCGACGCGCTTGTCTCCAGCACTGCGGCGGCCTGGTCCAACGGCAGGCCGGTTAAACTGCGAGTCAGTTCGAGGAATGATTGACGCTCGGCAGATTGATGTTGATCTTCAGACATCTCTTCGCGATCCGTTTAATCCGTGGCTTAAACCGGCCGCAGATGACACGGATTGTCAGAACGATTTAAAT
This sequence comes from Acidobacteriota bacterium, assembly GCA_046733695.1. Lineage (GTDB taxonomy): Bacteria > Acidobacteriota > Blastocatellia > Pyrinomonadales > Pyrinomonadaceae > PSRF01. Next base: position 33,767 of record JBKPPU010000171.1, read on the forward strand.
CACTGTAGTGACAATCTCGCGGATGGAGCGTTGTAGTTCGCGATCGTCGGTGATTGGGGAGCACATGGCGACGTCCGCAGCGTCGATGGGAGGAATGCCGAGTGCGATCAGTTGTGCCGCGTAGATGAGAAGCCGAGTCGAAACACCCTCTTCTAATCCATGGCCGCGCAGGTTGCGAACCTTTTGACCGATCAATACGAGGTCGCGTGCGGTGCCTTCATCAACGCCGCCTTCGCGCGCCACGATCTCCGCCTCCATCTCCGCTGGCGGATAATCAAACTCGATCGCCACAAACCGTTGTCGCGTTGATTGTTTCAAGTCTTTCATTATCGATTGATAACCGGGGTTATAAGAAACAACCAGCATGAAGTCGGTGGGTGCTTCGACGATCGTGCCGAGCTTTTCAATGGGCAGACGCCGGCGGTGATCCGTCAACGGGTGAATGATCACGACCGTGTCTTTGCGCGCTTCGACCACCTCATCGAGATAGCAGATCGCGCCGTTGCGCACGGCCGAAGTCAATGGTCCGTCGTGCCAGATCGTCTCCTCGCCTTCCAACAGGAAGCGCCCGACGAGGTCTGTCGACGACAGGTCTTCGTGACAGGCAACGGTGATCAACGGTCGCTCCAGCCGCCATGCCATGTGTTCGACGAAGCGCGTCTTGCCGCAGCCGGTCGGGCCCTTGAGAATCACTGGAAGTCGTGCGGAGTGAGCGGCTTCGAAGAGCTCGACCTCGCGGCCGACAGCCAAATAATAGGGTTCGTTGGCAACTCGATAGTCCTGGATTGCGCTTTCGGCCATTTGCGGGCATCTTAACATTTCCAATTGCCAATTGCCGATTTTCGATTGAGGGCAGGGCATGGAGTAGAATCAAATTGGCAATCGGCAATTGGCAATCGACAATGTTATGAAGATCGCGGTAGCAATGAGTGGTGGCGTGGATTCTTCCGCCGCCGCGGCAATTCTTAAAGAGCAGGGGCACGAGCTCGTCGGCTTCACGATGCAGCTGTGGGATCAGCGACGAGGCATCAATGTTGACGAGAACGGCGATCCGTTGCCATCTCGCTGCTGTTCGCTCGACGACGTTTACGACGCACGACGCGTCGCCGAAGAACTCGACTTTCCGTTTTACGTGCTGAATCTCGAACGCGACTTTGAGCGCGACGTTATTCAACCGTTTGTCTCGAGTTATCTCAGCGGAGAGACACCGATTCCGTGTGTATCGTGCAACAGCCGTTTGAAGTTTGCTTCACTCGACCGGCTCGCAGTCAGCTTAGGCTGTGAGAAAGTCGCGACGGGCCACTACGCGCGTGTTGAATTCGACACGGACACCAATCGCTACAAACTTCTGCGTGGCACAAACCAACAGAAAGACCAGTCGTATTTTCTCTGGGAACTGACGCAGCCGCAGTTGTCGCGCGCTTTATTCCCACTCGGCGAGATGTCGAAACCGGAAGCACGCGATGCCGCGCGACAACATGGATTGAACGGAGTTTCTGAAAAGAAAGAGTCGCAGGAAATCTGTTTTGTGCCTGACGGTAATTACTCCGGCTTTATCGATCGTTACCTTGAAGCGGAAAACGCGACGGATCGTTTGCCTGGGTCAGGTGAAATCGTGGACACAAGCGGTCGTGTCATCGGACATCATGAAGGCATTCATCGTTACACGGTCGGACAGCGACGCGGCATGGGCATCGCAAACGAGCGCGCGCTGTACGTGATTTCGATCGATGCTGAAAAGAATCGCGTCACGGCTGGTCCTTCCGAAGAGTTGCTTAGCAGCGAGTTCACCGTTGCACAAGTCAACTGGATTGCGTTTGACGATCCGAAAGAACCGGTGCTTGCTGAAGTTCGAGTTCGATATCGTCACACGGCAGCGCCCGCCACCATCACTGCGCTCGAAAACGGTCGTGCGCGAATCGTCTTCGACGAGCCACAGCGAGCGATCACGCCCGGTCAGGCCTCGGTCTTTTATCGTGGTGACGAGGTCGTGGGCGGAGGCTGGATAGTAAAATCCGCGTAATCCGCGGCTAAAACCTTTTCCGCTGCACTAACGTACTCACAAACTGTATGAATAGCTAAACCGCAACAAAATTGAGGATTTAATGATGTCAGGAACACGTAAGGCAGTTTTAATCATCGTCGGAATTCTGGGAGCCGTCGTCATCGTGGCTCTGATCGGCGTCGCGCTCATCTGGGCTGCGTTCCGCAAGAGTGAACCATCGATTCGCGACAACAGCGTGCTCACACTACGCGTCGCAGGCTCACTTCCAGACTACAGTCCGGACGATCCTTTTAAGAGATATTTTGGCGGGCCGGATCAGTCGTTGACCGGTCTTGTGATGCAGTTTAAGAAAGCAAAGGTCGATAAACGGATCAAAGCCATCATCCTCGACGTGAATCTTTCCGGTGTTGGTTGGGGCAAATCTGAAGAGCTTCGCGATGCGATCACGGATTTCCGTTCCTCCGGCAAACCTGTCTACGCTTACATCGAGTTTGGTTTGAACAAGGAGTATTACATCGCGACTGCGTGCGACAAGATCATCGTGCCGCCGCCGGGCGAGTTGTTCATCAACGGGCTCGCTGCCGACGTGATGTTCTTCCGCGGCTCGCTCGATAAGCTTGGCATCTATCCCGACATTTTTCAGATTGGGAAGTACAAGAGCGCCGGCGATATGTTCACGCAGAAACAGATGACCGAGGCTCATCGTCAGTATATAAACGAGATGCTCGACGATCTTTACGGGCGTTACGTGAACACGATCGCGCAGGCACGCCATAAGACGCCCGACGAAGTGAAAGCGTTGATCGACAACGCTCCTTACAGTGCAGCAAAAGCCAAAGAAGCTGGTCTCATCGACGACGTGTTGTACCGGGACGACGTCGAGAAGGAATTCAAGAAACGATTAGGCTACAAAGATACAGATCAGTTTGTGGCTGTTCGTGGATCGGATTATCGAGATGTGTCGCCGGAATCATTGGGACTGAACAAGGGTGAACGTATCGCCGTGATCTACGCGAGTGGCGACATCGGTTCCGGTAGTTCACAAAACAGTCCATCGGGAGAGCAGTCGATCGGATCGGACACGGTGGCAAAAGCTCTAAACGATGCGGCTGCTGACAAAACACTCAAGGCGATCGTGTTGCGTGTCGATAGTCCGGGTGGTTCCGGCCTCGCGTCCGACATCATCTGGCACGCAGTCGAAGCGGCGAACGCGAAGAAGCCGGTGGTTGTTTCGATGAGCGACGTGGCCGCTTCGGGCGGTTACTACATCTCCGCGAGTGCGGCCAAGATCATTGCGCAGCCGTCGACGATAACAGGTTCGATCGGCGTGGTTGCCGGCAAGCCCGTCGTGCGTGGCCTTTATGATTGGCTGGGTATCTCGAATGAATACGTTCTGCGTGGCAAGAACGCGGGTATGTTTCGTGAGACGGAGAAGTTTTCGGACGAAGAGCGAGCGAAGTTTGAAGACTGGATCAAGACCACTTACTACCAGGACTTTGTGCCGAAGGTAGCGAAGGGACGCAACAAGGATGCGCAGTCCGTAGATGCGGTGGGCCAGGGCCGCGTGTGGACCGGTGCACAGGCGAAAGATAAAGGTCTGGTGGACGACTTCGGCGGTCTCGATAAAGCGATTGAGGTTGCGAAACAGCTCGCGAAGATTCCGGCGGACAAGGGTGTCGAGCGTGTGATCCTGCCTTACCCGACGACGTTCCTGCAGGAGTTATTGAGTGGTGGTAGTGACAACTCAAACACGCAGGTCGAGCAACAGCGTGCGGTGTACGCGGCGCTGCCGGAGGATGCGCGCCGTGCGCTCAGATACATGCAGTTGATGGACAAAATGAAGAACGGCGAATCGATGATGTTGATGCCGTACGACATTCGGGTGAAGTGAAGACATTTGGACAGGATTGACAGGATTGTTACAGGATTTACATGTCAATCCTGAAACATCCTGTTCATCCTGTCTAACCGATGCGATCAATCCCCATGTACGGCCGTAGAATTTCAGGAATAATCACCGATCCATCTTCCTGCTGATAGTTCTCCAACACAGCGATCCACGTGCGTCCGATCGCGAGACCGGAGCCGTTGAGCGTGTGCACAAACTCCGGCTTCGCGCCACCCGCCCGACGAAAACGAATTTGCGCGCGCCGCGCCTGGAACGCTTCATAGTTCGAACACGAAGAGATCTCACGAAAAGTATTCTGCGACGGCAGCCACACTTCGATGTCGTAAGTCTTCGCCGATCCAAACCCGAGATCGCCGGTCGCGAGCGTCACCACACGATAATGCAGTCCCAGCTTTTGCAGGATCGTCTCTGCGTCGCGCGTCAGCGCCTCGAGTTCTTCGTAAGAATTTTCCGGCAACGAGTATTTCACCAGCTCCACTTTCTCAAACTGGTGCTGCCTGATCACGCCGCGTGTGTCCCGCCCATAGCTGCCGGCCTCCGAACGAAAACACGGCGTGTATGCGGCCCATTTCAAAGGCAGTTGTGAGGCGTCGAGTATCTCTTCGCGGTTGTAGTTCGTAACCGGCACTTCAGCCGTCGGTATCAGATAGAGCTCGCGCGGATCTTCGAGTTTGAAGAGATCGGCCTCAAACTTCGGCAACTGCGCGGTGCCGAAGAGCGCAGCGCGGTTGACGATGAACGGTGGCAGCGTTTCAAGATAACCGTGTTCGCGCGTCTGCACGTCGAGCATGAAATTGATGAGCGCGCGTTCGAGACGAGCACCCGCACCGTTCAGGATCGCAAAACGTGCGGCAGCGATCTTCGTAGCGCGCTCGAGATCGAGTATGCCGAGTGCTATGCCAAGATCCACGTGATCCTTCGGCTCGAAACTAAACTGCGGAACCGTACCCCAGCGACGAACCTCGATG
>JBKPPU010000172.1:0-7148 GCA_046733695.1 Acidobacteriota bacterium
TGACAAGGGTCTCAAGCAGTACGCTGATAAGCAACCGCTCGCCGGATGGATGTGATATGTACTTCGTCAAAGCACTGTCGTCCTGTATCGAGCTGAACGCACGCTGCCGCGCGGCTTCAACTTCCGACAAGTACTCGACGATACGATCGGGATTGGAAAGAGTTTCAGGCAGCGTCCACTCGAATGGATCGTCCCAAAGATTCGAGGTGAGCCCACCGCAGGTCTGTTCCACGGCTGCGGCACTGCGAACGAGGTACTCCGCTGGAACCGATCTCACCAGATCTTTCAGACTTTGGATCAGGCCGGAGAATTCCTGCTCAAGGTGCTGAACGATCTGGCGTTCGGTATCTTTAGCCACAAATCATCTCGAGCGCCGATCGCTCTCTTCTATCACAGTTCCAAAGCTGCGGCCGGCGAAGCTGAATCCATTGTGGATATACCCCTTGGCTCCAACGTGCGCACCGCGTGACGGCACGCCGCGTCGCGTCGCAACCCAGATTCTTCCAGTACCGTCGTCGAGCTCATAAGCACCGACGCCCAGCGCTCCGTAACTGTCGGTCACACGGCCCGCGATTCCGATCTCCTTACCGCGATACCGATCGGGATTGGCAGTGATTTTGGCGATATTTGTTTGGCTGGGGCAGGCTGTGAATAGCAGTGTCGCGCCGATCAAAACAACCAACGCGACGATCTTTTTCGATACCAGCATGGCGTCTCCTTTAATGTAGGGCATTCATCTCGGGAGAGGTCCAAATAATAACAAACCATCCACAGATTACACAGAGGAGAAAAGAATCTGCGTAATCTGTGGATGGATCCTACTTTCCGAACCAGCCAATCGGTCTGCCGGACAGATCAACCCAAACGCTCTTCACCTGGGTGTACAGATCCAGCGCGTGGCGTCCCATCTCTCGCCCGTACCCCGATTGCTTATAACCACCGAAGGGAGACGCTGCATTGAACATATTGAACGTATTGATCCAAACAACTCCCGCTTTGATCTCCTTCGCGAAACGGTGCGCACGGGTGATGTCTCTGGTCCAAATTCCCGCCGAAAGACCGTAGATCGTGTCGTTTGCCTGTTTGATCAAATCGTCTTCGTCTTTGAAACTGATCACCGACACCACCGGACCAAAGATCTCTTCCTGCGCCACCCGCATACTATTTTTCACTTCCGAAAAGATCGTCGGACTGAAGAAGTAACCTTTCTGAAAATCGGCTGCGAGCTGTGGCGGTTGACCACCGGTCACGACAGTCGCGCCTTCTTCGCGCGCTAAACGCACGTAGCCCTTGATGCGGTTCAGTTGCTCTTCTGAAACCTGTGGTCCCATCTGCGTGGTCTTATCCATCGGATCGCCAACGGCGATCTTTCCGGCCTTCTCAGAAAACTTGTCTAGAAACTGATCCTTAACTGACTCTTCGACAAAGAGTCGCGAACCCGCACAACACACCTGGCCCTGGTTATAGAAGATGCCCATCATCGCGCCCGCGACGGCCTGGTCCAGATCGGAGTCAGCAAAAACGATGTTTGGCGCCTTGCCACCCAACTCAAGTGAGACTTTGGTCAAGTTGTCGGCTGCTGATTTTGCGATCATCTTTCCGACTTCCGTCGAGCCGGTGAATGCGACTTTGTCGATACCTGGATGCGAAGCGAGAGCGGCGCCGGCAGTTTCACCATAACCGGGCACAATGTTGACGACGCCTTCCGGGAATCCCGCTTCCTGAATCAGCTTCGCGAGTTCCATGGCGCCGACAGGAGTCTGCTCGGCAGGTTTGAGAACAACCGTATTGCCGGCCGCGAGCGCTGGGGCGAGTTTCCACGCCGCCATCAGGAGTGGAAAGTTCCATGGAATGATCTGACCGCAAACGCCGATCGGCTCGCGCAACGTATAGTTGAACATCTTGCCGGGAACCGGAATGGTCTCGCCTTCGATCTTCGTGGACCAGCCGGCAAAGTACTCGAAGTTCTCAACCACTTGCGGCAAATCGACGTACAACGACTCTTTGATCGGCTTGCCATTGTCGGCAGTTTCCAGTGCCGCGAGATTGGCAGAGTTCTGCTCGATCAACTGTGAGAGCTTGTAAAGGATCCGGCCGCGATCGCGTGCACTGATCTTGGACCACTTTCCTTCGAACGCGCGGCGCGCTGCCGCAACTGCTTTATCGATGTCAGCTTTGTCACCTTCGGCAACTTCCGCAAGCGTGTCGCCAGTTGCGGGATTCGGCGTTTTGAAAGTCTTTCCGGACTCGGAGTCGACCCACTGACCATCGATGAACAACTGGTATTTCTTCGGAGCTAATTCTGCAGACGACATAATTCTCCTATCCTTAAATAAAATCCGTTTAATCCGTGGCCTAGAATTCGGTTGTGCCTGACAGCAACTGCCGCAACACATACGGAAGGATTCCGCCGTGTCGGTAGTAGTCGACCTCAATCGGCGTATCGATCCTCAAAGTGATCGGGATCTCTTCACTCGTTCCATCTGCACGATGAATGATGAGCGTCACATCCTGACGTGGTTCGATACCCGCTTCAACGCCGAGTAGATCAAACGTCTCACTACCATCGAGCTTTAACGAAGCGGCACTCGTATCATCTTTGAATTGGCATGGCAGCACACCCATGCCCACAAGATTGCTACGATGAATTCGCTCGAAGCTTTGCGCGATGACGGCTTTCACACCCAGCAGCCTCGTTCCTTTTGCCGCCCAGTCGCGTGAACTTCCAGTGCCGTATTCCTGGCCTGCCACAATAACGAGCGGCACGCCATCGTCCTGATAACGCATGGCGGCGTCGTAGATGCTCATCCGCTCACCATCAGGATGATGAATCGTTACACCACCTTCAACACCCGGCACCATCAAATTCTTGATGCGCACGTTTGCAAACGTGCCACGCACCATGACTTCGTGATTGCCACGTCTCGCGCCATAACTGTTGAAGTCTTTGATATCGACGCCGCGTTCCTGCAAGTACAGGCCCGCCGGTGATGAAGGCTTGATCGCGCCCGCCGGACTGATGTGATCCGTGGTCACTGAATCGCCAAAGATCGCGAGAGGCCGCGCGTTTTTGACGTCGCAGACAGGCAAAGTCGTACTGTGAAAGTCGTCGAAGTACGGAGGTTCGCGGATATAAGTCGATTCCTGCTCCCACTGGTAGACGTTGCCGGTGCTTGTCGGAATGTCGTTCCAAAGCGGGTTCTGTTCAGCGAAGTTGTTGTAAAGCTTTTGGTACGTCGCGGGATCAAAAGCCGCTCGCATCAAGTCTTTAATTTCTTCCAACGTGGGCCAGATATCGCGCAGGTAAACATCTTCGCCAAACTCACCCTGACCAACCGGGTCCGTCGCGAAATCAACATCTATTCGCCCCGCGATGGCAAACGCAACCACGAGCGGCGGACTCATCAGGAAATTCGCTTTGATGCTTTGATGTACGCGAGCTTCAAAGTTTCGATTGCCTGATAGAACCGAAGCCGCAATCACGTCGCGCTCATTTACGATCTGCTCGATCGCCGGATCGAGTGGCCCGGAGTTTCCGATGCAGGTAGTGCAGCCATAACCGACGAGGTTGAATCCCAACTGATTCAAATACTGCTGGAGACCAGTCCGTTCGAGATACTCCGTGACCACTCTCGATCCCGGCGCCAGAGAATTTTTGACCTTCGGACTGACTGTCAATCCCTTTTCAACCGCCTTCTTTGCAAGCAGTCCCGCAGCAAGCATCACGCTCGGGTTCGATGTGTTGGTACAGGAAGTGATCGCAGCAATCAAAATATCACCATGGCCCACGAGTTCGTCACCAGTCGGAAACTCGTCTTCAGGAATTTCCGCGACGATGTCAGGAGTGGGACGGTTGTTGACCATTTCCGTTTCCGTCCAAACGTTGGTGTTTGCAGTTGTCTGGTGATTACCTGCAACCGCAGGCACGCTTTCCGATCGCTGTTCGCCACCGCCTGCAACTACTCGCTGCCTGTCTGCACCAATCTTGACGTGATAACGCGTCCAAAGCTCGTCATCAGTTTTACCGTATCCGCCCTGAGCGACAGGCTTCACCATCAGTTCATTGAACTGCGTTTTCAGCGCTGACAGCTCGATACGATCCTGCGGCCGCTTGGGACCGGCGACACTGGGAACAATCGACTCGAGATCCAGATCGAGCACCGCACTATAGTCGCACTCACCTCGACGCGGCATTCCAAACATGCCTTGCGCTTTGTAGTAACTCCTTACGGTGTCGACGTGCTCTTTCGAACGACCCGTGTCGAGGAGATAAACGCACGTTTCCTCATCAACTGGGAAGAAGCCCATCGTCGCGCCGTACTCCGGAGCCATGTTCGCAATCGTGGCGCGGTCAGTGACTGACAAACTGGCGGCGCCGTCACCGTGAAATTCCACAAACTTTCCGACCACCTTTGCCTGACGCATCATCTCGGTGACACGCAACACGAGGTCAGTGGCCGTCACACCTTCGCGCAAACTGCCGCTCAAGTGAACACCAACCACGTCCGGAGTTAAGAAATAGACGGGTTGACCCAACATCGCGGCCTCGGCTTCAATGCCACCGACGCCCCAACCAACCACGCCGAGTCCATTGACCATCGTGGTATGCGAGTCGGTGCCAACGAGCGAATCCGGGAAGTAAGTGTTTTTCTCCCAAACGTTCTTTGCAAGATATTCGAGATTTACCTGGTGACAGATGCCGATGCCCGGCGGGATTACCTGAAAACCGTCAAACGCTTGCGTGCCCCACTTCAGAAACTGATAGCGCGAGCGATTGCGTCTGAACTCCATCTCCATGTTCTTCTCAAACGCATCGCGCGTGCTCGAGAAATCGACCTGGACCGAGTGGTCTATCACCAGATCGACCGGTACGAGCGGTTCGATGAGCCCGGTATTTTTTCCCAGACGCGCGACTGCGGAACGCATCGCCGCCAGATCGACGAGGAGCGGCACGCCGGTGAAGTCCTGAAGCAACACGCGCGCGACGACGAACGGAATTTCTTCAACTCGTTTCCCGTTAGGTTGCCAGTTTGCGAGATCGCGGACATCGTCTTCAGTGATCTTTTCACCGTCGTAATTTCGCAACACGGATTCGAGAACGACGCGCAAACTATGTGGCAATCGCGAGATTGGTCCGACGCCGTTCTTTTCGAGCTGTGGGAGTGAATAGAACTTTCCAATCGGACCGGAATCGGAAGAGAAGGTTTGCAAAGAATCAAACAGGCTTTCTGGCATAGTGATGCTCAAACTCTTTCCTGAAAAGTCATGATTTGCAGGTTATTGTGGTTCAAATTGAAGTTTAACTGAGCGGCAGATTTCACGCAAAGCCGCAAAAAAATTACAAGCAAGACGCAAAGGAGGTTGAACATACTTTTGCGACTTTCTTTGCTTACTTTGCGGCTTTGCGTGAATCGTTTTTGGTAAGGAGATTTGTATGGCTAAAAAACGAGGCGACGATTTCGAGTATCTCGCAAATAATCCCGATTACGTGCCCGATCCCGAGATTGAAGAGTTCATGGAGCAGGAGATCTCGCGCGCGCCAAAAGATCCAGAATTGCTGGCCCATCGATTGCGCGAAAATACTGCCGCTTCGCCACGCGATGCCGGTGGCGATCTCGATGCAGACTGGGAAGATGTTAACGACAGTGGATCCGAGACCGTTGCAGGTGATAACCCAACTCCGGATCAATCGCTCGTCGAGGAAAACGCGTCGGCGATGGGCGTGAGTTATGAAGACAACGAGGAGCTGGAGTTTATCGATAAGATCGAAAAGCGGGATCGCGAAAGATACGAGCTCGACGAGAACTCAAAAGCGTCCGACAACATGATCTAAAAGAGTTTGCGGCTGTCGAGCAGTATTGTTACGGGACCATCGTTAACCAGCTCAACCAGCATCGTCTTTCGAAAGCTGCCAGTCTCAACTCGCCCGAGCAGCTTTCGACTACTCTCAACAAAATAGTCATACACAGGTTCTGCGACTTCGGGAGCGGCCGCGTCGCTCCATGAAGGTCGCAGACCGCGTCGAACATCGCCGTACAACGTGAACTGCGAAACGATCAGCAGACCACCCTCGATATCTTTCAGCGACCGGTTCATCTTTCCCTCGGCATCATCAAATATCCGGAGGGCAGCGATCTTGGGAACCAGATAATCAGCATCTTCTTTCGCGTCGTCGCGCGCAATACCCAAAAGAACGACGAGACCGTTTCCGATCTCGCCGACAGTTTCTCCGTTAATAGTGACGCTCGCCCGCGTCACTCGTTGAATTACAGCTCTCATTTCTTCGGCGGCCGCGATGGCCTGATCTCGATTCGACTCGGCAAAGCACGGTCTGGATGTGCCAGCAGATCCATCACGACTTCCGCGATGTCGCTGGGTTGCAGTTGCCAGCTCTTCTCGTCGCTCGTCTCATCACCGCCAAATTCAGTGTTGACTGATCCGGGCATGATGTAGCTCACCTTGATGCCGTCGTGCCTCACTTCCTGCATCAATGCTTCACTGAAGCCGTTCAAGCCAAACTTGGACGCGTTGTACGCAGCCATCTTCGGATGCGCGTTCGCGCCTGCGAGTGAGGAGATGTTGATGATGTAACCGCCACCACGTTGCTTCATCAACGGAATGGCTTCGTGACAACAGTAAAAAACTCCGAAGACGTTTGTCTCGAGAACCGTACGGAAGTCTTCAACACTCATCGACTCGACTGACGCGAAGATGCCGACGCCGGCGTTGTTGATTAGGATATCGACGGCGTCGAGATTGGCGAACAGAGATTTGACCTCGTTGTAATCGCGTACGTCGCAGACGTGGCCATCTGCCGAGCCACGAGCCTTGAGTTCTGAAACCGCGTTCGAGATCTCGTCCTGACTACGCGCGGTGATGACGACATTCGCGCCCGCGTCGACGAGCGATTTGGCGATAGCCCGGCCGATACCTTTCGTGCCGCCGGTTACAACTGCAATCTTGTCTTTTAGATCCATGTTCAATGTTGGATACAGTCAGAACCACCACGCGGTAGCAACTGTGTTGGAAGTCAAGCAGAAACTGTCTGCTGCGGGGATTTCCAACAGGTGTTGTCACGAACCATGACGTTAATGATGGACAGCAATTTGCGCATGCAAGCAGTGATGGCAACTTTGAATGGTTTCTGT
>JBKPPU010000173.1:0-7841 GCA_046733695.1 Acidobacteriota bacterium
ATTGTTGGTACCCGCATTGTTGATACCGGCACTGAGGGTCTGAGGCACTCCGCTTTGGATTGTGGAGTTTGTGCTCAGTTGCCATCCACCGATGAATGCGTTGGCAACTGCATTTTCGACACCAAAGAGTTTTCCTTTGCCGATGGGCAAGTCATAGACGGCGCCGAGCACCCAACGATGACGAACATCGAAGGATGACAAACCGCGCTCGCACTCTAAACAACTGCTGTCTTGCGGGAACAGAGTGTCCAAGCCCTGGGTACGAGTGCCGCTCGCGTTATCGATTGACTTCGCATAGGTGTAGTTCGTCGTTAGGCTAATGCCTTGACCAAAGCGTCGTGTAAGCTTCACGCTTCCCGAGTTGTAGCTACCTCTGAAACTGTCATTAACGAATGAGAGAACGCCATAGTTAGCATACGGGCGTCGTGAATTAATGCTATTTAGCGGCCCGGGCGCTGCCTGATTGATGTTTTGGAAGCCGTAGAGGTGCCGGCTTCGCGATCCGAGGTAGCCAACTTCCAAAACCCAGTTGGAACTGAGTTGCCGTTGGACATTAAACAAGAACTGCATAGTGCGGGGAGTCGTGTGATCGTAGGCGGCCGCCCACGCAAATGGAGGTGGCACTTGAACTACGGTTCCACTTCCACCCGGAATAGCATTTTGCCAGGTTATCGGAAGCGCCGGCGTTGTAGTGAGATCCACACGGGCGGCGATATTGCGCGCCATGTCAAAGTACTCAGCGTTTGCGATGTCCTCCATGTAGAAAACACCAAAGCCGCCACGGATAACCGTCTTATCGTTAAACCCGTAGGCAATCCCAATCCGCGGAGCGAAGTTTAGGAACCTTGTTTTTCTAAGATTGTTGTTCAAGCTGCCGCCGCAAACGGCGTTTGTGCTGGTCCAACGGATGGCCAGACCCTCGTAGGGATCAGTACAGCCGTCCCGCTGGCGTACAAAGAACGGCCAATTGCTTTGGGGTTGGTTAGGGGTAAAGTCGATCTTAGGTATCTCTACCGTGAAATAATCGCCCAACGTATTGGTGAAAGGCGGCGTTAATTCGTAACGCACTCCCAGCGACAGGGTCAGTTTCGGAGTGACCTTCCAGGTATCGTCGACAAACGCATGAAAAACGTCGCGCTTGAATTTAGCGTTAGCCACCGCCGCCGCATTTGTAGATACAAAAAGTTTGCCCAACAGGAATTCTGCGAAGGAAAAGCCACCGGTACCAGTAATGGGATCCCTTGTAGCAGTTGCCTGGAAGGTAAAGACTCCGCGTGAAAACTGGTTGCCTAGCTGGTTGTAATTCTGCCGGTCGTACTCCGCCCCGAATGCGAAAGTGTGCGTACCGTGGATCCAGGACAATTTATCCACGAGCTGCATGGTGTTGTTGTCGATTGCAAAGGGACCGTCGTTAGCATCGCCGATTCCGGTGAAGCCACCACCATTAAAAGCCACGTTCGGAATTCCCCACGTGATCGGATCGCCAGACTTTTGGTTCGGGATGCCGATGTCGGAAACCACATCCAGAGTGCCTGCGCTCAAAGTCCCAAGAGAGTTGAAGAAACTTGTGTAGCCAAAACGGGCTTCGTTGACGACTGTGGAGCTGAAGGTGCGCGTGTTAGATAGGGCCCATTGTTTGTAGTGGGTTAAAACCTTCGTTCCGGCCAGATTTAGACCTTGTGTGGACGTGTCTTCGTCTCCCCAGTTGTATCGGCCGCTCCACTGTGACTTTGAAGACTCGTTGAAGTCGATTCTTAGTACAAAGGCGTCACGATTTAACGGTTGGGAACTGGTCTGCGCGAAGTTGTTTGTTCCCAGCACATTTGAGGAGTTGTAGTATTTCAAAAAATTTAGCGAGATTGGGTCCAGCCGGTTGGTCGGAATTTTGTTGCCCTGAAACGGCAGACCTGTAGTCGGATCATAGATGATCGTAGACGGAAGCAACTCGCTGAAATCGCCACCGAACATCTTTGTAGTCGGGACGGTAAAAGTGTTCAATACGCTTTGGCGACGGCGAAGGGCCTCATAATTCGTCATGAAAAATAATTTGTTTTTGCCACTCCACACGCTTGGTCCCCCTTCGCCAAAGCGCGGCAGGTAGATTGGTCCGTCGAGTTCAAAACCATAGTCATTCCATTTGAACGGGTTCTTCGGCCGAGCAGTTGTGAACTGATACTGCTTCGCATCAAGTTTGTCGTTACGCAGAAATTCGAAGAGAGCGCCATGGAAGGCATTGCCTCCCGATTTGGTGAGCACGTTCACCTGCGTGCTTTGGTGACCGTACTCGGCAGGATACACGCCAATTTGAACCTTGAACTCCTGAATGGCATCAATGGAGGGGAGCGCGACATACGTATTGAAGTTCACGTCCATGTTGTTGACGCCGTCGAGAGTGTAGTAGTCGAAGAAGATGCGCTGTCCGCCGGCAGAAATTGCCTGTTGGGCGCGCTCACCACCCTGGCGGGCTCCCGCTTGACCCGCCGCTGGTGCAAGTACATTCACGTTTGGAGAGAGTGCGACGAGATTCAAGTACTGTCTACCGTTCAACGGCAGTTCTGTCACAATTTTGTTTTCGATCACTGTGCCCATCGTGCCGTTTTCAGCGTTGAGCAATCCGGCGGTACTATTGATTGTGACCATCTCGTCCACTTGGCCCACTTCCATCGAGACGTCCAGTCGAGTCGTTTGTTGTACCTCGAGCTTGATATTGTCCAGCCGCGCTGTCTTGAAGCCCGACTGCTCGACTCTCAATTCGTAGACGCCAGGCAGCAGCGACGGGAACGAATAGAGACCTTCGCTATTTGTTGTGACGTTGCGCGTTGCGCCGGTTGCTCTGTTGGTAAGGGTTACGCTGGCGCCCGAAATAGACGCGCCTGAGGGATCGGTGACCAAACCGCTAATCTCACCACTCGTTTGCGCAAAACCAGCAACGGTCCAGATGGCGAGCAACAAGACGGCACCTAAGAAATTGAAGACTAAGCGGGTTCTCTTCGTCATACTTCCTCCCAGTTTTCCTTTCGTCTTAGAAGGGCGTTCGCTGAATTCCACACCGCAGTCGATGCAAGCAACCGAGAGTTGTTGGCATCACTTCAGATTCAGAATTACTTCATTCACGAATTCGAAGCGGGAATGAGGCCGTGTGAAATTCGATCAGAATAAAAGCGGATGCTTTACCATCATGATCTGAACCCGACCTCTTAATTGTCGATATAGTGAGAATACTGAAGGCAGGGAGAGAACGTCTTTTGTCAGCCTGAAAGATGGGGATCTGGAGCGTTATGATCGTTTGCTCGCGAAAGCGACATATTCATTGAGCTTATCGGGCTCAGATGCGTTTTGCCCGGGCTGTGTATCGTTGAAAAAAGTTGAGAAGTTATGAATTTGACTGCTGGGGAGCCGCTAATGAGCGCCCTTCTTTGTTAAATTGCGTCCACGAGCCGCACGGTGAGGCACGCTTTACCCAAACCGGCCCCGGCATCGAGCTTTTCGTGCGACTCGTCGCCCGTAGTGAGGTTAATACCATCATCGCTTTGCAGTTGGATTCGCCCGCCGACACGATCCAACCGGTCCGCTTGTAGAGAAGAGCTGGAACATATGAAAACCTTCATCATGCTCGCTGCTATCATGCTGTGTGCAGTGTCACTGACCAATGCTTACCCACTAGATACCGGGCTCGCCAGAACTCCGCCGATGGGCTGGAACAGTTGGAACAAATTTGCCTGCAACGTTAACGAGCAGCTCATCAGGGAGATGGCCGATGGAATGGTAACGAGCGGCATGAAAGACGCGGGTTACGTTTACCTGGTCATTGACGACTGCTGGCAGATCGATCGGGATGCGCAGGGAAACATCCTGCCGGACCCACAACGGTTTCCTTCCGGTATGAAGGCGCTGGCGGATTATGTTCATTCGAAGGGATTGAAGTTCGGACTTTATTCGGACGCCGGAACGCTCACGTGTCAAAAGAGGCCAGGTAGCCGGGGTTACGAATTTCAGGACGCGCGACAGTATGCAGCCTGGGGGGTGGATTATTTGAAGTATGACTGGTGCTCCACGGGAACGCAGAACGCGGCGGCATCATATTCGATTATGCGAGATGCATTGTTGAAGGCGGGCAGGCCGATCGTTTTTAGTATTTGCGAATGGGGAACGTCCAAGCCGTGGTTATGGGCCAGAGACGTTGGAAATTTGTGGCGCACGACGGGAGACATACAGGATTGTTGGGACTGTAAGCGTGACTGGGGCGGGATGGGCGTAGTGCACATCCTTGATCTTCAGGATGGTCTTGAATCGTATGCTGGTCCAGGTCACTGGAATGACCCTGACATGTTGGAAGTCGGAAATGAAGGCATGACGATCACGGAGTATCGCGCGCATTTCAGTTTGTGGTGCATCCTGGCTGCGCCTTTGATGTCGGGAAACGACCTTCGCAACATGACGAACGAAGTCAAGGAGATTCTGACCAATCGTGAAGTAATTGCGGTGGATCAGGATTCACTTGGAATGCAAGGCCGTAGAGTCAAGCGTGACGGTGATCGAGAAGTATGGGCCAGGCAACTAGCGGACGGTGGACGAGCGGTCGTGCTGTTCAATCGCGGGCCCAAGAGCCAGGAGATCTCCGTGTCGTGGAGCGAGATCGGGTATCCGCAGCACGTGGTGGCGCAGGTGCGGGACCTGTGGGTTCACAAGGATCTCGGGAAGCTCACCGGAAAGTTTTCCGCCGCAGTACCGAGCCATGGCGTAGTTATGATAACAGTCAAGCCCTAGATCTTGAACGTCATCGCCGGTGTCTATCTAACTGCTATTTTTCCGCCGCTCGTTATATGGCTGACCTCATAAATAGAAGCCTGATACCGTTACTGCTGTGCTGCCTACTAAACTGTCTATTTAGTCGGCACCTCGCTGCGCAGCAAACAGCCCCGACACCAAAAACACCCGCGGGGCCGCCGCCAGTGGTGAAGGAACCAAAGTCGGTTGACGCTCAGGACGTTGTCAGAATCACAACTAATCTGGTCCAAATAGACGCCGTTGTTACCGATAAAAGCGGTAAGCGCATCGTCGATCTAAAGCCGGATGAAGTGGAGATCTACGAAGATGGTCAAATCCGTGCGATAACAAATTTCTCGTATATCAACCTAAATTCAACAAATCTACAACCCACGCCAGTCGAGCAAAAGCGGACTGTCGCTGGTCCACCTTTAGTTCCGCGCCGGCTGCGTCCTGATCAGGTTCGACGAACTATAGCGCTCGTGGTTGATGATCTGGGGCTCTCTTTCGAAAGCGCAGTTCACGTTCGCCAATCACTGAAAAAATTCGTGGACGAACAGCTGCAACCAGACGATCTGGTGGCGATCATTCGTACTTCTGGCGGCATTGGCGCATTGCAGTCGTTCACAACTGACAGACGTCAGTTGTATGCCGCGGTGGACAAAGTCAAATGGAATCTCATTGGAAGATCGGAAATCGCTGCGAACCCGTTCATTTCCACTGCAGGAACAATGACTCGTGGGGAGGCTGGAGGGCGCGGCTCTGTTGTGAAGGAGGAGATGGAAGTAGCAAAGCAACTCACTCAGCTTCGACAAGACATGTTTGCCGTCGGTACCCTGGGTTCATTGCACTACGTCATCAAAGGCCTTGAAGCGCTGCCGGGTCGGAAGTCCGTCATCCTCTTTTCAGACGGGATTAGCCTTCCTCGCGATTATGCGAAAGATCGAATTCTCGCCATTCTTCGCGAGTTAACTGACTTTGCGAATCGGGCCTCGGTGGTTCTTTACACAGTCGACGCTCGCGGCCTGCAAACATTCGGGCTGTCAGCGGGCGACGCAACCTCTGGGCTCAACAGTGACCAGGTCTTTGAGCGATTGGAAAATCGAAAGACTTCTCTGAGAGATACACAGGATGGATTGATCTTTCTCTCCGAAGAAACCGGCGGCATGGCGGTTCTTAATTCAAACGATCTCAACCTGGGCATAAAACGCATTCTCGACGATCAGCAAGGGTACTACCTCATCGGGTACAAACCGGATGAGTCAACCTTTGCCATGCTTAACGGACAGGCAAAACTCCACCACATCCGGCTCAACGTAAAGCGGCCGGGAGAATACAAAGTACGGACCAGGAGTGGCTTCTTTGGTCGGACCGATGAGGCAAAGGCTGAAAATCTGACAGCGAGTCAACAATTGGGAAATGCGTTGACATCTCCGTTCACTGCTTCAGATATACAGTTGAAGTTGACAGCGATCTTCGCCAACCGCAGAGCGGCTGGATCGATGCTGCAGTCCTTTCTGCATGTGAAAGCCAGTGATCTTACATTCAGCATCGAACCCGATGGTTCACACAAAGCAAGTTTTGAGATTGCAGCGGTAACATTTGGTGATAACGGAAAGATTGTCGATCAATTTGTGTACCCGCGCAGCATCACTGTCGCTGCGGCCGACTACGAGCGAGTCAATAAGAATGGATTTGTCTACGGTTTGACCATCCCGATAAAGAAAGCCGGGGCTTATCAATTACGGATGGCGGTGCGTGATGAGGTCAGTAAGCGCATCGGTGCAGCGGCGCAATTTATTGAGATTCCGGACTTCGGCAAGGATCGACTTACGGTGTCGGGAATTCTGTTGAGTGGTATACCCGTCGCTGCCTACCGCAGGAATTCTTCGGTTATGACTGCGGGCGAAAAATCTGACGGCGCCAATCTTCAAGCTGATCCAAATGCGAATCCGGCAGTGCGACGCTTCAAAACTGATCAGGCGTTAGTCTATGCATTCAATATCTACAACGCCCACGTCGATAAGAGAACCGGCAAGACGCAACTAAAGACGCAACTCCGAATTTACCGTGATGGAGAGTTGATATTTAGTAGTGCAGAAGAAGCGTTCCTCTCACTCGATCAGTCCGATCCCAAACGGTTGCTGGGCGCGGGAGTTGTGCAGATGGGATCTCAAATGATCCCGGGAGAATATGTGATTCAGATCTTGATTACTGATCTCCTTGCCAAACAGAAAGAGAATGTTACCTCGCAGTGGATCGATTTCGACGTCATCCAGTAGGGGAAGTATTGAGGCCCTGGACTCAGATTCGCGGGCTCGTCCTTAGATTCAACGCAAGTCGAGACTTGCACATTGCGCAATGCCCACCGGCGTTACCTCGCCGGCCGGATGCTCAAGGGCGTGCCTCGGTAATGCACCAAAACAACCGGATCGCTGGTAGATGGCACTCCAACCCCGTGTCCTGATGAAACCAACACGACGCGGAATGTGTGCTCTTTCGTCATGCCCGTGAACGAGCCCGCACGTTTCCCGATCCTGAGAATTCTGGTTGCATCGTTCCAGCTAATCGGGATCGTACTGTAGGCGCCTTTTTCGTAATTGTAGTTATCGCCTTCATCTTCATACAACGTGAATGCTCCATTAGCGCCGGGATACACGCGCAACTCGATCGGATCATTCTTCTCGTCGGAATATTCAACCTGTGGCCCATACGGAATAATGCTTCCTGCGCGCACGAACACCGGCATCGTCGTAATTGGCGCAGACGCATCGATCGTTTGTCCGCCTGTGTATGTCTTTCCGGTCCAGAAATCAATCCAGCTTGTCCCGATGGGAAGATAGACCGTTCGAGCTGCAACTCCCGGCTTGATTACGGGCGCCACCATTAGCGCTGGGCCAAACATGTATTGATCGCCGATGTTGTGGACTCGCGAGTCTTCACGAAAATCCATCACCAGCGCTCGCATCATCGAATAACCCTCGTTCGTCACTTTCCAGGAGATTGAATAAATGTAAGGCAAGAGGTGATAGCGAAACTCGTCATAATTGATCAAAATCTTCTGCGTCGCTGGA
>JBKPPU010000174.1:0-9479 GCA_046733695.1 Acidobacteriota bacterium
CACCAACGAATAGTCTGAAGTGATCAAAAACCTAAGTTGTCTCAGGGACACTGCCGAACGAAGGTTTAGCAGAATAATCCTCGTTCAGGCGTTCCTTGCTCAACGTTAAAAACCTGCGAATTACCGGCGCCTCTCGACATCGCCTATACATTCGGTGAACAGTTGCAAACAACTGCTGTCTCACGACGACTGTCAAGCAACATCAATTCCCCGGACCTTTATCAACAAGGAGCAAAAACAATGCAACGCCTCAAAAATATCGGAATCTCGATTCTCATCCTTACTCTTCTCGTATTGCCATCAACTACGTCCAGTCATAATCAGGAACGCGCGCCTGTATTTTCACCACTCACGACCTCGCGACCCGTGGAACCGCAGCGTTCACCAACCAAGTTTGTGAAAGCTAATAAACCAATTCTTAACCGGTACATCGTCGTACTCGACGAGGATGTTGTTCCGGACAACGTTCCGATTGAGGTTCGACGGGAACGAATAGCCGCGCTAGCCAACAGCCAGGCACAATTTCACGGTGGAGCAGTTGACTTCATTTATGAAACCGCATTGAAAGGATATGCGATTGAACTCCCAAACGAAGCTGCTGCCCGTGTCATTAGCAACTCACCGCGCGTCAAGTGGGTTGAAGAAGACGGATATGGTGAATGGGCGCAGGCTCCACCAAATCCTCAACCAAGTCCGCCGTGGGGTCTGGATTCCTTAGATAGCGGTATTCCGGCGCCCGCACCCGATGCAAACGGGAGGACCAATGGCTCCTACGGTTGGTTTTCGGATGGCTCGGGCGTGTCGGCCTACATTCTTGATTCAGGCATTAACACGGGACATCCGGAGTTCATGACACCATTCTTCTCGCGGGCCAGCATAGCGGCTAACTGTTTCCAGTTTGTGAACTGCGTTTCGGGAACGCAAACTCCGTTCTTTAACCAGCAGACGTGTGCCTCTGGCTTGCCGTCATCATCCAATAACGACTGCTGGGGACATGGCACACACGTAGCGGGTACCATTGGAGGTAATACGTACGGTGTCGCCAAAAATGTAAACCTCCGGTCAGTGAAAGTCGGCAGTACTTTCGGCCCTGTAATCAGTGCTGTCATTGCGGGCGTGAATTGGGTTACGGGCAACCATCAGGGAAGTTCTTCCACACCGGCCGTCGCCAACATGAGCCTTGAAGTCTCAACCGGTGCGGGCGTGGAGTCGGCAGTACAAAATGCCATCAACCAGGGTGTTACGGTTGTGGCAGCCGCTGGCAACGGCAACACCAACGCTAATAGTGTGTCTCCTGCGAATGTCGCGGCCGCCCTGACGGTTGGTGCAGTTGATTGGAACGGTTTCCGGTCGCCAGTCTCAAACTGGGGTCCTCTCGTAGATCTTTTTGCGCCGGGTGTGCAGATTGCTTCTGCAGCTTCGGGTGGTGGGATTTGTACGGTGGGTACGTTTTGTTTGCTCTCTGGAACTTCGCATGCCGCTCCGCATGTTTCTGGAGCAGTGGCGATGTATCTCCGGGGACGACCCGGTCAAGTTAACTGTAACGTAAATCCGATTCAGGGAGTTGCGCCAACAAGCGGCAACCTTTCAACCTGCCCTGATAGAGTGACTCGCTACATCCTTGCCAATGCAAGGCGAGACGTGCTGAACAGCAATATCAATGGTACCCTTCCATCACCCAATCGGTTTCTTTCAACCACATCCCTTTCCGGTCCGGCAAATCCAATTGACAATAGCCCGTTCTTTGTCTGGACGCAGTACACCGACTTTCTCAATCGCGAGCCTGACCACCCCGGTTTGAACTTTTGGATCAATGAGATTGCCAGCTGTGGCAGTGACGCTCAGTGTGTCGAGGTTAAGCGCATCAATGTCTCTGCGGCTTTTTTCCTTTCGATTGAATTTCAGGAGACGGGTTATTTGGCTTATCGGTTCTATAACGCCGCTTTAAATCGCTCCAATGGATTGCCGAGGTTCCTCGAACTGATGGCCGATTCACAGACAGTCGGAAATGGTGTCGTGGTAGGAGCGCCGGGCTGGGAGGCCCAGTTGGAGGCGAACAAGGTAGCTTACGCTAATCAATTTGTGAGTCGGTCTGAATTTACGGCCCTGTATCCGACTTCGCTAAGCGCGACCCAGTTTGTTGATGCGCTCTACGCTCATGCCGGAATAACGCCGAGCGCGCAGGAACGACAGGCAGCGATCGATGAATTCAATAACCCCAGCGGCGCACGAGGTCGGGTGCTTCGCCGGGTCGCAGACAATCAAGACCTAAAAAACCGAGAAACCAACCGGGCGTTCGTCTTGATGGAGTACTTTGGTTATCTCCGGCGCAATCCGGATGACCCGCCCGACAATAACCTGGATGGCTACAATTTCTGGTTGAACAAGCTAAACCAGTTCAACGGCAACTTTGTCGACGCCGAGATGGTGAAGGCATTCATTACGTCGGCCGAGTATCGTCGCCGATTCGGGCCTTGATAAAACTCGGCTGTGACTCAAAAATAACGTGCTTCTCTCAACTGTTGGAAGGAATTGAGCATTTCTGCCGTGGGGTCAAAAGAAAGTTGCGAAGAATGTCCAGTGTGGGGAGCAATAATCTGTGATAAATCAAAGAGGAGGCCACCGCGAAGGTGGCCTCAAGTTTTTGTGACGTGATATGTAACTATTGAGGACATCCCGTGGTGTAGAACATGCCATTCTCATCCCATACGCCCAGGCAGCCATTCCACCCCCCTCCAGTAGTTGGCCCTCCAAACAGAGCACTCGACTGAATTATAAAGCTCGCACTGATTGTCTCGACCGCCTTTGTGAGTCCCGAGATTCTCGAGTTCTGGATGACTACGGCTGGGCTTCCGCCTTGAAAGATTCCTTTTGTGACAAGAGCGCTGACCGCCTCAATACGACTGTAGGAGATATCCGGCCAGACACTCGTGTTTGCCTCAAGCAAAATGCCGAAAGACTGAGAACTGCTCGCTGACTTGATCCTGACGTTGCGCAGTTCCAGGGTCTCGCTGCCGAGCCAGTCCCCTCCAAGCGCATAGATTCCATAGGCACTCGAACTCGAACCGCCAGTTACATCGATTTGGGTTTCCTGTATCTCTGTCACAGTCTGACCTCTGAACATGTGCACACCATAGTTTGTAGTTGCCCCTGAAACCATTATGCGGCTCCGGAGTATCGAACTCCTTACTCCTGCGGGTAAGTCAATGAATGAGACTCCAGTGGCAATACTACTACCGGCATTGATGGAAACGATGAACTCACATTCCTCTATCGTGGGTGCAGATAAGAGATTTTGCATCGCCCAAGCCTGAGTCAAGTTGGTCTGGACCACGAATTTCACCCTGTAGATCCGAGGATGGGCGCTGCTATTGAACATAGCGATTGCGTTCTCCGTAGCCTCTACGGTAAGCATTCGGAGCTCTGTGTTACTGGCGCCACTGATTGTGGAAACACCGGGAATTGTAGGAGAGGAAAGACGAATGGTCGTCACACCAATGCCCGAACCTTCAATGTCCACCCAGGGACGCATCGCTAAAGCATTCCCTTGCAGCTGATAAATTCCGGGCTCGATTTTTAGTAACCAACGATTTGTTGACGAAGGTGAAGGGATATTGGCGAGCGCGTTCCGCAAGTTTGTGCCACTGGCGATCGGATCGCCAGGCACGGGTGAGACAAGCACTGTCCGAACCTGCGCTGATGCAACGGACGAACTGAAGAGGATACAAGTGAAAACGATTGTGAGCATTTTTGTCTGAGACATGATCGATCTCCTTTGTTTCGATTGGCCAGATGGGAATGATGTAACCGCCGCGCAAACTATGCGTGAGGAGTGCAATCGTCAACTAGCCAAAGGGTGAAGTGAGCTTGAGTGAATTAGTTAGTGATTCGCCTGGCCTTGTGGTGAGAACCGGCGTCTTACACAAGGCGAAACATGAGAGTCGTTTTTATCCAATCAACTTTTATGCCGTCGATTCATATCTGGAGATATGGTGCAGAAGTCTGGAGTGTGTTTGATTTGATAGACACTCAGAGTTTTCAGGTGTGAACTTTTGACGACGCTTTGCCAATCGATCGGAGGATCGAACATGAATTACAGGCGCCGCGTCGCCTGGTCGAATCGACTTTCCAAGTTAGAATGATCTTCGCAAGTTCTGGAAGAAACTGCGCATCTCCTTTGTTGCCGTCACAAGGAAGTTGCGAAGATTGTCCAGTGTGGGGAGCACTTATCCTAAATACATTCGAACAGAAGTCATTGCGAAGCTAGTCACTTTTCAGCCTAATTAAGTCGATTCACTTACATTGACTTTCGATTTCTAACAGTAATAATCTCCGACACGTTTCGAAGGCTGCCCCAAGCCTCTGCGTCCTCGCAAACTCGCGAAGCAGCCATAACCACAATCAAGTTCTTGAGCCAGAAATCCAGGAGGACAACACGTGAAAGTATTTGTCAGCCATTCATTTCAGGATAGTCCGAAGTTTGACGAGTTTTCTCGGCTCTTGAACCAGAAAGAGATACCATCTTTCGACCCTTGGACATGAAAGGCACGCGGAGTTTGGCCGAGCAACTTAGGGAGGCGATCAATGACTGTGAGTCTGCATATTTGTAGCCACCCACAACTCCGTAAAGTCAGACTGGTGTCACGCTGAGTTGGGGGCATTCTGGGGAGCTGGTAAAGACGTAATAATTTATCTAGCGGATTCGTCCCTTGGTTGTGTAGTCAATCACTTACAAATCGGGGACAAGTAAACTATGCATCTCAATCGTCAGCTTTCCTTGCCACCACCATAACTCGGTTTTCACACGCCTGAGGATTTGTTCGGCGGCCGGAACCCGGGAACTTGAAACTTATGCACCGGTAGGGTTATTCGCGTCGGTAAGTCGGTTGTCTTGCCGCTGCGGACGAACTCAATCAGTTCAGTCACTATATCCGGTGAGTCCTCGGCCATCTGCTTAAGCGCGAAATGTTTTCCATGCTCGACGATCACCACCCTGCCGTTCATGTAATAAGGCGCCACACTCAAAGTATTCTCGATCGGTGTCGAAGTATCCCAGTCTCCTTCCACGAAGACTACCGGAATGAGACTGATGAATTCATTTCGAAATTCGTCACCCACGTCTTTGCTGGGCCAGATATCGGCGCTGGCCAGGTAGCTGTCGAAATCCCATTGGCCCAGCAATGCAGCTGCCGGATCGCTTCTCAATAAGTATTCACGCCGCGGGGTCACTCCGAGGCTCGTATCGATGAGCGGGCCGACGATCGCTTCTTCCGCCTCCCGAGGCTGCCTGAAATCGAATGCCGAACGGGCCCATTCATCATAATGTCCATAGTAAAGAGAGAGAATCAAGGCCGGATCGGTCCCTCCTTTTTCCTGATTCAGAGTTCTTTGGAAGTCTCCCGTCCCCAGGGTGATCGTGATCGCCTTTCCGGTTTTTTCATTCTTAACCGGCACCTTCACGGGTACTCTTTCGAGGCGCTGCAAGACTTCCCGAGCTGCTGCCATCAATCCACCCGCCGGCAAGTAGGGTTTCAGTTGTGGATCCTTTTCGGCTTCCCACCACATTCGCTGCACTGCGGCCAGCACGTGGGACGGCATGTCATATGTAAAATCGAGCGGCTCGACTCCCGTCAACAATGCTCGGGCGACAATGTCGGGGTGACGACGCATGACGGCAAAGCTCCATTGCGATCCGAAGCTCTGACCGACCAGAATGATCCGATCATAAGCGAGAGCCCTTCGCAATTCATTCACGTCATCTGCACACTCCTTGACGTCGTAGCCGCGCAAGTCAACGCCCTTTCGGCTGAACGAGTCAACGGCGGCCTGCGACATTGACATGTACGTGGCGGTGTCTCGGGCAATACTAAGGGGTTCATCGAAGGGATGTGCAGTCGTTCGATACCTGAACTTGAGAATTTCCCCGCGCTCGCTGTAGCCCCGCTGATCGATGAATACGACGTCGCCTATGCCGCGATACAAATCAAAACCAGGCACTCGTTGTTTGTTGTTACCAGGCTTCAGTCCGTCCAAAAAAGACGCCCCGGGGCCGCCGATCAACTGAAAGATAGGAGGGACGCCAGTAGGATGCGGCGGGCGAAAGCGCGCGAACCCTACGCCAATGATACGGGATGTTGGTTCAGAACGATTCTCGGGTACATACAACGTACCCAACTCGAAGGTAATGGTCTCACCAGTAGGCGTCGTCAGCGACGCAGGCTTGAGTGTGATCTCACCGGCCTTTCGATCCGTAGCCCGAGTGTTGCCGGGTCGCGCAACATTAGTGATGTTCCGCACCGTGCTGGATTGGGCCATCACCTGCTGAAAAACGAGAATCAAGGCCGGGATTAGAAATACTGCAGTTCGCGGTTTTATTCCTGGTAATCCTCCTTCCTCTAGCAGGTCATCACTAGTCAAGAACTTCTGAGGTTCCAACCACGCTTTGGATCTCTCTCTGGGTATAACGCCCGGGTTGGCTGCAAAGTTCTGCATGGGTCGCAGCATTCCGTCATTCGCGTCAAGGAAAAGTTGCGAACACTTCTACGTTGGCTTAAAAACGGTTCACCGGGTATTTGACTTTGCTTATCAATTAAAGGACACGCTCATGAACACTCGTCGTCAATTTCTCATTCGGGCCTCGCGGATTCCCTAAGAAGATACTGCGGGATCATTCTGAGCGTTCATAACTACAAGGTATCGGAGATCTATGGGAAAATCAGGGACAGCAAGATACTGACCTGTATTGAGAGATGCCATCGAGACACACACGAAGTCGGATGGCACGATTCAAGAAGAGGGCCTGCTTGATGCAACGCGTTCGCGCATTTCTCAGATCATTGCTCGGAAAGACGCAGCAATCAGTAGTTATGCCGGCCGTCGCGGACGAGTTTGCTGTGCCGGGAAAGCGCACTGTTGTGACGGACGGCTTCAGTGTCGAGTTAGATCTGAGCAGCCAGGTGTTAGCCGTCGAAGCGCCCATCGATACAGGCTTTTACTTTGATTACAGAGTGGAGAACCCTGGGCCCGCCGAAGCGCCACTGAAGGCAACTCTCGATTGGACCAACATGACTGAGTTTCTGTCGGCATCTGTCCTGGCCCAAAAAGCGAAAATCTTCGACGATGGGCTGTATGCGGCTGTCGAAATCGCTGCCCAGAACGGGATCGGTCAGCATGCCGGAAAGGCGTCGCTACTTTCGTCGTTAGCTCGCACACTCGCGGAAATGGATCCCGTGGTGGCCCAAACTGCACAAGAATTGCTGTTAGGTGCAGCAAGCCTTGGAAAAGTACCGGTCGAATTTATCCCACCGGGTGTTGAGCCACGCGTACGACGTTCCGTCGAAGCATTCCTCGCCGATGACCTAAGCTCCAAACCAATCGGTTTCTACACCTGGTCAGAGCCACTCCGAAATATTTTCCAGCAAGACCGGATGCTCCAGCGTGAGCTTGACGCCACTGGTATCAAAGCCATAGCGAACGCTTTGCGAGTTAACTCAGGAGGGCGAGACATCTACGAGCGACATCTTCGACTTGTGTCGCGGCTCACCAATCCATTCGCGAATCCTGACTTGCGCAACGTGGTCGAGGCGATCGATCGAGGCTCTGAAGATGTAGCTGCCGAAGGCGTCCGGTTGTTCCCCCCTTCTGTGGCACATGAAACCGAGATCGCCAGGAAGCTTTATGGTGACAAACCCATTCCCGAGGGTTTCGTTTTAGCGGATGAAATGATCCGTCAGATCCGCTCAGGCGAACTAAAGCTTGAGCCGGGAAACGATTCGGGATGGTACGACTACCAAACATGGGCCCTGGAGCCGCTTGTGATCCCTGAACGTATGCCGGAAGGAAAGTGCCTCCGTCTCGATGATGAGTATCGCAAACTACTGCTTGAGCTGTTCAAAGGTATGCTGACTTTGAGTCGCGAAACGCACGTCAAGCAACTCGAAGTGCCTCTCTGCGGCGCTGCCATGGGTCATCGAGAAGAGAGGGTAATCATCTACATCAGGCCGGCCCTGTCAGTCGAACCGCTTGCCACTCACTATCTACGCCGAGCAGTGGGGTACCGCTTCATTCGCACTGTGCTGGAAGAGGCGTTCGGTACACAGGCATTGCAGACTCTCCAGCGACTCACCGAGACTGGACCAATGGCAACGTCACTTGCCGTGGAGCTCACTGCGATGGAGGCGCTGTTTTTTGGTGCACATGTGAAAGTCAGTCGACAGCTTGGATTGACTGGCGACAGCACCATGGCTTCAACTCTGCCTGAAAGCTACGCTGTGGATCGGTTTGAGTCATGGGTGCGCGACCCTCGCTCCGATCCGGATCTCAATGTGGACCTGCGAGCTATGGTTCCAGTTTTTTACGATGTGCAGCGTCGTAAAACGAAAGTTTGGGCTTTCCTTGGTTGGGCGGATCGACCTATCACAATCTCATTCGCGCAACCACCCAGGGCGACAATTCGGAACCTGGATGGCACGCCGCTGGTTCGTGCTCCTGAGATTCGATGGTGTTCTTTATCCGAGCAATTGCAATATCCCGTTACAGCCGAGGTGTACGTTGACAAGGTCCTCGATCGGCAGGAGTTCCGCAAGCTTTGTGACTCGTGCGTTACGCGCTCCGAGATTTTGCGACGTCTCGACGGTGCGGCGGTTCCAGCCTAGCGCGTGCTAGCGTGAGAAGTGCGAGCACGCAAGCCACTTCGCGAGTTGCTATAACAAACTTACCCATGCCGCAGTGAATAAATCAAACCAGTCGAAATTCGAAGATGCATTTGCTGCGCTGGCTTTTCCCGCGTGGTCCCAGGTAGCGCGGCCGCCATAGAGAGTGAAAGCCATCCCATTTAACGCATGACCTTCCAGTCCAACTGAGTTGGCCGGGACTTCCAGTCTCACCCACTGACCCGCGGGTGGCAGCGCTCCCATGAAACGCAGACTGTCGGTGCCATTCGTGCCCCACGAGATGTTGTTTGCACCCCAGTACGCGCGATGTTCCCAATTGCCATCGTTCCATTGCAGCATGATCTCACTGGGAAGGTTGGCGGGGTCCAGATAAACATAGGCGATCAGCGTCTCTCCGGTGTTGACAGTTAGTGCCGTAGTGGCGCCGTAGAAGTAATGCTGGTGCTCGCCGGCCGAGATGTTCGACTGATTAGCCAGACTGCCGGAAAACGGTATCGGATTCGCACCAACCCAGGTCCAACCATCACCAGCTGAGGCAGCCAGGTTTGCGCCTGCTGGTGTCGAGTCCTCTACCCAAATAATCTCACCCGGCAACGGCGTCGGTGTCGGTGTAGCAGTCGGCGTCGGAGTCGGTGTAGGAGTAGGTGTAGGAGTCGGTGCCGTTGACGACTTTCCGGCGTGGTCCCAGGTAGCGCGGCCGCCATAGAGAGTGAAAGCCATCCCATTTAACACATGACCTTCCAGTCCAACTGAGTTGGCCGGGACTTCCAGTCTCACCCACTGACCCGCGGGTGGCAGCGCTCCCAT
>JBKPPU010000175.1:0-5516 GCA_046733695.1 Acidobacteriota bacterium
AATCTCAGACTCGAAGCGGTTTGTGCTCGATGAGTTTCCGCGCAGCGAGCGAACAGTGGTAGCAGAAGTGCTCGAGCAGAGCGCAAAGGCGATACGAACGATAATCCGCGATGGCGCTTTGAAAGCAATGAGCGAATTTAATTAATAGTGGACGACCTTTACTGGAGGTTTGATTTTGGAAAAGAGACAGTACGAAGTGGTCTTCATAGTAGACCCCACGGCCGACGAAGAAGTGCCGAAACTCACTGAGAGCTTCTCGCAGATCGTAACCGATCAGGGCGGCACCGTGACCAAGGCCGAGACCATGGGCAAACGGCAGCTGGCCTACGAGATCCTGCACCACAAAGACGGCACGTTTGTGCTGCTCGAGATCGAGGGATCGGGTCGTGAGATTGCCGAACTCGAACGCCGCATGCGCGTTAACGATCGTGTGTTGCGATATATCACGGTGCGCGTCGATGAGGATCGCCGTCGCGCAGAGAAGTTGAAGGAGCGTCGCGCACGTAAAGCGGCAAAGCGTCCGGAACGGGGCGGCAGCAGCGCTCCTTCGCGCCGTGGACCAGTAATGGAGTTTGCGGACGCCTCTGGTGAATAGATTTGGATCAACGAGTTAAGAGGAAAATTTATGTCAGCCAATTATGAAGACCGCCAGCGCGGCGGTGGTTACGACAGTGACGACGATGGCGACAGACGCCCAATGGGCGGCCGTGGCGGCGGTCGTCGCATGCACCGGCGACGTGTCTGTCGTTTTTGCATCGACAAGGTAGACCTCATCGATTTTAAAGATGTCAGGTTGTTGCAGAACTACCTTCCCGAGCGCGGCAAGATTCTGCCGCGACGCATCTCCGGTAATTGTGCGACGCATCAGCGCATGCTGGCGGAAGCGATCAAGCGTGCCCGCAACATCGCGCTGCTTCCGTACACCACCGACTAAACGGGATAGGAGAAGGAAATGGCACACACGAAAGTACTTTTGCGTGAAGATGTTGATGATCTCGGTGCGCGTGGCGAAATCGTCAGAGTGAGAGCAGGTTACGCGCGTAACTATCTGCTGCCTCGCAATCTCGCAGTCGAAGCGACTGCAGGAAACGTCAAAGGCATCGAGTCGGAACGCTCGGCGTTGTTGAAGAAAGAAGCGAAGGAACGCGCCAGTGCTGAAGCTCAATCGCAGCAGATGGGCTCGCTCGATCTGGAGTTCAAGCGCAAAGCCGGCGAGCAGGGTGCGTTGTACGGCTCGGTGACTTCCATGGATATCGCAGAGGCTTTGAGAGAGCGTGGCTACGAGATCGATCGCCATCGCATTCATCTCCGCGAGCCGTTGAAGCGACTTGGTGAATACACCGTACCCGTGAGACTCCACCGCGAAGTTACGATTGATCTGAAGATCAGAGTGGCCGCGGAAGGCGAGGTCATCGTGGGTCACCTTTCGCCGGATCAGGAAGCAGAGCTCACGAAGCAGGCAGAAAGCAGCGAAGACGAATCCGCTGCCGAGTAAAAATACGATAAAACAGGTAGCCTGATGTATAGTCGGGGCGCCGCAGGTTTTCCTAACTTGCGGCGCCTTTCTATGTATAAAGAAATCAGCACTACCCGACCAAAAATCCATATTTCATAATCTGTAAATGGCAGCTCCAGACCCAATTCGTGACCAACCCTTCGAACGTGCGCTTCCTAATAGTGCGGAAGCGGAACGCGCCATTCTTGGCGCTATCCTGCTCGACAACGGCCTGATCAGCCAGGCAATCGAGCAATTACGTCCGGAAGACTTCTACGTTCCTTCACACCGTCGCATCTTTGTCGCGATGATCGCGCTCTTCGAACGCGGCGCGGAAATCAATCCGATTCTGATAGGCGAAGAGCTCAAGAAAGAGAACGCCCTGGAAGCAGTCGGCGGGATCAGTTTCATCACCAACCTGACTTACGGTTTGCCACACTCGACCAACCTCGCGCACTACGCGAAAGTCGTGCGTGGCAAGTCGATGCTGCGACAACTCGTCAAGACGTCGAACAAGATCACGCAGGAAGCACTCGCCGAAGAGGACGAGCCCGAGATCATTCTCGACCACGCCGAGCAGGCAATCTTTCAGCTTGCCGACGAACGGATCCGGCAGGGCTTCATGCACGTCAAACCGATTGCTGAGCAACTGCTCGAGAAGGTTCAGGAGATGGAAGGGCGGGCGGCCGTCCTGACCGGTCTCACCACCGGCTTTGCCGATCTCGACAAGATGACTTCGGGTTTGCAGAATTCCGATCTCATCATTCTCGCGGCCCGTCCTTCGATGGGAAAAACCAGTTTCGCACTTATGCTGGCGGAGAATGCGGCGATTCTTTCCGGCGCCGTCGTCGGCGTGTTTTCGCTCGAAATGTCGAAAGAGTCCCTCGTGATGCGCATGCTCTGTTCGCAGGGCAACATCGATGCGCAGCGTTTCCGCAATGGTTTTCTTTCGCGTCTCGAGTGGGCACAAATCGCGAAGTCGCTCGGCGTTCTCGCTGACACGAAGATCTTTCTCGACGACACGCCGGGATTGAGCGTGTTGGAGATGCGCGCGAAGATCAGACGTCTCGCGGCGGAACAGAAAAAGCTTGACCTGATTATTGTGGACTACCTGCAGTTGATGTCCGGTTCGTCAAAGCGTGTGGAGTCGCGGCAACAGGAAGTGTCGCAGATTTCGCGTGAGCTGAAGGGGTTGGCGAAAGAGATGAACGTGCCGCTCGTGGCTTTGTCCCAGCTTTCACGTGCGCCTGAGTCTCGCGCGAGTACACAGCACCGCCCGCAACTGTCAGATCTGCGCGAGTCAGGCGCGTTGGAACAGGATGCTGATGTCGTGGCATTCATTTATCGCGAGGAAGTATACAAAACGCCTGAGGAACGCGAAGCGATGCCGGAAGATCAAAAAAATATCGCGGAGCTGATTATCGCGAAGCAACGTAACGGTCCAACGGGGACGGTTGATCTGAGGTTCACGCCGTCCAGCATGCGCTTTGATAATTTGTATCGCGAGTGAGTTGTAGACAGGATTAACAGGATTTCTCATGATTTACATGTTAATCCTGATCAAATCCTGTCCAATGCTTTCTAAGGTTCGAACACCTTCGGATCGATCTGCACGTTATGCTTGACCTCTTTGACGGTGAACACCATCGTCGTTTTTGAACTGTTGGCACTGACACTGAATGGGTATTTGATCCCATCAACCTCCTGCCAATCGTCGTAGTAAATCTCAACCATCCCTGAAACATTTCCAAGCCTGTAGAGTATGTTGCTCCGCACCGGCAAGCACGTTTGTGTATCCAAATAGAGTCGTTCGACGGCCGCTCCTGTTGCTTGCAAGTCGAGCACGTAAACTTCGCGATAACCTATCTTGCTCGTACCGGCGAGCGTGATTTTCGAGTACACATCTTTGAGCTTTAAGTGCCCATAAAAATCACCGGTGCGCTGCAGTGACGCCACCTCATTCTTTTTTAATGTCTGTAAGCCCAGGGGCGTGCGTGACCAGCCAGTCTGACCATTGAAGCCCTCTTTTATTGGTCCGACTGGTCGTGCTTCAAAGACACTTGAAATCTTGTTAGGAGCCTGCGTATACGTTTCAAATCTCCCCCCGCGACTAACCCCGACCACATCGACAGTTCCCTTGACGACGCGACTTGTGACAGCATCAATTTTGGCAGCTCCGCCAATCGCCTCTAAATACTTCGCGAGAACATCGTCAACTGACGGCAGCGAGCCTGACGCTGAGATCGTCCGCCCATCATTGATTGCCACAGTGCCACTCTCGCCACCAAGCATCCGTGACTTTCCGGATGTAACTGGCTCAGCAACCATCGACGTGCTGACTGTAGACTGTGTGCTTCGAGATGGATTGGCGCCCGCCCGATTCTCACTCGACGACTGCAGCAGCTCTTTTGCTTCCTCCCTCACTGCCTGATCCGAATCGCGCGTCAACGGTTCGAGAATCTGGCGCGCTGCCATGGTGTCCGAACGTCGCAGATAGATCTGTGCCAGCAGCAGCGCATAACCAGTTTTCGAAGGTTCGAGTTGCCGCGCCTTTTGGGCCATCTCGATTGCTTCGTCGAGCCGTTCGTTTCTTACCAGATCGACGATCGCGAGCAGGTAAGGGGCCGGCGCGTAATGTGGATCGAGCTTGATTGCGCGTAACAGTTGCTCGCGCATCATCGCCGCATTCTCGGCTGTGTAGCTCGAAACGCGACCCTCCGCGGAGATGTTCTCGCGACTCAGTACGTATGCATGCAGATAATGAATGTTGGCACTCTGCGGAGAAGCAGTTGCTTTCTGCAGGTACTGCTTCGCCTCTGCATAGCGGCGTTGGTTCACATAAAGCAGACCTAACGAGGCGTACGACGGAGTGAATCCCGGATCGAGAGCGATGGCCTGCTTGAGATAGCGTTCCGCATCGCTATCACGCCCACCGTGCAGGAGGAGATCGCCGAGGTAGTAATTGGCTTCGCCCTCAGAAAGCGTTGAGCGTTGCATTGCGGTGTAGGAACTTGAAGTTTGTGGGTTATCGCTGGCGGCAAGGCGTAGTGGTGTGAGGTTTCCGTTGCGGACATAAGAGCGCAGTTCTTCTTCAAGCGTGGCGATAGTGACACCAAATGAGCTCTCGATCGCTTTGGTAACTTCCGTGCCGCTGCTTATCTGTTGCAGAAATCGTTTGAACTGCTCCTGGCGTCCGGAGTCACGAAGCATCAGGTAATGGACCAGTGCCCACGACTCTCCATAAAAGATTCCGGTTTTGTCGTCCTCGTTGTAGTGGGGCGAATCGAAGCCGACGGAGAAGAGCGTTTTTAAGGGTAGAAGACCTTCGCCGCGCAGGTGTTGAATGTAGTACGGGATTGGCGCGCCGAGTAGGGCATCGTTACCCGAAAACTGTAAGAAGCCGTAGAGTTCGGCGAGACCTTCGTTGAGCCACAACGGCGCTCCGGGAATGTTGTCCTTGAGATGCAGATGGACGTATTCGTGAAACGCAGTTCCGAATGGATCTCGATCGCGCTCATCAAGCGAGATCGCGATGTAGTTAATGTCGTCTCCGGGTTGGAAGTAGCCGGAAACGTTTGCGACGCGTCCCTGGTAGATTGGTTTGAATGGCCGAAACGAAGCCTCGTCGCGAAAGACGATGACAGTTGTGGGCACCGACGAATCGATAACGTTGCGCGATATCAGACGTGCGAAAGAGCGATGAAAGAATTCAAGCCAGACAGCTACCTGACGAAGCTTTTCCGGATCGGCATTGCCGATCACGAACATGTTGTTGGTGCGAACGCTGCGCCACGTGTCTCTGGTTTGGAGGCTGGCGAGAAGACGGGGCTGCGCCTGTGCTGCGCCGCTTTGGAGAGTACACAGTGCGGCGAGAATCAGCGCGGTGATGATCTTCATAAAGTCCTTTTCTGTCGGGGGAGAGCAGCAAAGGGGCTTGTTTAGATGGTGGCTCTAGTTTTCAGGCACCACTGAGGTCTCCGTGGTGTTCACGAAGATGGCGATTGAATATTTCGTCAGTACG
>JBKPPU010000176.1:0-13529 GCA_046733695.1 Acidobacteriota bacterium
TGCGATCGCGGTGCCAACTACTTCTTCGGTCATCGAAAAGACTGCCACCATGCCGCCGGTCTTCCGGTAACGATCGAAACTCTCTTTGGTAAGCCGTTCTCCGGTGGCAGCCCATTGCAGATCTTTGTAGTCGATGTTGAAGACTTCCCGCCAGCCTTCGTCGAAGATTGCGGACTTGATGTCCGTCATTCCGGCGATGTACGGATAACACTCCGTGGTCACGTCGAGCCCGCGTGACTTCGCTTCGGCGATCATTTGCAGCAACTTCGGCGTCGCTGGTCCACCCGTACTCTGAATGTGTACGACGTGCAATAGCGCGCCGGTGATCGCCGCCGCGGAGATCACTTCCTCGAGCGCCTGAATGCTGCTGCCGGGTTCTTTCACGCCTGCATGTCGCATGTGAACGTGACACGATGCGCCATACCGCGCCGCCACACGAAACATCTCGAGGATTTCCCAACGTGAAGCGTTGGGTGTGTACTGGATTCCGAACCCGACCGCGACGGCGCCACGTTTCAAACCATCTTCCAGGCGCTGCTTCATCTCGTTAATCTCTGCATCCGTTGCAGCACGTCGTGCAGCGTCGCCAGTAGGAAGAAACGCGATTGGTTCGTGCATCGCAGCCATGCGCGCCGCCAGATGTCCGGCACTCACACCGTAGTTGATCAATGACTTCTGCTCGCGTTGCGCATACCACGCATCGATGTCGCCCGTGCCGACTTCGAGCTCGAGGGCCGTGGTGACACCGTCCATCGCCTTGAAGCGATAGTTCTCGTCGTCCTGACCATGTTGGTGAAGATCGATGAAGCCCGGCGAGACGACGAGACCGCGAGCATCGATGACAGTGCGTCCGGCGAGCTTATTGGAAGTGATGGCTTTGATGGCGCCGTTTGTGATGCCGAGATTGCGGATCGCATCGGTTCGCGATTCCGGATCGATCACTCTGCCGTTGAGGATCACGAGATCGTAGGTGGGCTGCGGGCTTAAAGGAGAAATCAACGCCAGAAGGATCATCACAATAGGTCCTATAAGACCAATAAGACCTATTTTCATCGCAACTTTCCTCGCCCCGCCACGCGCCAGATTTCCTCAACCTGGTCACCTCGCACGCCGTAAATCTCATCGTGCATGTTGACGGTGGTGCAAACGTGATTCGGAATGATGCTGAGGCGATCTCCGACTCGATAAGTCCGCTCCGAATGACTAATATTCAAGTGCCCGTGCTCTTCGGAGAATCGCTCAACTTCCGCTGCCGGATCTTCCTTGACGATCCCAAACCCACGTCCATCTCCTCCCTGAAAACGATCGTAAGAGAACGTCTTCGATCCACCGTCGACGACCGCATGTCCGGGAACTGCCGTGCTCACCACAGTCACGACAACCGAAAGGGCACAATCGTTCAACGCGCACGCTGAAACAGCGACTGTATTCCGATCGTTGAAGATGTATGTTCCCGGACGCACTTCGTTGACACCGTAAAAGTATCCGCCTTCATATGCCGTCGGCGTCGAACCGCCACTGACAACAGCAAGTGGCACTCCCGCACGTTCAAAAGCCCCAAGCGTTCGCTCGAGAAATTCATTTACCTGCGCTCGCAATGTGACCCGCTCTTCCGGCTCAACTCCGAAGTGCCCTGGGAAAAACATCAATCCCTTAAAATCGAGCCCAAGAAGAGCTGTAATCCGACGCGCAAGAATTACCAAATCGCGTTCATTGCTTAGCCCGCAACGCTCGAAGCCAACATCCATCTCGATAAGAATGCCGATTTTTGTTCCCTGTCTCGTCGCGGCTGCCGAAATCTCACGTGCTGCATCTATCGAATCGACCGAAACCCTGATCCTGGCTCTCTCGGCGAGGCGCGCGAGACGCGCAGTTTTTTCGGGGCCAACAATGGGATAAGCGATGAGGATATCGTCGATACCGGCGTCGAGCATCACTTCAGCTTCGCCGAGTTTCGCGACTGTAATTCCCGTCGCGCCGCTCGCGATCTGTCGCTTCGCAAGCTCCGGAATCTTGTGAGTCTTGGTATGCGGTCGCAACGAGAGTTGATGC
This sequence comes from Acidobacteriota bacterium, assembly GCA_046733695.1. GTDB lineage: Bacteria > Acidobacteriota > Blastocatellia > Pyrinomonadales > Pyrinomonadaceae > PSRF01. The sequence continues at coordinate 2,053 of JBKPPU010000176.1, forward strand.
GCGCGGCAGTACTCCGCCACACGCGACAGGTTTCGCTCCATCACGTCGAGGTCAACGACGACCGCCGGCGTTTCCAGTTCTGAAATATACATTCCTTTTGTGCTTTATGTGCCCTTTTTGTGGCTAAGGTACGATCTCTAATGACGCTTCCTGTTTCGTCGACTTCCGCGTCACCATGTCCTTCGTTTCAATCATCGCCTGATAACGACCTGCAGCAAGATTCGTCAGCTTCACGTATTGCGCAAACGTCAGGTGAGGGACGGGTTGGTTCTGAATGTCAGTCAGCACGAAATCAAAAAACTTCGTCGCGGGTTGACCATCTTTCATCAAACGCACGCTGACACGGACGAGAGGCTTGCCTGTCTCGGTGCTGTTCGCGGCATTGTAAACATCCAGAAACATGATCAGGTTGTCGGTGTTTCTGAACTTGAGCGCTGCTGAAGGACGTATCAACTGCTTTCCGTAAGCAAATACGTCCGGAGAATCTGCTGGATTTGGCGGCAACTGGGCAGCCGGTTCAACGTAACGACTTAGCACTAGCGGCGTTGTCGCAAACTCAGCGTCGGGTTCAGGCAAGACCAGGTGTTCGCGTCGCGCACTCACTTTGCCTGATAACTTATCACGCACGATAAGATCAATCGTGTAGTCGCCCGACGTGAGTTGCACATCCTGACGATAGAAGATGTTGTTGTTGACGATCTGGTCGTAATCGCTCTCCGACAGATTCACCGAAAAGTTGCCGCCCAGTTTCGTCAGCATCCGATCCGGCGTGGCCCTCACGACTCCGAGCACCTCCAGCTGCAGCGACTGCTTCTCTCCGTTGCGTTCGAATTTCACCGCCGCGGGTGGAACTTCGATCGCGAGTGGGACCGTGTAGAGACCATTGCGATCTCTGAACGCACTGAACGAAACGAACACCGGCAGTCCTGGATTCGATTGCGCCTCATTAAAGCCAGCGAGTAGTTTTTTATCCGCGGGAGACAACAGGACAGTCTCCTCCGGCGCAATCGCGTAGTAACCGGAGCGCGAAAGAATCTGCACATCCGGACGGCGCACTTCAATCTTTACTTTGCGGAACGTGCCGTCGAAGTTTTGATTGCTGCTGCGATAGGCGAGCGTGTAGCGCGCCTGGATCTCCTGATTGATGCGCTCGAGGCCCTGGCCGATATCGTTGTTGCCTTTGATGAACTTTCCGCCCGTGTCGCCCGAGAGACGATACAGAATGTCGTATTCGCGAGTCTGACCTTCCTGTCGCACGTTGTCGAAAACCGTCTCGCCACCGACAGCGCGGATGCGTTGTTCCTGATTGATAGACGCGGCGCCGGAGAGCGGTGTCGCAGGAACCAACGCGCCGGAAGACGGTGCGCCAGCTCTCAGCCCAGCGGAATCGATGATGTAGATGGCGACGTTGGCACGATTCGCGATGTCGATCGTGCTTTGCACTTGCCAGTCTAGGACTTCAGGCGTGACGAAGCCCTGCGAGAACAACACGAGCGTCTTCTTGCCGGGAATCGGTCGCAGACCCTCGGCCAACGCAGCGAGCGCCGCAAGCACCGGACGGGCCGTCTGCAAACTAAGAGCAGTGCGCAGCATGATGAATTGCGCCAACACAGTTCGCGCAATCATGATTCGCGCCGCGGCGGCTCCAGCCGCGTTGGTGTTTATCGGCGTCGCCGATGCGCTGTTTAGGAAGTCTCTGATATTCGCGATATTCTCGCCGATATCTTTGCTTTCGAAATTCTTTGAATCCGGAGTGCCCAAATGTTCGATGGCCGCGATCAGCTTCGCTTTGTCCTGCGTGAACGATTGCTGCATCTGCAGGTCGTTCGTCACAGAGAGTATGGCCACAGCATCCGCGTCAGTCACTTGTTCGCGAATGTACCTGATGGCGCCTTCGCGTACCTGCTTCAGGTTTGTTAAATCAGTAGTTTGCGAGTCGAGTACGAGCGAGACGTAGTTGCGTGGCGCAGTTGTTGGTGTAGTGGTGGTCGTCGCCGGCGCTTCGACCACGGTTACACCGGGTTTCGTTGTTTCAGTTTTTGAAAGCGGAGCGTCGAAGAATTCTATTTTCTGGGGCAAGCTATTTTCAGTGATGACGAAGTCTTCGGGTTTTAGATCGGAAACGTATTTGCCTTTTTTGTCTTTAACGATGACGTCGATGTTGACGAGGTTCGATTTGACTTTTACGACATCGTCGTCCTGAGCGTGAACTAAGCCACAGATGAACGCGGATAAACACAGACAAGAAAAAATCCGTGTAAATCTGTGTAAATCCGTGGCCATATTAATCCCTTCCCACGCCCAGCGCATCGGCGACGCGGTTTATGTAGTTGAACCACGAAGCGATGAGCGTGACTTGCAGAATGCCTTTGTCATCGAACCCAACCGATCGAAGTCGCTCGTGATCGGCTGGTGAGATGCGCGTTGCGTCGCGCGTTATCTGCACCACGTAGTCGAGCATTACCTTTTCCTGCTCGGAGATCGGCGCAGTACGGTAGTCGTCTTCGAGAGCAGCTACCAATTCCGTGTCTAGTGTAACCCGACGCAGAAACTCTGCGTGAGACTCAATTCAATAATGACACCGGTTCGTGACAGAGACCACGGTCGTGATCATCTCGTGCTGTCGTCGATTGAGCGGCAAGTCGGGGGACATCAACGCCCCGAACGTCGAAAATGCGTGGAAGAGAGCGTCGGGTATCAAACTATGAGAAGCAACGATGCCGGCTGTTTCGCCGTCCGGAGTCGGATGCACCGGCGTCGCGTACTCGATCGGGTATAAGTCACGCTGAGACTCCACCGCCTTCCGAACCTCATCACTTTCATCAACCGTAACCGTTTTGATCCAGGTCATTCCGTGGTCCTTCTTTCCACTAAACGCTTATCACGAAATAGAAGCATATAAACCGGCAGGCCCAACGCGACCACACCAAGGCCGAGAAACGCCTCCCTTGGGCTGTTGCCGGCAAGTAAGAAGAGCAAGCCGGCCAGCATCACCAGAAATACGATCGGCGTTACCGGATACAACGGCGTTAGATACCGAATCGGGCCTCTGTCTTCGCGACGAAACTTAAACATGGCGACAATGCTCAGTCCAATAAATAAAACGACGACGAATATAAAATAGGAAACGATCTTATTGAAGTTCCCCGCGACCACAAGCACGGAAGACAGCACTGCCTGCAACGCAATCGCGCGCGCCGGAGTTTGGTAACGCTTGTGGAGCACGGCGACTGCAGGAATAAACACTCCGTCACGCGCCATTGCGAAATAGACTCGCGGCGCAGCCATCACGACTGCCGTAACGCTGCCGAGCACTGACACTACAACAATGAGTGAAAATATTAGCCCACCAGCGCGCCCGAATAACACCTCACCGGCTTGTGCTGCAAACGTCTCTCCTGAAGTAACGTGGTCGAGTGGAACCAGATAAACAAACGCGAGGCTCGTCAGGATGTAGACGAGCATGATGATGAGCACGCCGAGCGTTAGCGCCTTCGGTAAGTTTCGGGCCGGATCCTTTACTTCACCGGCGAGCTTCCCGAGATCCCACCAGCCTGCAAAAGAAAAGAAGGCGCCCACCATGCCGCCTGCAAGCGCACCGACGAGCGGTGTTGAGCTCGCATGGCGCTCGATAAACGGCGTGAAGTTTGACCAGTCGCCGAGTTGAAAACCAACTCCCCAGAGAAAGATGAAAGCGAGCAGTCCGAGTTTGAGAATCGCCATCGTGCGAATGAATCCTGCTCCCAATCTGACGCCGCGTATGTTGATAAGAGCAACGAACACGATCGTAACGACGGCAAGAATTTTGATCTGCGTTGGTGAGAGCTTGAGAATGTAGCCTGCGTATGTTGCGAGACCGGTGGCGAGTGCGGCGGTTAAACCAGGGTCCATGACGAGGAATGCCATCCACCCGTACATGAATGCCACGGCTGGTCCATAAGCTTCGCGCAGGAAAACGTATCCGCCGCCGGCTTCCGGATATCGCGCCGACAACTCGCCGTAGCAGAGCGCGCCGCAAAGAGCCATCGCGCCCATCGTTAGCCACACGACCAGCAGCCACATCGGCGAACCGAGCGCCTTCGCCATGCCGGCCGGAGTCAGAAAAATTCCCACAGCGATCACCTCACCAACTACCAGGCCAATCGCCGTCCAGAGTCCGATCTGTCTTTTTAAATCAGTCAAATCCGTGGCTAAAAAAGACGTTAGAACGTGACGCGCGCTGCAAATTGAAAAGCTCGTGGTCCACCCGATCCGAAAACACCACCGGCCGTGGTCACAGGTTGACCGAAGCTTGATGAACGCAAAAAGCCGGGGCTGCTCGGATCGTTGTTATCACGAACGAGGACGTTACTGAATCCCGAATAATTCACATTCGACACCCCAAGCACGTTCGTTACATTGAAAAGATTGAACACCTCGGCGATAGGCTCGATCGTCCAACGCTCACCAACCCGGAATATTTTCGACACTCTCAAATCAAACGAAGAGAAGTTGTCTCCCAGTTTCAAATCGTCGCGGACAAGCGGAACAAGCACACGCGGTTTGAAACCTGTGCTCGGATCAGGGTTGGGACACAAGGAACCGCCGGCCGCATTGATCTGAGTCAACGCCGCATTCAACTCTGCCCCGGTGTGAAACTGCCGCGCACCTGCATTTCGCTGCAACTCACAGACGCGCGAACTGCCATCCGGAAGCAGGATGTCAATGGGTACAGTCGAAGCCACAGTCAGAATCGGTGAAACTCGAATATCAGCCGGCAGGTCGAACACGCCAGAGAAAGTAAATCGATGGCGCTGATCGTTGGGCGTTGGTCCGTATTCACGACGCAGATCGTTCGAGTCGATCGGGCCATTCGAGAACGGAATCTGGTCATCGTTCGCATAATTCGACGAGCGCGAGAGAGTGTACGAGGCGCGGAACTGATATCGATCTGCAAAGCGCCTTTCGAGACTCAGTAACAATCCATCGTATTTTGTCCTGACGCTCGACTCGAGATTCTTCACGATGTCTGGTCCACCGACGACGGGATTGAAAGGAACTGTACCGATCACGCGTCCAATGATGAAGTGTGTGCCGACATTCCGCACGTAGTCCGCGCGCACCCCGAGGTTTCTGCCAAGCTCCCGCTGAACACCAACGTTCATCTGGTGCACTATAGGATTCTGCAGATCGTTGTCGATGATGTTGATGCCACCCGCTCCGGCTCCGGGCAGTACAAATCCGGTGAACGGGTGTGCGAGCGTCGGCGCGGGCGGCGGGAACACACCGTTGACCGGATCGAAGAGAAACGGCGGCGGAATGAAGAAAACATTTCCGGCACGCACTTCAACCGGCAGCGCGCGACCGTCGAGGCCGCGTTCGAGCGTCTGGATCTCTAAAGTGACGCGGTCGTAGTAAATGCCGTAACCGGCATGAATGCTCGTGCTGCCATCTTTTGTCGCGTAGTTAAAACCAACGCGCGGCGCAAAATTGTTTTTGTCTCTGCTTCTCGTTCCTTTTAAGAACGGAAGAATAAGTGGATTGAGTTCATCAACGCGACTGACGTTCTTCACGTCAGTGTCGAGCTCGTAGCGCAGACCGAGGTTCAGCGTAAGCTGCGGGCTCACACGCCAGTTGTCCTGAACAAATCCCGCGAGATACGTGTTGTCTGTGTCGGGCAGAACCAAAGAACGATCCGGAAAACCACTCCGCAAGGTCACTGCAAACAAGAGATCGTTATCAGTGACACGCCCGTCGCCGTCGCGATCGAAGTCGGGAAAATCTTCAATGAGTTCGATGCGGCCCTGCTGAAACACTTTCAGATCCAGATCCGACTCAACGCGCTGAACTTCACCGCCGATGTTGATCGCATGGTTTCCTCGAACCATCGCGTAGGTGTCAGCAAACTGAAATCGCCGTTGCTTGGTTTGCTGCGGCACACGAAACGAGGCGCCGTCCTGGATGCTCGGAAAAGTAAGCTGGGCTCCGGGCGCCACAGGCAACGTGTCGTTGCGGAACGTGCTGAAACTGAACTTGAAGGTATTTAAGTCGTTCGGAGAGAAGACCCGAGTGTAGCTGGTGAGAAACGTGTTTGATTTATTCTCTGATGACTGCCGTTGAGACGCGGAACCAATCGAACGGACGAGGGTGCTGGCTGCAATCCCATTCTCTCGTTCGAAGGAATAGCGAAAGCTAAACTGATCTCGAGCATGGGGAGACCAATCGACACGATTGGTGGTCATGAAGTCGTCGAGCGGGGAATCCGCAAAGCCACGTCTGATCGAACGAGTAGCCAGATCTCGCGTACCAACCAGCACAACGCCGTCCTGATTGCGATTCTCAAATGAACCAAAGAACCAGGCTTTGTCTTTTCTGATGGGACCACCGATAGCAAATGCATATTGTTGCCGATCGAATGGTGGCGATTGATCGAGCGTTCGATCGAAAGTCGCCGGCAAGCCCTGCAGGCTGCTGTCGCGAAAGTAAACCGAACCAGACCCGTGCAGGTAGTTGGTACCCGCTTTGGTAATCACGTTAATTACGGACGAGCCTGAGCGACCGAGTTCGGCGGAGAAACGATTGGTTGCTATCTGAAATTCCTGGATTGCGTCCTGCGAAATGTTTTGTATCGAACCACCGACGACGTCATCATTTGTATCAACACCGTCGATAGTTACGTTTCCGCCGCGTCCGAGTTGGCCGGCAGAGGAAATCACGACTGTATTGGTCTTAGTGGGATCGAAATTCGGCGCCGGACTGTTGCCGGGAACCAGCAATGCGAGTTCAAGGAAATTTCGACCGTTGAGAGGGAGACTCTCCACTTCACGTGTGTTGATGACGTCATTGACCAACGAGTCGCTGGTATCGACCAGCGGCGTTCCGAAATCTTCATCGAGCGTAATGCTTAACGTACCAACCTCGAGCGACACGTTGAAGGTAGCCGTTTGACCAACGTTCAAGGAAACGTCCTTGAGAATTTTTGTCGTAAATCCCTTTACCTCGATCTTCAATTCGTAAATGCCGGGTGACATGTTTGAAAACACGTAGAGGCCATTGTCGTTTGTTACTGTGTTGCGTTTGACGCTGGTCGCGGTTTGCGTGGCCGTAATCTTCGCACCGGCAATAACGGCGCCGTTGGGGTCTGTTACCATGCCGTTGAGAGTGGCGTTTGCGGCTTGCTGACTAAAGGCCGTTAGATACGCGGAGACTATTAGAATGCTCAACAGGGCGAGACGCTTCATTCACGATCCTTTCAGTTTGGACAGGATTTCAGGATTTGCAGAATTCACAAGATTCATCCTGTAAATCATGTAAATCTTGTAATCCTGTCTAAAAACGAACCGCTAGAAACTGAGCTGCTTAATCACCTCAGCGACCATCGCTTTCGCGCGATCTTCACTCTTCGCTTCGGCAACCACGCGAATGATCGGCTCTGTATTCGAACCTCTAACAAGCAACCACCCATCGGGTAGAATCACCTTCACACCGTCGCGCGTGTCCATCGGATACTGCTCAAACTCCTGACGGACCATCCGGAGCATCGACGGAATCCGATCCGAAGCACAAGTCATCTTTTCTTTCACAATCGTGTATTGCGGAATGTCTTCGCGTAGTTCCGTTACTGACTTACCGCTTTCGGCGAGCAGGTGGAGAACGAGCGCAATGGCCACGAGGCTGTCGCGGCAAAAGTTGATGCGCGGATAAATCACGCCGCCATTCCCTTCACCGCCAATCACGGCATGATGCAGTTGCATTCCATCGGTGACATTTACTTCACCGATCTTGGTCAAAAACACCGGGCAGTCGAAACGCTTAGCGATATCGGCGACCGCGGAAGTCGTCGAGAGATTTGCGACTACAGGCCCCTTCTCACGTCCGAGCACATGCAGAATCGCGAGCACGAGCGTGTAGTCCTCACCGATCGGCTCACCGCGGTCTGAAACAATTGCAAGCCGATCCGCATCCATGTCCTGCGCGAACCCGACGTCGGCTTTGTGTTCTTTAACAGCGCGACAAAGATCGCCGAGATTCTCAGCCACCGGCTCCGCGGGACGCGGAAACGATCCATCGGGTGTAACGTTTATGGGAATGACTTCGGCGCCGAGTGCTTCAATCAACTTCGGACCAACGATGGAACCGGCGCCATTACACGAATCAAGCACGACACGAAGCTTCTTCTGACTTTGAGGCAATGGGCCAAGCGCGTCGAGGATTGCTTTGATATGGCCGTCCGTTGCGCCTGCGACTTCTTCAACTGTCCTCAACTCTGCGCCGCCGACCCTTGTGTATTCACCCTGGTGATAGATATCGAGCAGCTCGCGCGCCTGACCTGAGTCGAGAAAGAGACCGTCTGAGCCGATAAACTTCAGGGCATTCCATTCAGCGGGATTGTGACTCGCGGTGATCGCGATTCCACCCTGCGCACGGCGCTGCCGCACTTGGAGTTGAACTGTCGGAACCGGGCACACGCCGATGTCGATCACGCGGCTCCCGGTTGAGAGAAGTCCGGCGACTACGGCGTGCTTTACCATCTCGCCTGAAGTTCGCGGATCGCGACCGATGACGATCGTTCCCGATCCCGTATGCGTGCCGAACGCCTGTGCAAAGCGCGTCAGTAATTTCGGCGTGAGCGACTGGCCCACCACTCCACGCACGCCCGAGATGCTTATCTTTAAAGTAGGTATTGCTCTCATTTAGACAGGATTGACAAGATTGTTTCAGGATTGACAGGATGACATCTTTGTAATCCTGTTAATCCTGTCAAAAACTACCTCTTGATACGATCGCGTGCCCAGTCCAACAACTCCCTTGCAGCCGCCTGCTCTTTCGCTTCGACAATGATCCGGATCATCGATTCGGTATTCGACGCACGCACGTGAACCCAACCATCAGGCAGCGTCACTTTGATGCCGTCAGTCGAATCAATCTCGATATCTTCCTGTTCCATCACCGCCCGAAACTCCTGCAACACCGAATACAAACGATGTGGCGCCACCGTGACGTTATGCTTCAGCGTCGTCAATCGTGGAAGCTGGGCCACGAGATCCGAAACGCGTTCGCCGGTCTGGGCCATGTATTCGAGTATCAACCCAATCGCGGCGGCACTGTCGTGCGTCAGGTGAACTTCAGGAACAGTGATGCCACCGCTGCCTTCGCCACCAAGTACGCCGTTGTTCTCGATCAGCCCCTCAGAGATGTAAGCCTGGCCCACCGGCACACGCACCACGCTTCCACCATGACGCGCCGCCACGATGTCGATCGCACTGGACGTGGAAACGTTTGTGACAATCACGCCGCTTTTCTTTCGTAAACGAATATCGGCGGCGATGGCGAGCGTCATCTCTTCCGAGAGCGGCTCGCCCAGGTCGCTGACGATTCCCAGGCGTTCGCCATCGGCATCATGAGCGAAGCCAATCGCGGCACGGCCGGCCTTCACCACTGCACAGAGCTGGGCCATAGTCTCGGGCTTGGGCTCGGGAGAATGTGGGAACGGGGCCGTAGGGTTATCGTTAACTGCAAGAACCTCGCACCCTAAACTCGCCAGCCATTTCGGACTCAGAAACGAGCACGCGCCGTTACAACAATCAACAGCCACAGTTAACTTTTTGGACTTGATAGCATTGACATCAAAACACTTACTTAACACTTCGACGTGTTCTTCAATCGCATCCGCCGTCTGGACCACATGCTTGATCGTGTCCGAACCGGCCTTTGCAAACTCACCCTGGTGAAAGATGTCGAGCAACTCTTCTCCCTGAGTCGCATTGAGGTATAGCCCGTCGCTTCGGACAAACTTGAGGGCGTTCCATTGCCATGGGTTGTGACCCGCGGTAATCGCGATGCCGCCGTCGGCTTTCAGCCATTTCACGGCGAGCTGCATGCTGGGAGTTGGACAAATGCCCAGATCGACAACCTCACAACCCGCCGCCAGCAATCCTGCCAGCACGGCAGATCGGATCATTGGACCAGACGGTCTGGTATCGCGACAGACAAGAATTCGTCCGCGGTCGAGGTATGTTCCAAAACTCTCGGCAAAGTCGACTGCTAGTTCTGGAGTAAAGGTCTCACCGACAATTCCTCGCACGCCGGTGATGCCGATTTTCAACGGTTTCATCGAAGTTTCGGACTGAATATCTCTGGAAGCTGGGCGTGTCGGACTTAATTTTACCTCACGCCCTATGTAATCGTCTCCACCAAAAGGTGGACAAGAGGTTCATACCAAGGCGACGCGTGATATTCTACCGCCATGAAGAGACTGATCATTGCACTGACTGCCGTGATGTTTGTGTCTTTCGCGCAGGTTCGCAGCCAGGAGAAAACGATCGCCGAACGGCTTGGCTATCCGCGCGACGCGAAGCTGCTGATTGTTCATGCGGACGATCTCGGTGTGGCCCACTCGGTCAACGTCGCGTCCATGAAAGCTTTCGAAACCGGTCTCGTTAACTCGGGCAGCATCATGATCCCATGCCCGTGGCTTCCCGAGATCGCAGCTTACGCGCGTGCGAATCCGCAAGCCGATCTCGGATTGCATTTGACACTCACCAGTGAATGGACCTCATTCCGCTGGAGTCCGGTGTCTCCGAAAGATCGTGTCGCGTCACTGCTCGACAAGGATGGATATTTTTATTTGACGGAAAGCGAAGCGGCCGCTAAAGCAGATCCGAAACAGGTCGAACTCGAAATCACTGCGCAGATCGAGCGAGCCCGCGCGCTCGGAATCCAGCCGACGCATCTCGACTCTCACATGGGCACGCTCTATCAAAGCAAAGAGTTGTTTGAAGTCTTCCTTCGCGTCGCACGTAAAGAAAAGTTGCCGGTGAGGGTGGCAAAGGACTGGGCTGCTCGCGCGGATTACATGTCGCTAGCGTTGAGGCCTGACGACGTCTACATCGATCGAATGTTGACAATCACTCCAGCTGTTCCTCCTCCAGACTGGGCCAAGTTCTACAACGACGCCCTCAAGAAGCTCGAGCCCGGCGTGACGGAAGTCGTCATTCACCTGGCTTATGACGACCCTGAGATGAAGGGAGTCACCGTCAATCATCCCGACTGGGGCGCCGCCTGGCGTCAACGCGACTTCGAATACTTCACCAGCGACGCCTTTCGTAAAGTCCTTCAGGAAAACCAGATCAAGCTCATCACCTGGCGCGAGTTAGGCAAATTGATTAAGTAGTATCCACAGATTACGCAGATTTTGTGGCCCTCTTTGCTCTCCTTTCACGCGTTATTCGAATGACGGCAGCAAATCGAGCTTGCCGATATTTCGCAAGTGCCTGAAGGAGTGCACCATGAAACACATTCGCAGAGCAATCGCGCTATCTGGTCTACTGTTACTCTTGACGTTCTCATCCGCTTTCGGACAATCTGACCGGCAGACCATCATACATATACCCTTTAATTTTAGTGTCGGTGAGAAATCGTTCACGGCGGGCAAGTACGTCATCCAGCAAAACAGGAAAGACTCAGATTTGGTGTGGGTGATCAGGCGCAAGGACAAT
>JBKPPU010000177.1:0-5275 GCA_046733695.1 Acidobacteriota bacterium
CTCGACTCGACGCATTGCGCTCAGCATTGAGTTTGTCCGACTCGCCGATTACGCGTCGCCGCTCTTCATCGGCGCGCGTGAAATCATCGAGCGCTGTTGTATCCGCGCGCCGCGCCTCGAGCGCCGCGCGCACCTTATCGATGTTTTCTCTTACGTAGTTGAGATCCAGCATTCGTGCCAGTATCTAATAAGCCACAAAAAAGCACAAAAGGCACAAAAAAGATTCTGATTTCATTTTGTGCTTTTTGTGGCTTACTTCTTTTCTTCGTGGCTGATTTCGAAGCGGCATTTGGGGCGACCGCTGCGATCACACTGTTCATGGACCGGCGCTTTCACGATTTCCGCGACGAGAGACTCAGCCAGATGACAGACTTCCGGATGGACCGCGACCGCCGCGGCCAGAGGACAGCCGCTACTTTCAATCACGTACCTTTCTTCCTCCTTCACGATCCCAGCAGCGCCGCCAATCGCCTCCAACACTTTCAACGCACTCCGCACGCGACTCTCCAGATCCACATTTTGTGCGGCAGGCGCGGTGGCAGCCATCGAACGTCCCACTTCGCGAAGAGCCGCGTCGATTTCCGACGGACTCAAACGAGTTTTCAGAACTGCGATTAGTTGATTGAGTAGCGCGTCGTAGGCTTTGGGAAAGAGTCTGTCTGCTTCGTCTGTCAGTACGTAAGTGAAGTGAGGCTTGCGAGGCCCCCGCCGAAGTCCACTCTGCCGCACCAGGCCGTCTCGCTCCAGAGTTGAAAGATGTGCGCGGACCGCGTTGTCGGTGAGACTGAGCTTTTGCGCGAGGTCTTCGACCGTGCAGGGCGCACCGCGCAGGAGAGTAACGATCTGACCCCGCGTGCTCTCGAAAAAGCGCTTATCAAACGTAATTGACTCCATCGCTCACCCCCTACAAGGTGAGATTCTAGCCCATTCTTAACAAAAACACAAAAAGTCAAATTAGTTCTTGACTTATTAGGTGAGAAGAGTATTTTAATAGTCCTCACAGGGTTCAGACCTAAATCTTGCTTAGGAGACAAGGACTATGGCACAGGCAATTAATAGTTCAGTGGGAATCACTTCCGCTGAGAGTAGCAGCACCGCGACACCGTCTTACCAGGCTTACCAGATTCTGCGCACCGGATTTACCGTCGCCCCAATCGTGGCCGGGCTCGATAAGTTTTTTCATCTGCTGGTGAACTGGGATCAGTATCTCCCCGGATTCGTCAACAACCTGACGGGCGGTCATGGGCACCAGTTCATGCTCGCCGTCGGCATAATCGAAATCGTTGCCGGACTGGGAGTCGCATTTAAACCGCGCATCTTCGCGTACGTCGTATCAGCGTGGCTGCTTCTGATCGTGGCCAACCTGCTCATGATCCCCGGCTACTTCGACGTCGCGCTCAGAGATTTCGGGCTCTCACTCGGCGCACTCGCATTAGCGCGACTTAGTCAGGAGCATGACAGAAGCTAATCACATCTCCCGCTATTTTGGAGACGACTCAACGCACGGAGGGAGAGATTAATGAACACAAAAGGATTGCTGAAGCTGGCTTTGTTACTTTTAACCGTCGCCATAACTCTGGTGGTGATGGATCGACGCAGCGATGCGAGGTGGTCTGAAGGCGAAGATCGCGGCAAGACAACCGCGAGTGAACGTCAGACTGACGCAAACGCCGACCGGATGCTCGAGGAAGGGAAACAGACTTTCCGATTCGATACTTTCGGCGATGAAGCATTCTGGAGCGATGCGCTGCAACTCCATCGCGCGATTGAGGGTGCGAATTTTGGTGGCGTTGGTCCAGGCGTGAGTCCGAAGACGGCGCTGGCTGTCGGACTGAAAGTCGATACGGATGCGCTGCCGGGATCGCTCGTTTCGCAGTTGAAGCATGGCCGTGTGAACCTCGACGATCCGGCGACGACGCTTGCATTGCTGAAACTCAATGCAGTCATAGGGGTGAAAGGAACTTTCAACGGTGATGGCAGTCTCAAATCTGTCGGTATTACCTGCGCGCTTTGTCATTCGACGGTGGATGATTCGTTCGCACCCGGCATCGGTCAACGACTCGACGGCTGGGCCAACCGCGATCTGAACGTGGGCGTGATTGCGTCGTTGAGTCCGAACCTGAACCCCGTTGCACAATTGCTCGGTGTTGACGAAGCGACAGTGCGAACGGTGCTGCAGAGTTGGGGACCGGGGAGATTCGATGCCGAGTTGTTTCTTGATGGTAAGGCGTTCAGGCCGGATGGCAAGTCAGCGTCGACGCTCATTCCTCCGGCGTTCGGACTCGCGGGCGTGAATCTTCATACGTGGACAGGCTGGGGTTCAGTAACACACTGGAATGCGTTCGTTGCAAATCTCGAGATGCACGGGCAGGGAACGTTTTACGATCCGCGTCTGAACGATCCGGTGAAGTTTCCGATTGCTGCGCGTGAGGGTTTCGGTAACGTGCGTAGCAATCCGGATCTGATTACGGCAAAGCTTCCGGCGCTGCAGTTTTATCAGCTCGCGATACCAGCGCCTGCGGCGCCGGCAGGGAGTTTTGATTCTGCGGCGGCGGCACGCGGTGCGGTTGTGTTCAAAGATCAGGCGAAGTGCGCGGTTTGTCACGTGCCGCCGATTTATACCGAGCCGGGTTGGAATATGCACACGCCGGAAGAGATGGGCATCGACGATTTTCAGGCCAAGCGATCACCTGATGAGCGTTATCGAACCGCTCCGCTGAAGGGGCTCTGGACGCATCAGAAGGGTGGGTTCTATCACGACGGGCGTTTCAGCACGCTGCGCGAAGTGGTTGAGCATTACAACAGCTTCCTCGGAACGAATTTAACCGAGCAGCAGAAAACGGATCTGGTCGAATACCTAAAGTCCCTTTAGGGGTAATGGGCGCCCCTACAGTACGAACTGAAAACTGATATGACACTGAGGCTTATACATTCGAACGTTGCACCACGAACCGTCGAGCGAGTCGCAGATGCGAGACTCCCAACCGAGACCGGCGAATTTCGCATCATCGGTTTCCGCTCGCTAACCTCCACCGAAGAATTCGTCGTCCTCGCAAAAGGCAACTTGCGTGCGGATCAAACGAGTCTCGTGCGCATTCACTCGCAATGCATGACGGGCGACGTGTTTGGCTCCGTCAAGTGCGACTGCGGCCGCCAACTCGAGGCCGCGATGAAGTTAATCGAGGAAGAAGGGCATGGTGTCGTGGTTTATCAACAGCAGGAAGGCCGCGGCATCGGCATCATCAACAAGATTCGCGCCTACGCACTGCAGGACGAAGGCGCAGACACGATCGAAGCAAACGAACGGCTCGGCTTCGCGGCAGACATGCGACGATACGAACAGTGCGCTGAAATCCTGCTCGAGCTCGGCCTGCGTTCGGTGCGCGTCATGTCAGACAACCCGGCGAAGATTCAAGCGCTTCGCCAGACCGGTCTCGAAGTAGTTGAACGTGTGCGACTCGAAGTTGAGCCACACGATTTCTTCGCCGGTTACCTCAAAACCAAGAAGGAGAAGATGGGCCATCTCGTAAGCGTGGCCTAGCAATCATCATGTGGTCTAAAGAAGTTCACGTCGCGAATAACTCCGACCTTCGCGACGGCGAGATGAAAGAAGTCTCGGTTGAAGAAACACGGATCCTGCTGGCGCGCGTCGACGACAGGTTCCACGCGGTCAGCGCCACCTGTCCTCACTACGGCGGCCCGCTTGCAGAAGGCGTGCTCTGCGGCACCCGCGTCGTGTGTCCCTGGCATCATGCAGCTTTCAACATCGTCAACGGCGATCTGGAAGATCCGCCTGCACTCGATGCACTCGTCTCTTACAGCGTGCGCGTTGAAGGTGAAAAAATTTTGGTAACTGTGCCTGACGATGCAAGAGACCGGCGCCTGCCTGAGATGGTGAGACACGACGCGATTGCCGATCGGCGACAGTTCGTCATCATCGGCGCGGGTGCAGCCGGATACGCTGCGGCGCAAACTCTGCGCGAAGAAGGCTTCCGCGGGAGTCTCGTTATGATCACACGCGAAGACCGCGCACCTTACGATCGTCCGAACCTCAGCAAAGACTACCTGCACGGCCACGCTGAACCGGAGTGGATGCCCCTGCGCCCCGAACAATTTTTCCGCCAGCACGATATCAAGCTGTTTCTCCAAAAGCAGGTCTCACGCGTTGAACCCCACGCGAAGAAAATCACTTTCGAAAGCGGCGAGACGATGGACTACGACGCGCTACTCGTTGCCACAGGCGGCGCGCCTGTTCGGCCCAATATTCCCGGCTCGGATCTGAAGAATGTTTGCCTGCTACGCAGTTTCGCTGACGCCGACGCAATCATCGAGACGGCTGAGCGTTCACAGCGCGCTCTCGTTGTCGGCGCGAGCTTCATCGCGATGGAAGCAGCTTTTAGTCTCCGCAAACGCGGACTCGATGTGACTGTGGTTGCACCTTCGCAAGAGCCTTTTGAAGCGACGCTCGGTGCGGAAGTAGGTGAGGTGTTCAGGCGTGAGCACGAAGCTCATGGTGTTCGTTTTAAGCTCGGTTGCATCGTCTATCGATTCGAGGGCAATCACAAAGTTGAAGCGGTCATGCTCGACAACGGCGAACGGATCGAGACCGATATGGTTGTTGTTGGTGTTGGCGTGCGCCCGGTTACGCAGTTTCTTCAAGGCGTCGAATTGGATGAGAGTGGCGCTGTGGTTGTTGATTCGCGGCTGCGCGCCGCTGAAGGGCTCTACGCTGCGGGGGACATCGCCAGTTTTGTGAACACGCGCACGGGCAGGCGCGAACGCATCGAACACTGGCGCACAGCGCAGCAACAGGGACGCACAGCGGCGCGCAATATGGTCGGGCGCGATGTGACATTTGATGGAGTTCCGTTTTTCTGGACGCGGCAGTTTGACGTTGGCCTGCTCTACGTCGGCCGCGCGACGTCATGGGACGAGATTGTCTACAAGGGGGAAGTCTCGTCCCGCGACTTTCTTGCGTTCTATGTGAAGGACAATCGCGTGCTGGCTGTCGCCGGCATGAACCGTGATACTGAGATGGCCGCGGTCGAGGAGTTGATGCGGCTCGATCGCATGCCGGCACCGGAACAACTGAAGGTTGACAATTTGAATGTGGTAGAAATGCTGCGCACCCCAGAGTCGCTGCACGCATAGTTAGGCACCTCACTCACCTCCCAGTTATTGAACGCTGTGGAACGTACTGTAGGGGCGGCCCTCCGTGGCCACCCGGCGTGGAACTCGATCCTTTGCAACGTAATCGACCAGGCATTTGACAAAG
>JBKPPU010000178.1:0-117964 GCA_046733695.1 Acidobacteriota bacterium
GGTATCACGAAGATCTTTTCGATGCCGTGGGAAGGCCAGAAGCTGACGGTACGTGCTGACATGTTCAATGCCTTCAACCACGTGCAATACGGTTTCCCGAGTTCACTTATCACAAACACGAATTTTGGAGCCATCACCAGCGGCGCGACGCTCTACTCGCCGCGCAGCATTCAGGTGTCGTTGCGTTACCAGTATTAAAATGAGATTCCTACTTCGGCTTTCTCTATGCACGCTGTGTGTTCTTTGTGTCTCTGTGGTGTGCTTTTCTCAAACACCACAAACCACACAGAGTTTGCACAGAGAAGAAGTCCGCGCACTCTGGGTCGTTCGCACGACGCTGACTTCGCCGGAGAAGATCCATCAACTAGTCAACGCTGCCGCGGACAACGGCTTCAACACGTTGATTGTCCAGATTCGCGGTCGCGGCGACGCTTACTACAAATCGAGAGTCGAGCCGCGTGCGAGTGAGTTGAAGGACCAGCCATTGTCGTTCGATCCACTCGCACTCACACTCAACGAAGCACACAAACGGGGACTGAAAGTTCATGGTTGGCTAAACACGAGTCTGCTCGCCAATCTCGACGCGTTGCCGACAGATCCCGCGCACGTTTACAACAAACATCCCGAGTGGCTCGCGGTTCCCAGGGCGGTTGCCGGTGAGCTCTATGATATGTCGCCACGCGATCCCGCGTATCGTCAGAAGATCGTGGAATGGTCGAAGGCGAATCGGGGTGAGTTGGAAGGCGTTTACACCGGCCCGGCTAATCCGAAAGTACGCGATCACATCTACAACATCTGGATGGACGTGCTGAAGCATTATCCGGTTGATGGTTTGCACTTTGACTACGTCCGCTTCGCGAGTCCTGATTTTGATTACAGCCGCACATCAATGGAGAAGTTTCGCAAATGGCTGGAACCGCAGTTGAGCAATGAAGAGCGGGCAGAACTGAAGCGTTCGCTGAAGTCGAACAAGCTCGTCGCAACCGAGCTATTCTGGAAGCAGTTTGCCGACTTCCAACGTCTACAGGTGACAATGCTTGTCGAGCGGATCTACAAGGCTGTGAAGAAGCGAAGCCCGGATGTGGTGGTGTCGGCGGCCGTGTTCGCGAACGATGAAAATGCCTACACGCGAAGGTTTCAGGACTGGCGACGTTGGTTGCAGATGGGGATTTTGGATGTCGCGTGTCCGATGGCGTACTCAACGGACACCGCAGTGTTTCAGAAACAGATCGAAGTAGCGACCAGCACGGCGCAAGCTGCGAACCGGCGTGTGTGGGCTGGCATCGGCGCGTACCGGATACCATCAGATTCGGCGGTGGAAAAGATCAACGTTGCGCGGTCGTTGAATACCGCAGGCTTCATACTTTTTTCTTACGACTTTACCGCTCGACCCAGCGAGCTAAACCCCGACGGCGCATATCTGGAGCGCATCCGTCGCGCCGCCTTTTGAATGGACAGCGTGCAAAAGATTGCCGGATGTAAGATCTTGTTTATCGGCCAGAGCCAGTGTATAAGTTCATGGACAGTTTCCAGCAATTCTATTTTGCCAATTCAACTATTCTTCCAGGTGGGCAGTTAAGCCATTCCATGTTTCGGCAGCACGCCGATCCAACCATACGTGCGCGAGGAGCATATGAATAAAAACCTACTTTGCATTGTGATCTTAACCCTGACGGCATTTGCCACTAATACCTTTGCGCAGGATGTTACTTCGCGAATTGATGGGCAGGTTAACGATCCAAACGGGGCGGTCGTATTGAACGCGGCCATCACCCTGACAAATACGAAAACCGGCGAAGTTCGCACAGTACAGTCCAACGATAGCGGTGGCTACACCATCACTCAGATCCAACCCGGCACATACGACTTATCAGTCAAGGCTCAGGGATTCAAGGAATACCTGAGCAGGGCTATCGAACTGAACGTCAACGATCGGAAGACCATCAATATCCCGCTTGAAACCGGTGCGATCACCGAATCGATAACAGTGACTGCCGAAGCTCCTTTGCTGCAAACCAGTCCTACAGTCGGCGACGTCGTGGAGAATCGTCGCGTGGTTGAGCTCCCACTCAACAATCGCAACTTCATGCAACTGCTGACACTCGTCCCCGGCGTGACCGGCAGCGGCACTTCCGAAATTGGTATCGGCTTAACAAACACAGTTGACTTCTCTATCAACGGCACGCGTCGTAACTCGATCAACTTCCTTGTCGACGGCGCCAGCAATACGGACATCGGTTCGGGCATCACGTTGCTTGCGGTTCCGACGGTCGACTCCATTCAGGAGTTTCGCGTAATCACTTCAGTTCCGACTGCTGAATTCGGCAAGTCCGGTGGCGGCGTCGTCAACCTCATCACGAGGGGCGGTGGTCAGGATTTTCACGGCGGCTTCTACGAGTTCCTGCGAAACGACCGGCTGAACGCCAACAGCTTCTTGAATAACGCTGCCGGTACGTTTGGTCCCAACGATCAGAATGTTAAGTCAGGTCTGAATGCCGTAGGTGATGAGCGTGTGCCGCGCCCGAAGTTACGCTACAACAACTTTGGTTATCTCGTTAGTGGACCAGTAATGATTCCTGGTCTTTATAACGAAAAGCGAGAAAAGACATTTTTCTTTTGGTCAGAAGAGTGGAGACGCATCATCAGAGCTCCCGGTAACATCGCTCCGATAACAGTGCCGAGCTTGCTCGAGCGCCAGGGTAATTTCTCGGAAGCCGGTAATGTGGCCATATTCGATCCGCTGAACCCGCTCGTTCAATTCACTAACAATACGATTCCCGACGCTCGGATTAACCAAACGGCAAAGGCTATTCTGGCCCTATACCCGCTACCCAATGTCCCTGCGGTAAATACTGCTCGTGCCCCGAATCGTTTTGCTGTTACGACGCCTGCGATTCAAAACACACGTCAGGAGACTGTGCGTATCGACCATAACTTCTCGTCGACGCAACGACTCACCGGACGGTATACGCGCGATCTTTCTCAGACTCGTGAGTTTGGCGGTCTCTTTTTTGGTCTGACCATCCCTGATGTTGGAACCACTGACACGACTGTACCTGGCGACGTACTCGCAATCAGTCTGACCAGTAGTTTCGGAGCAAAGGTCGTCAATGAGTTTAGCTTCACTTTTTCGGGAAACAAGATCACGGATGACCTGGTCGGTCGTTACAATAGCGACTTCAACGTTCCTAACAATGAACTGTTCCCGCAAAACAATTCCGACCTGCCGCCAGTGATCGACGTCACCGGTCAGCCGACGATTGGTTCTCCGCAATTAGTTTCGGTGCGGTATAAGAACTGGAATCCCAAAGATAACCTGACCATGATCTATGGCAATCACACGTTCAAAACGGGGTTTGATCTCAGTTGGGAATCGAAAAATGAAAACGCAGCCAGCCTGACGCAAGGTCGCTACGGATTCACTGGAGTACAAACCCGTAACACGCCTGGCACCGGTATCGGTCTAGCTGATTTTCTGCTCGGCCGTGCGACAAGTTACGCGGAGCCGGAGCAGGATGTGACCGAAGCTTTAAAGTTTGGACGCACGGAGTTCTATGTTCAGGATACCTGGAAGATCAGGCCAAACTTCCAACTCGATTACGGTTTGCGCTATTACCGCTTTCGCCAGCCGATCGATGATAACAACGTGTTAGCAACGTTCTTACCTGAACTGTATAATCCAGCGAAAGCGCCGACCTGTTCCACCCCGAGTTGCTTGAATTTCATTACTTCGTCGTTTGATTTCACGAACGGCTTTGCGTATGCCGGAAGTAACTCCCCGTTCGGTCGCCGAGTTCAGCAAAACGATAACAACGACTTCGCGCCGCGCATAGGCTTTGCATGGGATCCATGGAACAACGCGAAGAGCGTATTGAGAGGTGGTTACGGTGTCTATTACGATCAGGCATTAGTCGGTATCGTCGAGCAGAATTCGTTCACCACCCCGCCGTTTAATAATTCAATCAGCCTAACTGGTACGCAAGCGGCTCCAATTCCGTTTGGCACTCCGCCGCCTTTGACCGCGACAACTCGAGGTCCTTTGTCAGGTGTGAATGCCACTACCTCTCCCTGGGTGACGCCGTTGATTCAGCAGTGGTCGTTAACCTGGCAGCAGGAACTTTTCCGAAACGCGTTGGTAGAAGTCGGCTATGCAGGTTCGGCAGGTAATCATTTGATCCGGCCAGTCGACATCAATGCACCGACACCGCAGGAAATAGTAGCTGCATCGCAGGGTATCGCTACTTGCGATCCGGCTTTGGCTTCCGGGAACCTTTACTCCAACTGTACTAACCGAGCGCGACCATACAGAGGTTTCGGCGCCATCACTGACCGGCAGACGAGTGCCACCTCTCGTTATCATGGGTTGCTGACCTCGTTCCGCCTGCGGCCAACACGTGGCATAACTGCACAGCTTGCTTATACCTTCTCGAAGAACATGACGGACGCGACCAACGATCGCGACGCGATCGACGTTCCGCAGATTCGTACGAACCTGCATTTGGAGCGTGCTGTTTCACGTCTCGATCGCACGCACGTATTCGTAGCCAGCTACGTTTACGAAGTGCCAACCTTCCATTCCGGATTTGCGGCGTCCGGAGTTGGCAAACAATTATTGAGTGGTTGGGAGATTGCCGGCATTACGACGGCGCAGACGGGTTTGCCGTTGAATCGTGTGGTTCAGGGTAGTACGAGCGTGCCGGCGCGCGGTACGCGTCCCGACATCGTGAGCGATCCGCTGGAAAATATTCCGGCGAATCCGAATGGTGGAGTCCCCTATGGGTTCAATCCGTTCGCATTCCGTAACACACTATCAGGTCAGATCGGAAGTTCACCGCGCGCACCTTTCCGTTTCCCGAGCCAGTTCTTTACGGATTTGAATCTGACGAAGAACTTCCATATCACCGAGCGGTACAAGCTTCAGTTCCGTGCAGAGTTCTTTAACATCTTCAACAAGACGATCTTCACGGACGTCTCACAGACGATTCCGGATCGATTGCCGACAGACCCGGTATATAACACCATCAAGACTTTGCTGGATAGCGGAAGTGCCTTTGGGCAGTTTGTCGCAGTGCGCGATCCGCGGCAGATTCAATTCGGCTTGAAGTTCAACTTCTAATTGGCGGTAGAGTTCGGAAAGTATCCACAGATTACGCAGATCTTTTTTCTGTGTAATCTGTGGGTTTGTTTTTAGGGTTTGCTGACGGCGTCTTCCAGTCGCTTTCGTTCGTCGGCGCTTAGTTTTTGTGCGGTGGCGAAGGCTTTCCGTGCTTCTTCTCGCTTGCCCGCGCGAGTGTATGCACGGCCGAGGAGGGCAAAGGCGTTGGGCCACTTCGGATCTAGCGCGGTAGCACGTTCCAGCAACACAATTGCTTCGTCGAACGATCCTTGTTTCATGCGGGCCTGCGCCAGTAACTCGATTGCCGGTCGAAAGGTTTTGTCTGTTTCGACGACTTTGGTGAGTTCGGTGATCGCCTCGTCAAGCTTCTCGCGCTGATAATAGATTTTGCCGACCTGAAACCTCGACAGCACCATGTCAGGGTTTAGCTCCAGCTCCTTCTGAAACTCCGTCAAAGCCAGGTCAAAGCTACTGCGCTTCAGATAAAGATGACCCAGCGCGTAGTGTGCTTCACGCAATTGAGGATCTGCGTGGGTGGCGCGCTGTATTTCCTGAATCGCACTATCCGTTTGGCCGGAGTTGTCGAGAGCTTCGCCGAGTAGTAGACGAGTCTTCGCCGCTTTTGGATCGAGCTCCAAGGATTTTTCGAATGACGTTATTGCGTCGGGGTATCGCTTGAGTCTCATGTAGACTTCGCCGAGCGCTTTGAAGGTGCCGGCGTCCGGCGGCATGACTTTGATTAGTTTTTCCAGCTCGACTGACGCTTCCTTAAAGTCTTCGCTGCCGATTAGCGTCAGAGCCAGTAACTGCCGCGTCTGCAGATGGTCGGGGTTGAGCTTCAACGCATTCCCGAGGGCTTCCTTAGCCTCACCGAAGCGCGCGGTGCGGAAGTAGGTGATCCCGAGATTGAGATGGGCCGCAAAGAGCTGTGGGTTGATTTTGAGTGCTCTTTGAAATGCCTTGATAGCTTCATCCGGTTGATTGAGCCGGTTGAAAATAACCCCGAGATTAACCATCGCCTCCACACAGGAGGGTGCCAATTGCGTTGCCTCCTGGTAGCGAATGGCGGCTCCTGCCCAGTCGTTGTGCGTGGCAGCAGTTTCGGCTGCTTTGAGTTGTTCCTGACCCGGAGCGCATTCAGGGCTGATCGTTTGGGCGCGACTCACGGCGCAAAGACAAGTTAGTACCCCGCAGATTAAGAGAAGACGTGTCACAGTTTGCATTTTTCACTATCATACGGCCGATGAACAAGTCTCCACGAAAACTTTTGCTCCGGGACGCAAGGATTGTGTTGGAAAACAGGATCATCGAAGAAGGGATGATCCTTATAGAAGACGAGCGCATCGTTTCTGTTACCGAGAATCAGACTGACCTGCACTCGGATGCAGAGACGCTTTCGCTGGGCGGATTGACGGTGCTGCCGGGTTTTATTGATGTACACATCCATGGAGCGGTTGGCGTTGATGTAATGGAGGCTTCGGCGGATGGTTTAGATCAGGTCTCCGCTTATTTGGCGACACAGGGCGTGACCGGTTGGCTGGCGACGCTTGTTCCCGGCAGTGATGAGAACTACGCGAGTGTGAGTGCTGCTGTGGACCAGGCGATGAACGGCGCGGCAACTACGGGCGCGCGTGTTCTTGGTATTCATTACGAAGGCCCGTTCGTTAATTCGGCTCAGTGTGGAGCGTTGCACACTGAATACTTCAAGACATATAGCAGTCCAAAGGATCTGGATGCGCTGCCGGTCCCGGAGAACGCAGTGCGCATGACCACGATGGCGCCGGAGGTCGAGGGAGGTGTTGATCTCATTCGTGAGTTAACGAGACGCGGATGGGTCGTCTCAATCGGTCACACCCGCGCTGATCTACAAGTGCTCGAAGACGCGTGCGCGGCCGGCGCGCACCACATGACACACTTCATGAATGCAATGGCTCCGTTGCATCATCGCAGTCCTGGTCCAATCGCGTGGGGTCTCTCCCGCGACGATGTGACTGTCGATCTGATTGCCGACGGCGTGCACATCCATCCCTTCATGCTTCGCTTGCTGATGAAGACTAAAGGAGCAAGCGGCATCAGCTTGATTAGCGACGCGATTGCGGCTGCAGGGAAGGGAGATGGCGACTACCAAATCTGGGGGGAAACAATAACGGTGAAGAATGGTCGCACCGCGAATGCGGCAGGCAGCATCGCCGGTTCAGTGATCAGCATGCTCGATGCTGTGCGGCTGCTTCACTCGCTCGGCGTGTCTTATATAGATCTCGCGCGGATGGCCTCGTCAAACCCCGCCAGGTTACTAGGCTTGGATCACGACTGCGGGTCGCTCGATCCCGGCAAACGCGCAGATCTCGTAGCCCTCGATCACGACGCCAACGTCAAACTAACGCTGGTCGGCGGTCGATCGGTTCCAAATCCTCGTTAATCCGCGTCCCCCGATGATTACGAGCGCGAACCCGATGAGGACGTGAAGCACGTCGTCAGCATAAGTCCAGTGGAAGTATTGAATCGGAGCCAGACCGACGACACTCGCCAGCACCTGGTACAAATCAATTAGACCAAATCCCAGGTTAAACGAACTGGCCATCGCATCGTTGTTGGTCATCGTGATCAGCAACCCGATTGACCCGAAGATGATGTGAAAGAAGTTGTACGGAGCGGCGCCGCTCATCATACTGTATTGTTCAGGTATCACGAATCCTGCGATACCGGTCAGTATCAGCAAGGGCGCGAAGACCATCAGTGTCTTCTGATTGAGGGTTTTATTTTCCATAGAGGCCGGCAAGCTCATATGCCTGGTCTACAAGCTCGACAGGGTGGCAGACTTTCAATTTCATTTGCGACAGGCAGGCGCCCGCCCCGATGTGCATCTGGCAGCCGGGATTACCGGTAGCCAGTATACCAGCGTGGGTTGAGTTTATGTGGTCCAATTTCTCCTGCAACACACGCTGGGACATATCCGGCTGCATGAGATTATAAATACCCGCGGCGCCGCAACATCGTTCGGTGCCGTTTAGCGGGACAAATTTATCTCCGGCAACTGTTCGCAGCATCCGTTCGGAAGCCTCACCGCTGTGTTGGCCGTATAAAAGATGACATGAGGTGTCGTACGTCACCGGGATGTCGACGGGGGTTGGGGCCGTCCGCATTTCCACCGTGGCGAGTTGTTGGCTCACGTCTCGTACACGCGCGCTGAAATTTGCTGCAGGCGCGGCGAGTTCTCGGTCGTTGGCGAAGAGATGCGCGTAGGTGACGAGCATTGCGCCGCAACCGCCCGCGTTCGTGATGATCGGTGCGTCGGAGTTGAAGGCTGCGATATTCTGGCGAGCTAGTTTGCGTGCGCCTTCGAGGTCGCCTGCATGAGCGTGCAAAGCGCCGCAACACACTTGTTCTGACGGTGTGGTGACGTTGAAGTTGTTGGCGCTTAGCACGCGTTCGGTCGCGCGATTCACTCTTGCGAACAGTCCTTCTCCGACGCAACCGGAAAACAACAACACGTTTCCTGCGCGACCAGCTGTCTTTGTTGTTTTGCTATTCGAGAACACCGGACGGGAACTCTCGAGCAGAGCAAGTCCAAACTCCGCACGCGGTGAGATCAGCCGGGCCAATCGTAACTTCAACAACAGCCGTGCTAGTCCGAGATCGCGAAACAGTCTCGAGGCGGTGAAGAACAGACGCAGACGAGCCGGTGATAACCAGACGTGGCGCAGTACGAAACGTAGAAGCTTGTTGCCCAGGTCAGACTTCGGTTGAGACTCGAGCAGTACCTCGCGACTCGCTTCCAACAGTTGACCGTATTCGACACCGGCCGGACAAACCTGTTCGCACGCGCGACAGCCGAGACAGCGATCGATGTGTGTGCCAAACGAGCTCGAAGTATTTTCCAGCCGTCCCTCAGCAACCGCCCGCATGAGGTAGATCCGCCCGCGGGGCCCATCGTTCTCGTTGCCCGTAATGACATACGTCGGACAGGCCTCGAGACACAAACCGCAATGGATGCACGCGAGTAGTTTGTCTTCCTGATGTGATAAGGCGTGCGAAAGGCTAGACATCATGCTTCACAGGATTTACAGGATGTTTCAGGATTTACATGTAAATCTTGAATCATCCTGTAAATCCTGTCCAACTAACTTCGCCAATCAATACCCGACAGCCTGTCCATCACTGCGTCGTGGATCGGTCGCGCCCAAACGCATGCCGGTCTTCTCTTCGATCATGATCGCCTCAGCGTCGCCGAGATAACGCAGCTTGGCGAGCTTGTGACCTCTCGATGTGAGCGCACGCTGCGTGTCGCCTGACAACCCAAACGGCTCGCCCACGAGCTCATCCGGCAGCCACTGGTGATGAATGCGTGGGAAGTCGATCGCCTGTTGGATATTCATCTCGTAGTCGATGACATTCGTGATGACGCAAAGAACCGTATTGATGATTGTTGGCCCACCCGGACTCCCGACGGTAAACCACAAACTACCATCTTTGCGCAGCACGATCGTCGGTGTCATTGCCGATAGCGGCCGCTTCTTCGGCGCCACCGCATTTCGTTCACCCTGTATCAGCCCGTACATATTTGGCGTGCCCGGCTTGGCCGCAAAGTCGTCCATCTCGTCGTTGAGAAGCAATCCCGTACCCTTCGCAACGGCCGCTGAACCGTAAGAATTGTTGAGTGTGTAGGTGTTGGAAACCGCGTTTCCCTCGGCATCGACGACGGTGAAGTGAGTTGTCTCATCAGATTCGTATCCGGCCGGACGCCCGGCACGCACTTCCGCGCTCGTCGAAGCGCGATCGGTATTGATTGTAGTGCGCAGAGTCGTCGCGTAAGTTTTGTCGATTAAACCCTGCACGGGAACCTTCACGAAATCACTGTCACCCATGTACTCGGCGCGATCGGCAAACGCCCGTCGCATCGCTTCGGCCATAAGATGGTAACGATCGGACGAGCTCGCCTCCATCTTTTGCAGATCGAAACCCTCGAGAATGTTCAACATCTCGACCAGCACTGCGCCGCCAGACGACGGTGGCGGCATCGAGATAATCTCGTGACCACGATAGTTGCCACGGACCGGGGCGCGCTCTTTTGCGACGTAGCCGCGCAAGTCGTCCATCGTCATCAGACCGTTGTTGCGCTTCATGTCGGCGACGATCAATCGCGCTGTTTCACCTTCATAAAACTCGTTTGGACCAAATCGCTGCAGGCGCGCGAAAGTCGCGGCCAGTTCGGGCTGGCGAAAGAGTTCTCCTTCTTTATAAAACTGTCCGCCTTTCAAATAGATTCGTTTGGTCTCAGCGTATTTCGAGAGGTATTTGCGTTCGCTGTAGAGCGAGCGCGCGAGCTCATAGGTCACTGTGAAACCGGCGCCCGCGAGGCGGCGTGCGGGCTCGACGAGTTGGGCCCACGTGAGTTTGCCTGAACCATACTTCTTGAGTGCCAGTTCCATTCCGCGCACCGTTCCGGGCACACCGGCGGCACGATAGCCAACCAGCGATCCACCCTCGCCTTCGATGAGATTCCCATTCTTATCCAGATAGACGTCACGATGAGCCGATGAAGGGGCCATCTCTCGATAATCGATAGCGGTGGTCCTGCCGTCTTTCAAACGAATCATCATGAAACCGCCACCGGCGAGATTTCCGGCGGCGGGATGAGTCACCTGAAGCGCGAAAGCGACAGCGATAGCTGCATCGACAGCATTGCCGCCACGCTTCATGATGTCGACGCCGACGCGCGACGCCACTTCATTTGTCGAAGCTACCATACCGTGTCGCGCGCGGACGGGCTCCCGTGCAAGGCTTACAGGAACATTTAAGGTAACGATCAGCAGGACGACGAGCAGTTTGATTCTCATAGTTTTAATCCGTCAAAAATCCGCTTAATCCGCGGCTAATATATTCCTCGGATCGAGTTGTCTCTTGATCCTCTCCATCAAAACTTTCACGTTCCCGGAGGGTTCTTTACGAACTCTGCCGTCCAGCGCTCGGGTCGCGGCGATCCCCTTCCACAGGTCCGCATCATCCATCACGACTTCGGCCTCTCTCAACAGCTTGCGCGCTTCTTCGATCTGAAAGGCTACACCCTTTTCATTTCCCGCAAAACGTACCAGCAACCTGCCTGACACGATCTCCGCAGCCACCGGAAATAATCGCGCCGCTAAAACCCCATGGAGCTCATCAATCCCACCTGACGAAATTACTGTCGCCTCACGCGCAGGTCGCGGCCGCAGTTTGAAGTTCAGCTCTGTAATGATTCCCAGACTGCCATAACTACCGGTGAAAAGCTTACACAGATCGTAACCCGCAACGTTCTTCACCACACGTCCGCCCGCTTTAATGATGCTGCCATCTGCGAGGACGACTTTCATTCCAATCACTGATCCGCGCGGGCGTCCATAACCGAACTGTTGCGGCCCCCCGATTCCCGTAGCTACGACACCACCGAGGGTGGCGCGTCCATCGTCCGGCGGGTCGAGTGGTAACCACTGACCATTCACTGCGAGTGCGGCGTTGAAGTCATTTAGCGTGACACCAGCCTGCGCGATCGCAACTAGATCTGCCGGTTCGTGCTCGATGATCTCGTTGAGCCGCAGCGTGCTAACGATGAGATTAGGTGTGGACCTGATCCATCTCATGCCACCCACCGGCATAGCGGTCCAACGTTCCGACGAGGCGAGTTTCAATGTTTCTGAAATCTCTTCCCCACATGCCGGAGTGATGGTCACGGCTCCATTGCTTAGGAAGACGTTTTGTTCGCCGACGATTCCCGCCAGTAAGTTCCGAGCGCGATCCGGATCGAACTCTGCACGCGTCACGACTTCGTTTTGAGAGTCAACAACTGGTGCGCGAACAGGCTGTGTCTCCGGCTCAGATTTGTCCGTCGAAGCTACCGCCTTAGCCTCACCGCAACCGCGCAGCATCGGCACGATCTTTCCCGGATTACACAGTCCCAACGGATCGAACGCGGCGCGAACACTCAACATCGCATTCATGTCTGCTTCGGAAAACACGAGCGGCAACAACTCGCGCTTGTCGAATCCGACACCATGTTCACCCGTTATCGTGCCACCCGCCGCAACACAAACCTCCATCAACTCACGACCTGCCTCTTTTACGCGCCGCACTTCTTCAGGAAAGCGCGAGTCAAAACAGATCAGCGGGTGTAGATTGCCGTCGCCGGCGTGAAAGACATTCGCGATCCTGAGTTGGTATCGCGCCGCAATGTCGTAAGCCGCACTGAGCACTTGCGGCAGACGCGAACGCGGCACGACTGCATCCTGGATCATCGAATCCGGCTTGATGCGGCCAATCGCGCCGAACGCACCTTTGCGCGCGGCCCAGAGTTTTTTTCGTTCCGCTTCATCGCGCGCATAACGACAACTCCGCGCGCCATACTCCATGCAAATACTTCTTACTTTCTCGGCTTCATCATCGAGACCGGCCTCGATGCCGTCCAGTTCAATCAATAACGCCGCACCGGCATCAGGTGGCAGTCCAGCCGCAAAGACACTCGCCTCGATTGCGCGAATGATCTCTCCGTCCATCATCTCGAGCGCCGCCGGCATCACACCAGCCGCGATGATGGCGGAAACCGCATGGCTCGCGTCGTTTACTTCAATAAACTCGGCGAGCAGCGTTCGCACCGCGGGTGGTACCTGGACCAGCTTGAGCGTTGCTTCAGTTGCAATGCCAAATGTTCCCTCAGAGCCGATGAACGTGCCGAGCAGGTCGTAACCTTCAGTTCTTCCGAGATCGACAATCTCTCCGCCCGCGAGCACCACACGCAATCCGAGTACGTGATCAGTCGTGGTTCCGTACTTCAGACAGTGAATGCCGCCCGCACTCTCCGCAATGTTGCCGCCGATCGTGCAACTGGGCTGGCTCGACGGATCAGGAACGTAATACAGGCCATAAGGCGCAACTGCTTTCGAGACGTTGAGGTTCACTACGCCCGGTTGGACCACGGCAATTCGGTTCTCGGGATCTAGACGGAGAATCTTGCGCATGCGCGCGAGTTCAATCACGACACCGGAGTTAAGTGCGAGTGCGCCACCGGAGAGTCCCGTGCCCGCGCCGCGCGGAGTGAACGGCACATTCGCTCGCGCGAGCTCACGCATGATGGCGGCTGTTTCTTCGGTGGAAGAAGGGAAGACGACTGCGCGCGGGCGGTGTTTGTGTTGCGGCAGACCGTCGCACTCGTAGACGAGTAGTTCATCAGGCTTGGAGAGAACATGCTCCCGCCCGACGATTGCGCTCAGATTGTCGAGTAGATTATCCACGCGGCGACTGGCAATAGTTTAACTAAGAGGATTTCTCACGCAAAGGCGCAACGGCACAACGAAAGACGCAGGAACTCAATCGTCCCCTGCGCCTTCCGTTGTGCCGTTGCGCCTTTGCGTGAGAAATTCTTTCGAATAAAGCCAATACCCAAGATAGATTGCCAATCCAACTCCAGCCGCCAATGCTGCGGCTTTCGCTTCCTGCAACGTGCTATTCAGCAATAACCAGGCAATCAGCAGCAGCGACAGAATCGCGATGACCGTTCCACCCGGTAATCGAAATAAGGCCTCAGACCTTTCGCGTCGCGCACGAAACACGGGCAAGGCGAGGCACGTCGCTCCGTAAGTAAACAGCCGCGCGATAGTGCTAATTGTCAGCGCCGCCACAAACGAACTCTTCAACGTCAAAAACAGCATTATGACTGCCGTGATCAGGATCGACACCCACGGTGTAAAGAATCGCCGGTGGACGCTCCCGATGAACTCCGGTAGTTGTTTTTGCTCCGCCATCGCAAACGGAAGCCGCGAGCCTGATAACAGTAAAATGTTCAGGTTTCCCGTGATCGAAACGATCGCTCCGGCAGAAATGATCGCGCCACCTGCGACACCAAGAAATTGCGATCCCGCGTCCGCGAGTGGCTTTTGCGACTGCGCGAGGCCCGGCAACGTTCCCACACAAACCACTTGGATCATGATGTAAAGAATCGCGACGACGAGGATCGCGATCAGTAACGCCCGTGGCAGGTTCCGCTGCGGATCGCGCACTTCGCCAGCCGGAATCGTCGCCATTTCGAATCCCGTGAATGCATAAACGAGCAGCAACACGGATTGTGAAAACGCGCCAGTCGCCGGACGTGGGCCAAACTCATACGCCGCGGGATTTAAAAAGAAAAGTCCCGCAGCGATAAAGATGATGATCGGCACGAGTTTGCCGACCGTGAATACGTTACTGACGATTGCGGCCTGTCTAATTCCGAGTAGATTGATGACTGCGAGCGCTGTGACAACAAGGACGATTACGGCCGCGCGCCAGTAAGGATTTGTGGCGGACAGCCAGAAGAACCCCAGGTAGTTGATCAGCAAATTGCAGTTCGCAGCGAAGGCGGTGACGCGCGCCAGCCAGATCAACCACCCGACCTCGAACGCGACTGCGGGTGCGTACGCCTCGCGCGCGTAGAGATATGGACCACCAGTCTCTTCAAAACGACTGCTGACCTCCGCGAAGCAGAGGATGATGAGCGCCACTACGAGCGCACACACGACGAACGCGATCAGGCTGTAAGTCCCAATTAACGAGTAAACTTTGGAAGGAAGACCGAAGATTCCAGCGCCGATTATGCCGTTGATCGTGATTGCGACCAGGTCCCAGCGACGTATGCCACGGACCAAATCCGCCTCGGGGTGGTTCTGCACGGAAAGCTTATAACAAAATCCGTCCTTTCTGTGTAATCTGTGTTAAAAGTGATCTCTATGACTAAGATTCTCGGAACCCTGTTCATAATTCTCGCTATCACTACGTCCGCCTCTGCGCAGTCGTTGCAGGACCTCGTCAATCGCGCTGCGAAGACCACTCTGGATCGTTTCGCCGACAAGAATCTGAAAGAGTCCGAACTCTCGATAACGTTGATCGATCTCCGCGATTCGAAGCGGCCGCAGACTGCCAGCTTCCATGGGAACGAGCGGATCTATCCGGCCAGCGTCGTCAAGCTTTTCTACCTCGTTGCCGCGCATCGTTGGCTCGAAGACAAGAAGATCGAACAAACGCCTGAACTGACGCGGGCGCTGCGCGATATGATCGTCGACTCTTCGAATGAAGCGACGCAATACGTCGTCGACGTGATCACGCATACGACTGCCGGCTACGAATTGCCTGCGAAGGAAATGGAGGAATGGCAGTATCAACGCAACGCCGTGAACCGTTACTTCTCCTCGCTCGGCTACACCAACATCAACGTCAATCAAAAAACATTTTGTGAAGATGCTTATGGTCGCGAACGTGTGTCGCGTGGCCCAAACGGCGAGAACCGCAACAAGCTCACTACGGATGCGACTGCTCGCTTGATGATGGAGATCGTGACCGGCAAAGCCGCGAACCAGGCGCGCACGTCCGCGATGATGGAGTTGCTCAAACGAGATTACGCCGGCCAAAGCAACGATCCCGATAACCAGGGAGCCGGCTTCACCGGCATCGCGCTCAAGGGTCGAGACGGATTTCGCTTGTGGTCCAAGGCCGGATGGACCAGCACGACACGCCATGACGTTGCCTACGTCGAGATGTCTGACGGCGGAAAGTTTGTCCTCGCAACGTTCACTTCCCAACATGCAAACGAGCGAGAGATCATTCCAACTGTGGCCCGCATCGTCATCGACGGGCTAAAGGACGTGAAGTGAGCTCACCGCCGCCAACTAAAGACGAACTGCAGCGCCAGGTTGAGGAAGTGAAGCAGGACGCCGATGTGCAGCGTGCGTTGAAACAGGCTACACCTGCCGAGAAAAAGGAAGCGCCGGTCCGCGCCCGTGACAAGTTTTTCATCGGCACGCATCTCGTGATGCTGCTCGTGCTCGGCGCGCTCTACCAGGTGTTGAAGTCGCGGTTCCCAGGGTTTGTCGAAAAGTATCCACTGAGTCTTAAGCTCGTCCTCGCGATCTCAGTGGTCGTAGTTTGTCTGATGGTGTTGCGCGTGGTTGATGTTTATCTCATCGGCCGCGTCCAGAATGCTGTTTACCAGTACAACTTGAAGCGCGTTTCACGTCTCCTGTTGTGGGTGGTGATCGCGTTCTTTGTCCTCACACTCTTCTTTCAGAACTGGTACACGGCGGTTGTTTCGTTTGGACTGCTGTCTTTAATCCTTGGTTTCGCGCTGCAGACTCCGATCACGAGTTTCATTGGCTGGGTTTACATCCTTGTGCGCGAGCCTTATCGCGTCGGCGACCGAATCAAGATCGGCACTGCTACCGGCGATGTGCTCGACGTCAATTATCTCGATACCACGCTCTGGGAATTTGGTGGCGACTATCTTTCCACCGAGCATCCGAGCGGGCGCATCATCAAGTTTCCCAACTCGACGGTGCTGAGCCAACCTGTTTACAACTACACCTGGCCGCTGTTTCCGTACATCTGGAACGAGATCAGATTTCAGGTTGCTTACAACGCCGACCTCGAGTTTATCGCTGCGACGATGAAGGAAGTGGCGGAGCAGGAAGTTGGTGAAGCGATGATGAAGCAGGTTGCAGTGTTTCGTGAGATCCTTGCGCAAACGCCGGTGAATCAACTCGAAGTGCAGGAGCGACCCGTGGTCCTGTTTCGCGTCAGTGACAACACCTGGCTCGAAGCGATCGTCCGTTACCTGGTCCATCCGAAAGACGCCGGGCGCGTGAAGTCGAGATTAATAGTAGAGCTCCTCAACCGCCTGAACGCCGAACCGGATCGCGTCCTCTTCCCACGCGACAGCGCCCGCTAAACCCGGGAACATTTCATTTACATCAGTGTCTAACCTTTGTGCTTTTTGTGCCTCTTTGTGGCGAAGACTGGAGGATTGAAGATGACTGCGCCGAACATTAACGTAACTCCTCTGATCGACGTTCTTCTGGTTCTGCTCATCATCTTCATGGTGGCTGCGCCTATGAAGCCATATCGCTTTGAGGCAAAACTGCCGTCTATTCCTCATGACAATGCACGGGTGGATCCCGGTGAGCTTACCCTCGTGGTCACAATCCAACCCGATCGAACTTTAAAGCTCAACAGTCTGTCAGACATGGGCACAGTCGATAACCTTACACCGCTCACTCAAAAGCTCACGTCTGTTTTTGAAGAACGATTGCGCAACCGTGCGTTTCGAGCGGATTTGATCGCACGTGTGGACCTGCCTGAGTCAAGGCGGGTCGAGAAGACCATCTTTATAAAAGCCCCACGCAACCTCCCGTACGGCGAAGTCGCACGCGTCCTTGATGGTCTGAAGGGCGCCGGCGCCGATCCCATCGGTCTACAACTCGACGATTTGAAATAGTCCAGCCACATACAACGCTTTCCATGCGGCCTGCACCTTACGCTCCGACCTTGTATCTGCCGCCAGAATGAGTTGTAATCTGGCCCGAAGGAGATCGACGCCCGCATGAGAACCCGCCTTTTTCCCCTTATTTGTTTGGGTTTAGCTATTGCCGCCGGCGCCGCCGCCCAGGATATCACTGGTGGTGGCAGCCTGCTTCGAGACATCACGGGTGGCGCAGCCCTGATCTTTCGCGCGCCATCAAATCCGACGGTCCACGTCACGAGTCAGGGAGCCACTGGTGGAGGAAAGGTAAAGCCGACCCAAAAACCGCCTGTCCGTAAACAGGATGCCATCATCGCTCGGGCTAACGCCGCGCGCAGCGCCCCGAAGCCTCGTTATGATGAAGCGGAACAGCAGTATCATCTGGCCGCACAGATTGCTCCTGACGATGCGCGTGCCTTCGCTGGATTGGGAAATGTTTATGTGGACCAGGGCAAGTTCGCGGCAGCGGTTGACGCTTACCAGAAGGCGATCAAATTGAAGCCTGACTACAACGGAGCGTACCTGCCGTTGGCTTTTTCGCTCGCGCGGCTTGATCGTTATCCGGAAGCTATCGACGTATACAACGAGACGTTAAGACGCGATCCTTCCAGTCCGGAGACCTATAACAATTTGAGTTTTGCGTTCAACCACAGCGAGCGCTATCAGGAAGCGGCGGACGCAAGTCAGCAGGCTATCAAGCTTCTCGGCGCCACAGGTGGGGCTTACAAGCTTGGATTTCAGGAACGAAACGAGATCCTTTCTTATGCGTACAAGAACCTCGGCAACGCCTACAACGGTTTGAAGAAATATGACGAAGCCGCTAATGCGCTGAAGAAGTCGTCAGAGATCGAACCGAAGAACGCGTCGGCTCATTTCAATCTCGGACTCACTCTTTACAATGCTGGTCGTTACTCGGAAGCGATTGAGTCGTACAAGGAAGTGATAAAGCTAAGACCAAACCTGGCCCAGGCTTACTTCAACCTCGCCCTGACTTACTACGCGATCAACGACAAGACCCAGGCGATGGCCCAGTACGAAACCCTGAAGGGCATCAACCCCGAAATGGCCAAACAACTCTACGACCAAATCAAGCACTGAACCCACGCCTTTATCCACGGATTACACAGATTCGATTTACGAAATCCGTGTAATCTGTGTAATCTGTGGATACCCTGTTTTTCAATCTCACTTAAACTGGACCCGACTCAATGGTTGACGGGGAGGGCACTGCCCGCCAGAAATGGACGCTCACTCAGGAAGCGTTTGACAGGCTGCTCGTCGCGTTCGGCGGCGATCGAGACAGTGCCGCCCAAAAGTACCTCGAAATCCGAACCAATCTGATGCGCTTTTTCGAGTGGCGCGGATGTTCTTTTCCTGAAGATCACGCCGACGAAACCATCAACCGCATGGCCAAGCGAGTCGCGGACGGTGAAGAAATCCTCAATTATTCAGGATATGCGATGGGTGTGGCCCGGTTGCTACTCCTCGAAATCAACAAAGGCCGTCTGCGAGAGCAGCAGGCGCTCGCGGAAATCGGCACGTCGAGCGAGGCCTACGAGGAAGAGCCCGATGACAGCGAAAATCGACTCGTCTGCCTCAGGAGCTGCCTCCAAACCCTCTCAGCGGATAATCGTGAGCTGATTCTCGAGTACTACCAGGGCGAAAAAGGGGAAAAGATTCAGAACCGGAAAAAGCTGATGGATCGCTTCGGAATTCCGGTTAACACGTTAAGAATGCGCGCTTTACGTCTGCGCGAAAGGCTTCAGTCGTGTGTCGAAACCTGCGTCGCCGAAGCCTGAAAAAAATTTGTGATGAAATCCGATTTGTAGCCACTCATAAATGGAACGTCCCCGCTTGGCAGATTCAGAAGTGCAAATGTTCAACTGTGGTTGTACAAAAGCCTTTGCCCAGAGCTCAGGCGCGACATTTCCGCGAAACCTATGGCAACTGACCTAAACAACGAAATGCTTATCGGCCGGTATTTACTGGGAGAATTGTCCGAGGAGCAGCAGGTCGAAATCGAGGATCGCGCTTTTGAGGACAAGGACTATCTCGCGAGCATCACTGCCGTCGAAAACGATCTGATCGACGAATACGTACGCGGTGAGCTTTCGGGTGCCCAGCGGCAGCGATTTGAGAAGCGATTTCTTGCCTCGGCGGAGCGTCGCAAGCGAGTTGAGTTTGCGCGAGCGCTCGCGGGTGTGATGTCTGAGCAGGCAGTCCCGAAAAAGATTGTGGTCCAGGAGACTAAGTCGTGGTCCTGGATGGATTCGATTTACGCGTTTATTAATGGGCTCACTCCAGCGGCGAGGATGGCGTTTGTTTCGGCGGTGCCCTTGCTGCTGATCGGAGCCGGTTATCTTTCAATCGAAACGTTGCGCTTGCGTCGAGAACTCACGGAGCTACGTGCGCAGAATCAGTCGCAACAGAATTCACAGCAGCAGGCGCTTGAAGTCGAGCGCCATCGTAACCAGGAATTAAATGCGCAACTCAATCAGGAAAAGCAACAACGCGAGCAAACTGATGAGTCGTTACGCGAACTGAGTGAAGCAGGGGATGCGGTGAATCCGGCGCCGCGTCCAGTGATCGCCTCGTTAACCCTTTTACCTGGTCTTTCACGCGGAGGCGATAACAAGCCGAACCTGGTCCTACCAGACGATGCACGTCTGGTCCGACTGCAAATCGGTATCGATCCGGAAGAGCCGTACAAGAATTTCAATGTGGAGTTGCTCACCCTGGCCGGGCGCCAGGTTTGGACTCGAGAGAAACTAAACGCCAGGAATCGACGTGGAGCACGCGCGGTCGGCCTGACACTTCCGGCAACAGCTCTCAAATCGGGTGACTATGAACTGAGACTACGAGGCGTTACCGAAAGTGGTGCAGCAGAAGATGTCGGTTTCTACTACTTCAATGTGAGGAAACGATGAGACATGCAAGCAATTTAGCCCTGCCCTACCTGGCCCTCTTGTTACTCCTGACTGCTGCAACTCCTGTTTACTCCCAAACACAATCAACTCCTCTCGAATTCGGAAAAACAATCGAAAGAGACATCAAGCCGGCTGAGCAACAGACGTTCAGTCTTTCGCTGCCGAGCGGGATGTACGGGCGAGTTGAGGTTCATCAGAAGACCGTCGACGTCGGTGTTGCCGTGTTTGCTCCTGATGGAAAACAACTCAGGTCCGTGGATCTCGCGGGCGCGATTGGATTGTCCGAGGAATTCTCGTTCGTGGCTTCCGTAGCTACGACATATCGGCTCGTTATCGTCGGACCCGCCAAAATCGACTATCAGGCTGGTTATTCAATTGCGCTTAAAGAAATCCGGGGCTCAACGGAGGAGGACAAAGCACGCGTCGAAGCAGAAAAGCTGACTGAAGATGCCTGGCAGTTGTTTGTTACTCAAACCGGTGACGCAAAACTCAAAGCACTGGATCAGTTTCAGCAATCCGTTGGCTTTTGGCGTCTTGCCAAAGATCGGGCCAACGAAGCTCGCTCGCTTTATTACGTGGCCTACGCTTTGAATGCTACCTCGCAGTATCCAAAGGCAGCCGAAGCGGCGGAACAGGGAATTCCGCTCGCCCAGGCTGCAGGCAGTAAACGATGGCACGCGTATTTGCTCGACGAACTCGGAGCCTCTTACAGCAATCGTGGCGACCGAAAGAAAGCGCTCGATATTTACCAGCAGGCTCTTCCACTCCGCACCGATGCTGAACCCGTTGGTCTGGCAAACACGCTGAACCTTCTCGCAATGGCTTACTCGTGGACCGGCGATTCGATCAAAGCCCTGGAATATATGGAGCGGGTTGTCTCCATCATGCACGACATGCACGAGCCCATGAAAGAGTCGACGATTCTTGGGAACATGTGCGTGATGCGTAGAACTCTGGGCCACTTGAAGAAGGCTCTTGAATTATGCACCGCGGCAGTAGCTATCAAACGGGAGATTGGTGATCAGAGTGGTCTCTCATCCGTGACGGATGGACTCGGTAGTGTTTACGGCAGTTTTGGTGACTATCAGAAAGCGCTGGATCGATATCAGGAGGCGCGAGCTATTCGTAAAAAGCTCGGCGAGGCTGAGTCAGAGGCGATGACGATCAGCAATATCGGTTGGGCGTACGGACAACTTGGCGAGTATGAGAAGGCGCTGGACTATTACAGCCAGGCTGTAGAGCCGTTGCGAAAGGCCCAAAACAAGTACGGAATGGCCCAGGTGCTCACCAACATTGGGGTCAATTGGTCCAAGCTGGGTGACTATCGCAAAGCGCTCGACTTCCATT
Source organism: Acidobacteriota bacterium (assembly GCA_046733695.1). Taxonomy (GTDB): domain Bacteria; phylum Acidobacteriota; class Blastocatellia; order Pyrinomonadales; family Pyrinomonadaceae; genus PSRF01. The sequence goes on from JBKPPU010000178.1 coordinate 21,683, forward strand.
TGCAATCGCTGGAGTTCCGATCCGAGAAAGACGATCCCAGCGGCAAAGGCACAACGCTCAATAACATCGCCAATTGTTACGAGCATCTCGGCGACAAGCAGAAGGCGCTCGAGAATTATCTTGAAGCCGTGAGACTACTTCGCGGGGCCAGATACTCACGGCAGTTGACGGGTGCTTTGAAGAGTCTCGGGGTTTTCTATCGGAATGAAGGCCAGCTCGACAAAGCGCGCGAGAATCTCAACGAGGCGCGCACCATCAGCGCCACGACCGGCGATCAAGTCAACGAAGCGACGGCACTGTCGGAGCTTGCAAGACTCGAGTTCGTGGGCGGCAATCTTCCCGAAGCGCTGAAGCTGATTGAGCAGGCGATCGCTGCGACTGAGTCTGTGCGCGTCAATCTGAAGAGTCAGCAATTGCGTACCTCGTTTCTGGCGTCTGTGCGGCAGTATTACGAATTTGAAACTGAGGTGTTGATGCGTCTGCATGAGCAGAAACCCACCGAGGGCTTTGCTGCCGCTGCGCTTCAGGTCAGTGAGAAAAGTCGGGCCAGATCCTTGTTAGAGCTTTTGCGCGAAGCGCGGGCCGAATTGCGACAAGGTGTCGATCCGTCTTTAGTGGAACGCGAAAGTGTTTTGCGACAGTCCATCGCCGACAAAGCCGATCAGCAGACGCGTCTGTTGAGCGGAAAACCTACTGACGAGCAAAAGCTTGCGGCGTCAAAAGAGATGGATGCGCTCACGACCGAATACGATCAGGTTCAGACACGTATACGGCAGACGAGTCCACGATATGCCGCGTTGGTCCAGCCGGCGCCGCTGAACGTCGAAGCAATTCAAAAACACCTGTTGGACGAGAACACTTTGCTGCTCGAATATGCCTTGGGTGAGCAGAAGAGTTTTGTGTGGGCAGTAACACCGGATTCGGTCAAGGTGTTTGAGTTGCCGGGACGAGTGACCATCGAGCAGGAAGCCAAGCGTTTCTACCAGCTTCTGACCGAACAGGGAACGAGTGTTCCAAACGAAACTCTCGCGCAGAGAAAACAACGACTCGATCACGTGCAGTCTGACTTTCCAGCGGTGGCGGCCAGCCTGAGTCGAATGTTGCTGCAGCCGCTCGCGGATGAGTTGAAACAGAAACGACTAGTGATCGTGGCTGACGGAGTGTTGCAGTACTTACCGTTTTCTGCGTTGACGTTGACTGACGGTGGGCGGCCGTTGATTGTCGATCATGAGATCGTGACGTTGCCTTCAGCTTCGGTGCTTGCAGTGTTGAGAGAAGAGTTTGAAAAGCGAAAACCGGCGAGTAAGCTTCTGGCCGTGTTGGCGGATCCTGTTTTTTCCGCGAATGATCCGCGACTGGCACAAGCGAAGAATGCCGAGCCGGCAAATCATTCGTCTGCAACCGATGTGCAGCGGTCCGCGCTTGAATCAGGATTGGGTGGGTTGGTGCGATTGCGATTCAGCCGGCAGGAAGCTGAAGAGATTGCGCGCCTCGCTGGTGACAAGCGTAACCTGAAGGCGCTGGATTTCTCGGCTAGCCGTTCGCTCGTTACCAAAGACAATCTGTCTGATTACCGGATTGTTCACTTTGCGACCCACGGGTTGATCAATAACCAGAATCCGGATTTGTCGGGTGTAGTGCTATCGCTGGTTGACGAACAGGGGCGGCCACAGAACGGATTTCTGCGGTTGTACGACATTTACAATTTGAAGCTCGACGCGGACCTCGTGGTGTTGAGTGCGTGTCAGACTGCGCTTGGTAAAGAGATCAAAGGCGAAGGGTTCGTTGGATTGACGCGCGGGTTCATGTATGCGGGCGCGCCGCGCGTAGTTGCGAGTCTCTGGCGCATCGACGACCGCGCCACGGCGGATATCATGAAGCGCTTTTATGAGGCCATGTTGAAAGATGGTATGCGGCCCGCCGCCGCGCTTCGTGCCGCACAGATCTCGATGTCACAGGACAACCGCTGGCGCTCGCCACACTACTGGGCCGCGTTCACGCTGCAAGGAGAATGGCGCTGAGCCACAAAGAAAGGTCTAGCCACAAAAAGCACAAAAGGATTTATCTTGTAAATCCTGTACATCTTGTCATCCTGTCTAAGGTTTTATCTCGTCGAAGCTGAGGATTTCAGGGTACTGATTTGTGTTAACCTGCGGCGCATTACCGGGGCGGAGTGAAAGCAACGTTTTCATGCCCGCGTCTTGCGCCGCATTGAGTTCGTCAATCACATCTGAAACAAACAGTATCTCGTGGGCCGGCAGTTTCATCTTTTCCGCTATGCGCCGGTAACTTTCCGCTTCACCCTTCTTACCAACGTTCGTATCGAAGTAGTCGTCAATAAACGGCGTCAGGTCTCCGGCTTCGGTGTGCGCGAATAGCAGCTTCTGGGCGAGCACACTTCCCGACGAAAAGATATTGATGCTCACCCCGCGCTGATGCCAGCGTTCGAACGCCGGCGCGACATCCGCAAACACCTGCGACTTCAAAGTTCCATTCTGATAACCCTGTCGCCAGATCTTGCCCTGCAACGACTTCAAGCCCGTCGACTTGCGATCTGCGGCGATCAGCCACTCGACATAATCCGCAACCAGCGGCGGCGGATTACGATCTTTACTCACATCATCCGCATGTTCGTCGCTCAGTAATGCGATATCCGCACGCACCTCGTCATTGTCTTCGTTTGTTCTCAAGAACTCTCTGACTTCATCGCGAGCGTAGGTGAACAACACGTCATGAACAAACGCAATCGGTGTCGTCGTTCCTTCGATATCCAGCAGAATGGCGCGAACATCGTCCAAAAGACTCATGTCGTCATCGATAGATGTGAGAGGCCGAAACAAACTGGAAGAAAGTTTTCGTCCACACGGCTGCTCGTGTAATGCGGAGTCCATCCGGCGGTGTCCTGAAATAAACGGATTGCCCTGATACGACGGTCGTCACAGAGATTGAACCAGTGGAGTGTGCCGCGCGGGACGCGAATCAGATCGCCGGCTTCGACTTCGATCGCGAGCACCGTTCCGGTAGTGGTGTGAATGTGGAACAGTCCGCGGCCCGCGATGATGAATCTCACTTCGTCTTCGTCGTGCCAGTGCTCGCGATTGAATTTGGCAAGCATGGCTTCGAGGCCCGGTGTGGCAGGGTTAACATCGATGACGTCTGCTGTGACATAGCCTCCGCGAGCCTTCAGAGCTTCAATCTCCCGCGAATAGGTCTGAAGGATCTCATCGGCGGGAGCGTCGGCAGCGATCGAGTGTGAAGGAGTCCAGCGTTCGTAGTCGATCCCGCAGGCAGCAAGTGTCTTGGTAATCTCGTCGATCTGGGTGAAGGTCTTGTTCTCGTTGCAAAGCGTAACGACAGCCATCAGTACGACCTCCCAGATGTTGTTCCGATTGTCTCGAGTAGGAATTCGAGAATCTCCACATGTCGCTTCGCTTCAGCCAGCGTTCGTCCCCAGGAGTAGAGCCCGTGACGTCGCAGCAGAAAACCGTGCGCGGCCGGGTGCTTGTTCAGCGTTGCGCCCACCATCTCCGCAAGCGCGGGCATGTCCTGCGAATTCTCGATGATTGGTATAAACTCGGTGTGCTCGTGGGTGCGCACACCCTGCAAACCCTTCAACATCTCATAACCTTTGATCGTAACGCCCCCGTCGGATGAATGCTGATCTGAAAGGATCGTATTCCAGACCGAGTGAGTGTGCAGCACGGCACCGGCGCCACGCTCTTTCACGATGCGTATGTGCAGCAGGCTCTCGTCAGACGGCTTTCCCTCATGCGCGCTCACGATTCGTGCATCTTCATCGATCGATAAAAGCTGCTCTGGTTTAAGTTCACCCTTATCGACCCCGCTGGGGCTCATCGCCAACCTGAGCGGCTCCCTCTGAACCACCGCACTTAAATTCCCACTCGTCCCCAACAACCACCCACGCGCATAAAACCCCTTCGCCACCGCCGCCAACCCAGCCGCCACGTCATTGAACTCATCCGACATGAATGAAAGATGCCACAAAGAGACAGAAAATGCACAACGATCATCGTGAACTTTATTTGTGCATTTTGTGCTTCTTGGTGGCCTAAGTTTCTACTTGTATTTACTCACAGATGAGAGTAGGATGCTCTCGCTTTCGATTGCTGCCGCGGTGACTCACCTGTCATGCCGCCGGCGATGCTCATCATTCGTCCAAAAGACGAGTGCATCGAAGGCATTCGGCCTAATAATAATTCCAATTTTGCACTGGGTAGCCTGGTGGGGGGCCAGGTTGAGTCCGCGGAAGCATGCGGCGCGTCGGGGGGCTTCTGCGGACTCGGGGTTCGTGAGGGATGAATCTCGAAGACGTGATTGAACGCAACTCGCGAAAGAGTGGTAGCGGCGTAGTATTTGTCGGTACGACAGTCCCAATCAAATTGCTCTTCGAGTTTCTTGAAGATGATCAGACTGTGGAAACGTTCCTGGACCAATTTCCGATGGTCAGTCGTGATCAGGCACGCGCAGTGCTCGGCGCCTCGCTGAAAATGTTGCTGAGCACAGCCGGATCTGAGATTTGAGGTCGACGGATCTTGAGTCTCAGGGGTGGCCTTGGTGAGGGGGCCACAAAGAGTCCGCGGAAGTGATACCGCCCAGTAAGCTTCCGCGGACTCGCATCTTGCCACCAAGACAAATCAAGATTAGCCACAAAGAGGCACAAAAAGCACAAAAAGAAATTATTGAGGCAGGGAATGATAATCTGGTTGCATGCAGCTTCCAGTGAACCCGCCAATTTTGCCGATGCTCGCGAAGCGTGTGAGTGAATTGCCGCGCGCGGGTGAGTGGATTTTTGAGCCTAAGTGGGACGGTTTTAGGGCGCTCGTTTTTCGCGATGGGGATGAAGTCATGATCCAGAGTCGCGATGAGAAATCGCTCAACCGTTACTTTCCCGAGCTTGTCGAGCCGCTCTTAAAGCAACTTCCCACGCGCTGTGTGCTCGATGGGGAGGTCGTCATCGCGCAAAATGGCGCGCTCGATTTCGATTCGTTGCAGTTGCGTATTCATCCGGCGGCATCGCGCGTCAAGATGCTCTCGGAGCAGATTCCAGCGTCGGTTGTCTTCTTCGATCTGTTGTGCGAAGGCAAGAATGATCTGCGCGGCAAGCCTTTTGAAGAACGCCGCCGGATGCTGGAAAAGATTTTGAAGTCGGTAAAGCCGCCGCTTCATCTCACGCCTACTACGACCGATCTCGACTTGGCGGGCGACTGGTTTCGCCGGTTTGAAGGCGCCGGGCTGGACGGGGTGGTGGCCAAGCCGGTTGCAGGGCCTTACGTATCAAACAAACGCGTGATGCTTAAGATAAAGCATGAGCGCGAGTGTGATTGCGTCGTGGCTGGGTTTCGCTGGCACAAGAAAGGCGATCGCGATCGCATCGGATCGTTGCTGCTCGGACTCTTTAACGATCAGGGCAAGCTGCAGCACGTTGGTGTGTGTGCGAGTTTTACCGATCAGAAGCGGATCGAGCTGGTCGAATTTCTCAAGCCGTATCGCAAGAACGCGCTCGAGACGCATCCGTGGAAAGAGTGGGCGGGTGAAGATCTCGGCCAGCGCATGCCGGGCGCGCAGAGTCGCTGGAGTCACGGGAAAGATCTGTCGTGGGAGCCGTTAAGACCGGAGCTGGTAGTTGAGGTCGCTTACGAACACATGCAGGGCGATCGCTTTCGGCACACGGCGCATTTTCGGCGGTGGCGAACTGATAAGAAGCCGGCTGATTGTACTTATGAACAGCTGGAAGTAGTCCCGCCGCATGAAATCGAACTGATATTTGGACAGGATTGACAGGATGAATTCACGATTTACAAGATGATCCTGTTCATCCTGAGAAATCTTGTTAATCATGTCCACGTTTGCGGTGAACTTCACGCCATTCGCGGGTGGGGTCGTCGTCAGGATCGGGTGTCTCCTGCGCGGGCCGCAACTTTTCCGGCACATTACGTAAGTTGACTCTGATGCGTGTCCAGGTCGACGAACGACCGCGCATCGAATCAACCAGCACATCATCGACCGCCAGTAGCTTCGCGACTTTCGGGTACTTCGCTTTCCAACGCTCCAATCCCTCGAGCGCTGCTTTCTTATCAGGTGAATTTGCGATAACCAGCAGCGGCATTCGTTCGCGCTTCTTCTTTGCCGCTGAGTTTTTCGTCGCGGAACGCGCACGCGAAGGCGCCACGCGCGTCGCCTCGCCCTCCATCTTTTGAAAGTGTGGCGGCCACGGCGCGTCGCCCAAACCTGAAGCTTCATCCCTCTCCGCAAGTTCTAAAAGTTTCTCAAGCGATCCGGAGTTCGCGTCCATCTTCGCGTGCGGATCACCAAGTTCTTTCAGGCGCTGCGGCACTGTCAGCACGGTAAAATCCGAAGGCTCGCAATCAGAAACTTCGTTCCACTCGAGCGGCGTCGACACACGCGCATCGGGAAGCGGGCGCACCGAGTACGCCGAACACGTCGTGCGATCTTTCGCGTTCTGGTTGTAATCGAGGAACACTCCGTGACGTTCCTCTTTCCACCACTTCGAGCTCGCCAGCTTCGGTACCCGGCGTTCGATCTCACGCGACAACGCCACTGCCGCGCGTCGCACGTCGCTGAAAGTCCAGCGCGGCTGAATTCGCACGTTGACGTGCATACCACGCGAGCCGCTGGTCTTGGGCCAACCACGCAATCCCATCTCTTCGAGCAGCGCCTTCACTTCGAGCGCCACCAGTCGCACGCTTTCCCATTCGACACCCGGACCCGGGTCGAGATCGACACGCAATTCGTCCGGATGATCGAGATCCCCTGAACGCACCGGATGCGGGTGCAATTCGATACATCCCAGATTGACGATCCACGCGAGTCCGGCCGCGTCGTCGACCACAACCTCTTCCGCTTTGCGACCAGACGGAAACGACAACGTCACTGTGCGCAACCAATCGGGATGATTCTCCGGCGCCCGCTTCTGATAGAAAGCCTGACCTTCAGCTCCATCGACAAAGCGTTTCAGCACGATGGGCCGATCGCGAATGCCCGCGAGCGCACCAGGTGCGACCGACAGGTAGTAGCGCACAAGTTCGAGCTTTGAGAGTTTGGTCTGTTGAGAGAAATACGGCTTGTTGGGGTTCGTAACGCGAACCTCGCGTCCATCGATCGTCAGCACTTCTGTCTCTGGCTTTGCCATGAAAGATTAAACGAGCGGCTTTGACATGGTGATAAAGTGACAGGGGATCTTCGTCTCGACATCCGGTGGAAACGGGCTCGTTCCGGTCTGAACATAGCCACGCTTTTCATAAAACGCCGGCAAATCCTCACGCAAGCTGACGATGAGAATGTCCATAGCCCGCGAGCCACGTTCACGACAATACTTTTCGGCCTCACGCATCAGAAGTGATCCCAAACCGCCCTGTTGACTGGAAGGATCGACCGACAATAAACCAAGGTACGATCGTTCCCCGCGCATCTCGACGTAGACACATCCGCTCAGCGTGTCGCCGTTTTCCGACACGATGAAAGCGCCATCGGACAGCTTTTGTTCCACTTCCGACTGCGCGATGCGATTGCCGTCAATAAAGAACCCCTCAGCGATGCGGAATGCAGCATTTATCACGGCAGTAATCCGCGCTGCGTCAGCCGGAATAGCCAGGCGAATCGGGGCGGCGATGTTCGGAGTCGTCATAGAAATTTCAGATAAAACCATACTAAGAGTTCAAAGAAAACCACAAGTGCATTATGCTGCCACACGTCTTATCGAGAGGCGCCTCCTTGGGAGTGCGCCAACTTGTTGGCGCTTTGGATTTACCAAAGCGGTGCCAAGGCACCGCACTCCAAAGTGGCGCACAATCTAACCTGCATAATGAGCACACAAACTGCGACCCAAACTGCACCAGAAGCACGTTCCGGACTAGACCCATGGCATGTCGGTGAATTACCTGTCGCGCCAAGACCGAAAGGTCTGCAGTGGTTCAGCGCCATTGGTCCGGGTGTGATCGTGCTCGGAGTTTCCATCGGCAGCGGTGAATTCCTGCTTGGACCAGCGGCGTTCGTGAAATATGGTCTCTCGTTGCTGTGGGTCGTAGGCGTTGCCGCGTTGCTACAGACGCTCCTCAACGTCGAGCTTATGCGCTACACGATGGCGACGGGCGAGCCCATCATGACCGGTTTCATGCGCACACGCCCGCATTCGACTTTCTGGGCGTGGTTCTACGCGGCGTTCTACTTTCTGCAAATGGGTTGGCCGGGATGGGCCGGCGCGGCTGCGGGGGCGGTTTTCTTCCTCGTCACTAAGCGGTTGCCAGGAGCGGCCGAATCGGGCCTGGTCTATGCCATTGGCGTGGGCCTGTTCCTGTTGTGTGGACTGATCTTGATGGTCGGGCGACGCATCGAGCGAACACTCGAGGTGCTCAACTGGATCATGGTGTCGGCCATTATCGGTGGATTCGCAATTCTCGCCATTCTGTTCGTGCCGTTGTCCACGTGGGGAGCCGCACTGGCCGGATTCGCCGGTTTCGATGTGCGTACCGGATCGTTTCAACTCGTCCCTGCCGGTGCTGATTACTTTCTGCTCGGCGCTTTTGCGGCGTATGCAGGTGGCGGTGGAGTTGCGAATCTGACGCTGAGCAACTGGGCGCGCGACAAAGGCTACGGCATGAGCAGCAGCGTCGGTTTCATTCCGGCAGCCGTGGGAGGAAAAAAGGTGGCGCTGGCCCACTCAGGCAGCGTGTTCATTCCCGACGCGGAATCGCTGCAACGCTGGCGCGGCTGGTGGCGCATCGTACGTGTCGATCAATGGGGCGTCTTCTTCGTCGGCGCGATACTGGGTATGGGACTGCCGGCGTTGCTGTACGTCACGTTCGTACAGGCGGGCAGCGACATCCGTGGCCTGGGAATCGCGGCAGCGTTGGCCCAGGCCGTCACGACGCAGAAAGGAGCGATCTTTGGTGGCATCATCGCCATACTCGGCGTTTGGATACTTTTCAAGGCGCAGCTCGACATTCTCGAAGGCATGACCCGCGCAATCACTGACATTCTCTGGACGGGCAGCTCGCGGATTCGTGCATGGCGTGGCGGCGATGTTCGTTTTGTTTACTACTCGGTGCTGGCGCTGATCTCGGTGTGGGGAATCATCGCACTCGGTTTGACGCAGCCGATCATCCTGTTGGCGCTCAGTGCGAACATGGCCGGGATCGTCTTCATCATCAGTTCGCTGCATTTGCTCTACGTGAACACGCGTCTACTGCCGGTGGCTCTGCGCCCGCCGCTATGGCGACGCCTCGCGCTCGTCGCCCTCTCGTTGTTCTACGGATTGTTCCTGACGATGTGGCTGTGGAGCTTATTGTTCAAATAAAACCGTCCACAGATTACGCAGATTACTTACTAATATCCGTGTAATCGGTGGGTCGCTTTTACCCAGTTGCATTTCTTTGCGAGGGGGACTATAGTTCTCACCAACTAGATGGTTGGTGAATCCTTCCATCCAAAGTGGTTGTCGGGGTGAGGACGATGACCACAATAGATTAGGCGCGACGGCCCAAAACTGTCGCGCCTTTTCGTATATACTCCAGCAAATATGACCTCGAGATTCTTCATACCAATTCTTTTGTTTGTTGTTCAGGTTTCCGGTCAAAGTCCGCAGCCGTCGCCAACGCCGCAAGCGGTCAACGAGCAGGGTGTCTCGATTGAGTTCAGGGTTACTCCAATCGGCCGGAAGGTACAGAACGATTCCGGTCTGATGGCCGGTGAAGACGCGAGGATAGGTTTCCAAATCACGGGTACGAACGGATCTGTGCCCCTCACTAATCTTCGTCCGGCCGTCTGGATCGATCAGCGTCCCGGCAAGGATCGTTCTGACTTGAATCAATGTCGCGATAAGATTCAAGCCTTTCTGCAATCTGATTACGGCAAGCGACCGACCCTGGATCTCAACTCTTATTACATTTTGACGCTCAATGAAGAGCCGAACATCTCCGTCATCGATCCGCTCTCAGGTTTTGGCGGCAGCAAACTCTACAACCTGATTGCTCTTCCGGGCCCCGGTGAAGACTGGGTGCTGAACAGCGATCAGAATCGCCTCTACGTCTCCGTTCCTTCCGTCAATCAGATTACGGTCATCGATACGTCAACGTGGAAAACACTCGGAAACATTGACGTGCGAATAAAACCTGCCCGTGTTGCTCTGCAGCACGACGGCAAATACCTATGGATCGGGAACGATGTGTCAGCGAACAGCGGCGTAACCGTGATCGACACCACGACCCTGAAAGTTGCTGCTCAGTTACCTACAGCCGCGGGACCGCATGAGATCGCGTTTAGTGACGACGATCGATTTGCCTTCGTCACCAACAAGCAGGAGGGAACACTTACTGTCCTCGATACGCGCAAGCTCGCGCGTGTGAGGGATCTGAAAATCGGTCCGCAGCCCATCGCTATTGCCGTATCGTCGTTGAGCAAGGCGCTATACGTTGCAAATGAAGAGGACGGCAGTATCGCTGTCGTCGATCCGGCACGACTCGAGATTCTGACGCGTTTGCAAACCAGTCCCGGCCTTCAGACACTGCGCATACAGCCCGACGGCCGTTACGGATTCGCCCTGAACACAGCTTCGAATTCCGTGTATGTGTTCGATTTGCCGTCAAACAAGCTAGTGCATCGGATTGTTGTCGGACCCAATTCGGATCAAATCACTTTTACGAAGCAGTTTGCTTACGTTCGTGCGAGTGGCAGTGAGTTTGTCACCATGATTAAGCTCGCGGATCTCGGCAAGGAAGCCGCGCTCTCTCGTTTTCCTGCCGGACAGAAAGCGCCGAAAGAAGCTGCAGTGCGTTCGCTTGCTGAAGCGATAGTTCCCGCACCGGAAGAAGGCGCGGTGCTCGTCGCGAATCCGGCAGACAAGATGATCTATTTCTACAGTGAGGGCATGGCGGCGCCGATGGGCAGTTTTCAGAACTATCGACGGATCCCGAAAGCTCTCCTCGTCCTTGATAACGGTTTGCGCGAAACAAAAGCGGGTTTGTATTCGACCACGATCCGGCTCGACACGCCGGGATATTACGATGCCGTCTTCCTGCTCGACTCGCCGCGTACCATTCACTGTTTCAGTTTTGCTGTCGACGAGAATCCAGGGCTGCCGAAAACGACTACCGCGGGACTGAAAGTGCAGCAGCTCTCGACTGACAGCCCTGTCGTAGGTCAGTCGTACACTCTGCGTTTCAAATTAATCGACGGGAATACCGGCGATGCAAAATCAAATCTTAATGATCTGAATGTGTTGGTTTTTCTGGCGCCGGGGATCTGGCAGCAACGCATGGCAGCGAAACCCGCCGGCAACGGAGTTTATGAATTGAGTTTCGTCCCTCCGCAACCGGGCGTATACTACGTCCACTTCCGAATTCCTTCGATGGACGTACAGTTCAGTCAGATAACGCCGCTCGTTTTGGAAACCAGAAAATCATGAAAAGAGCGATAACCTCAAGCCTTACGATCTTCGTTTTATTCATCGCGTGCAGCTCGTTGCTGGCGCAGGAACCGGGCAAACAGGCTCCGAGCGCCAGGAACGATGAGGGGGCGAAAAACTACTTCACTGATGTTCTCCTCGTGAATCAGAACGGCGAGAAGATGCGCTTCTACAGCGATCTCTTACAAGGCAAAGTCGTAGTCATCAACTCCTTCTTTGCGACTTGCACGGGAAGCTGTTTGCCGTTGAATCGAAACCTCGAGAAGCTGCAGAAGGCTTTAGGCGAGCACATGGGGAAGGAAGTTTATTTCATTTCCATCAGCGTCGATCCCGCGGTTGATACGCCAACCAACTTGAAGGCGTATGCGAAAAAGCTGAACGCCGGTCCGGGATGGTATTTCCTCACTGGTGATAAGGAAAACGTCGACTTCGCGCTCAAGAAGCTCGGCCAGTTTGTTGACGACAAGAACGACCATCTCAATATCTTCATCATCGGCAACGTTCCCACCGGGTTGTGGAAGAAAGCTTTTGGGCTCGCGAAGGATGATGAGTTGATGAAGGTGGTTGAGAGTGTCCTTAACGACAAGGGTCAGTAGCCTCGGATAAAACGGATTTTAGACGGATATGTTAATTAAGGGTTTGGTGATCTTGCTGTTGTGTGTGCCGGTTGCGGCGCAGATTCGAAAAGCGTCCGGGCATTATGAGTGTCCGATGCATCCGGACGTAACCAGCAAGAAGCCGGGCAAGTGTCCGAAGTGTCAGATGAAGTTGCGCTTTACTCCGGATAAACCGAAAGAGGAAGCGCCGCCTGCTGAAACTCCTGCGTCGACGACGATGAAGATCCCCGATGTCCCGGTTCAGGATCAGAACGGAAAATCACTGAACTTCTACACCGATCTCGTGAAGGGGAAAGTCGTCGCAATCAATTTTGTCTTTACCACCTGCACTACTATCTGTCCTCCCTTAACCGCCACGTTCCGTCGCGTCCAACAGCAGTTGGCCGAACAAAATTCTCAAGCACAATTGATCTCGGTCAGCGTCGACCCTGCTATCGACACGCCCGAGCGCCTCCGCGACTTTGCCGCAAAGTTCAAAGCCGAACCAGGATGGGCGTTTGTCACCGGCAACACTTCTGACATCAATTCACTGTTGCAACAACTCGGCGTCGCAGTTACTAACAAAAACGATCACACACCGATGATCCTGATCGGAAACGACGAAACCGGATACTGGACTCGCGCCTACGGTCTCTCGTCACCCACGTCGCTGGTGAAGCTGATCACGGAAGCTGCAAATCGAAAATAAAAACTTTTTGTGGCCAATTGTTGGCGGCGGCAAGGAATTTCCTTGACTCATTTTGAGATGAGAATTACGCTTCTTCGGTCATAAAAAACGATCAAGGCGGAAACCCTACTTCACGTCCGGCTGTTTCACGCTTCTTTATCAACTTAGTTATTCGTCCTAAATTCCGGCTATCGTCCGGCCAATGAAACCTCAACCCTTGCTGTGTGTGTTCCGCAAACGAAATAAGGAGAAGCGACATGCTCCGTCAAAAGAGTACCGTAAATGCTGTCAGCTACCCTGCTCTGGTAATTTTGCTTCTGTTCAGCGCTAACTTGTCGATAGCGCAGACTCCGGACGAAACTACTGCCACCAAAACATCCGTTGAGTCGCGAAGTGTTTCCGAGCCAGGTGTTCCCGAACCAGCCAAAACTACGACAACTATCACGCCAGTCGCCGGATTTGCACCGCAGGCTCAGTGCAAACGCAACTTGAAGGCGGACGTTGTCGCCATCGCGCAACCGATATTTCTAAACCGTCTCGGCGCAGTCATTCCCGGCGGAATGGTTTTCGCGCTCAAGAGCGACACAGTCGGAGGACTCGGCAAGCAACTGCGTGCCGACAAGAGACCGCGCCCGATCGTTTTGCGTGCGAACGTCGGCGACTGCATTCAGATCACGTTAACCAACAACATACCGCCGGCGAACTTTGCGATTGCGAAGCCGACTCCGGAGCCTCCAGGTCAACCTTTCAACACGCCCGAAGTTTCACTTCTCGTTCAGGGCATGGAATGGGTCACAGGTGCAAAGGACGACGGCTCGTTCGTCGGTAAAAACGACTCGAGTCTGGCTACTCCTTCTCCCTCTCCGGCGCCTCCTGCAGGTACAACGTGGCCTTCGCAAACACAGACCTACACGCTCTACGCAAAAGCCGAAGGTACATATCTCATGTACAGCATGGGCGATACGAGTTCCGTCGGCAGTCAGATTATGAATGGATTGTTTGGGGCACTGAACGTGCAGCCGGCTGGCGCTGAATGGTATCGCAGTCAGGTCACTCAACAAGATCTCAAACTCGCGTCCAGCGGTTCGACACCAGACGGGCATCCCATCATCAAGTACGACGCTGTCTATCCGGCGGGCTCCACGTATCCGGACGGAACTCCGATTCCTCCAAACACGCCGATCCTGAAGATGCTCGACAACAACAACAATATCGTCCACACGGATCTGACCGCATTGATCACCGGTCCAAACGCCGGAAGATTTACCCAGCCGCAAGTCAATTGCGATGCTGGTGCGCCGGTTCCTCCTGCAGGCGTCGATCCGTTGTTCTGTAAGAATCCTGCTTCCCCTGACCGCGTGCAACCGTATCGCGAGATCACGGTGATCTATCACGGTGCGCTCGGGAGCTCGCTGGATGGATCGTCTCCCGGTGTCGCGTCACAGGCGTTCCCCGTCCTGCAGGCAAATTCGACGGTGCGAACGACCACGGTCGCGGGTCAGGATGCGTTTGCGATCAACTACGGCACTGGGGGAATCGGCGCGGAGATTTACGCGAACCGAGTCGGCGTCGGTCCGATGGGGAGTTGTGCTGATTGTAAGTTTGAAGAGTTCTTCCTGAGCTCGTGGTCAGTTGGCGATCCCGCCATGGTCGTCGACAGGCCCGCAAATGCGACAGTCCTGAACCAGGCGCCGCCGCCCGCGCCAACGATAATACCGCCAGCACAACTTTGTTCCACCACGCAGCTCGGCGACAGTCCACCGGCCGCTCCCGATCCGAAGTGCGCTAATGCTCATGTGCCGCCCTCACCCGCAACACCTTACTCACTGACCGGTCTCGCAAAGGCAACTCGGGTCTATTATCCGGACGATCCTTCGAACGTCTATCACACGTACATGAACGACCACGTGAAGTTCAGAATTCTTCACGGGGGCCGCGACGTATCGCACGTGCATCACCAGCACGCACACCAGTGGCTGCAGTCACCAAACAGCGATCAGGCTTCCTATCTCGATAGCCAGATGATCAGTCCAGGCGCCAGCTACACCCTGGAAATGGTTTACAACGGCAGCGGCAATCGGAACAAGACAGTTGGTGATTCGATTTTCCACTGCCACTTCTACCCGCACTTCGCAGCAGGCATGTGGGCGATGTGGCGTGTTCATGACACGTTTGAAGGGGGCTCGGAGTTACAGAACGGAATTCCGATCAAAGGCACGCGCGCTTTGCCCGACGGCGAGATCTCAGCCGGCTCACCGACGCCGGCACTTGTTCCGATGCCAACACTGGCGATGGCGCCCATGCCGTCGGCAGTATTCATCGACAACGGCCAGATCGTTTATGGAACTCCCGCTGCCCCTGATCCAACTGGAATCAACGTTAAGGTAAATCCGGGTTATCCGTTCTTTATCCCTGGAGTTGCCGGCGCGCGCGCACCGCATCCGCCGCTCGATTTCGCACCGAACGGCACAGGTGGTTTTCTCGATGGTGGTTTGCCGCGTCACGTGGTAATCGGCGGCACCATTTCTTACGAGAGTCACGACACGAAAGACTGGAGTAAGGATCTCGCGACGGTGATTGCCAACAAACTTCCCGAAGACGGAACTTTGGTCGAAAAGGTTGCGATCAAGTTCTTCAGCCAGCGTTGCTATTCGTCGTTCTTTCCGAACGGCGCCGCTGCAAATTGTCCGCCACCGACAAGCGTAGCACCGCAGAGCACTCTGCTGGCGGCCCCGACCGGCTTCGTCGTCAACGGCCTGCCCCGTGGCCCGCAGTCCGGTGCTCCATACGCCGATCCCGCCGTCGATGACAACGGAAAACCAGTTGGCACTTTGCGCATTTACAAAGGTGCGGCGATCCAGGCGAATGTAACCTTCAATAAGAAGAAACTCGGCTGGCACTTTCCACAGCAACGTATGCTTGCGTTGTGGCAGGACGCGTCGCCGACGATTCAGTACACGACCACGAATGGAACACAGGGACGTCCGCCCGAACCGCTATTCTTCCGCGGAAACACCGGCGACATCATTGAGTTCTGGCACACGAACCTCGTTCCCAACTATTACAACGTCGACGATTTTCAGGTGCGCACGCCGACAGACATCCTGGGCCAGCACATTCACCTCGTGAAGTTTGACGTCACTTCTTCAGATGGCGCCGGTAACGGATTCAACTACGAAGACGGCACGTTCTCGCCGGGTGAAGTGCAGGAAATTATTAAGGGAATCAACCACAGCCAGTTCAAGGGTTTCAAAAACTTCCCCAACCAGCCGTTAGGGCCTCCGACCGCGCCACCAAAGGAAATTTGGGACTGCGCAGCGAATCCGAATTCGATTCGTTGTCAGCCGTGTGCGGATTGGACTTCGGCGACCAGCCGTCCGATTTGCATGAGCTGGCTCGGCGCGCAGACCACGATTCAGCGTTGGTATCTCGATCCGCTCGTCGACGATCAGGGGGTCGATCGCACGCTGCGAACTGTATTCACGCACGATCACTTTGGTCCATCAACTCACCAGCAAGCAGGTCTCTACGCCGGTCTGCTGGTTGAGCCTCAAGGGTCAACGTGGACGGGCAACGACGGTACGCCATTCGCCACTCGCACTGATGGTGGTCCGACAAGCTGGCAAGCGCGAATCATTACGCAGAATGCTAGCGACAGTTATCGCGAGTTCATGCTCGAGTTCCAGGACTTACAACTCGCGTATAAAGCGGGATCCATCGCTAATCCGAGTGACAATCCGAAGCAGGGGTGGATTGATACCGCAAACGCGATTAATCCTCCTTGTTATACGGCTGCTCCGTGTGCATCGACACCTTCACTCATCACGACGGGCGTCAACCTGCTGCCGGCCGGTACACAGTCCGTGAACTATACGAATGAGCCGGTTGCGATGCGTCTCGGTCCGACTTTGGCATTCCCCCACGTTGGTGGTCCGAGCGGGCCGGTCGACCCGCGCGTTGACCTTTCGTACATGTTTGATAACACGGTGGTGCAGCAGCTCAACTCGCTTTTGCCGCCGGGACAACCAACATGGGCGCCCGATCCAATGACGCCTTTGATGCGAGCGTATCAGGGCGACAATGTTCAGATCCGACTGCTGGTTGGAGCACACGTGTTCCAACACCAATTCAACCTGCAGGGTCCGACGTGGTTTGCTGAACCATCGTGGAAGAACTCAGGTTATCGCAGTTCTCAGCCTACCGGACTCTCGGAACACTTTGAGCTGTTGTTCAAAGTGCCGTCTTCGTCGGCGCCGAGTCTCAATCGCGTGTGTCCGGATAAGCAGACAGATGGTGTGAACTGCGTCGATTACCTTTACAGTCCGAGCTTTGATGAAAGTGGAATCAGTAACGGCTTGTGGGGAATCTTCCGTTCATACGATCCGAATGCAGCCCCGACCGATAAGATTCTGAAGACAGTAGTGCCGCTGCCAAATAATCCCATCGCGCCGGGTAATCCGGTTTCGTATGCGACCTGTCCGGCGGGTCAGCAGCCGAAAGTCTTCAATATCACTGCCGTCACGGCGCAGGCAGCATTGCCGGGCGGCGCGATTGTTTTCAACAGCCGTGGGTCAAAACTGCAGAACAAGCTTGGCATCATGTACGTGCAGACGTCGGATCTCACTAACGGAAAGCTCAAGGCTGGTGTTCCAGTTGAGCCGCTCATCCTGCGTGCAAACGCCGGCGATTGTATTCAGGTCAATCTTACCAACGGCATTGCGCAGAACTCGGCAGTTCTCAATGCGAGCTTCTCGTTGCCGGAACCATTCACAGGACCAAATTACCCACACAACCCTTCAAGTTACATCGGACTACATCCGCAACTTCTCTCGTACGACGCTGCGACGAGTAGCGGTCTCAACGTTGGCTGGAACCGCGAAAATAACCTTACTGAGAATCAAACAATCCAATTCGGAAAAACGAAGACCTATACCTGGTACGCAGGGAAGATCGACCGGGCTGCCAATGGCACTTTGACCTACACACCAGTGGAGTTTGGCGCCCTGAACCTGTTCCCATCGGATTTGTTCTTCCAGAATCCGCAGGGCTTGTTCGGATCGATGGTTATCGAGCCGGCAAAAGCGACGTGGACCACTGACGCAAACAGTCGCAGGTCTGCGACCGTCAAACTCCCGGACGGCACAACGTTCCGTGAGTTTGCATTAATGATCGGCGATTCGGTCGCGTTTAATGGCAACAACACGGGCGCAGTTAACTATTCGTCTGAGCCATGGAGCTTCCGTTATCAGAACAACATTACGGGAGACTTCTCGTGTGAGTTGTCTAATCAGTTGGCGGGTCCGGGAGGCCAGGTTGGCGATCCAAAGACGCCGATACTGACAGCGGCGATCGGCGATAAAGTTCGTTTCCGCATGACTCACCCATTCGGAACTGGTACTTCGCAGGTGTTCTCGTTGCACGGTCACGTTTGGCAGCGCAATCCGTACATCGTGAACGGCACACAGCTGGGCAACAACATTCTTTCGCAGTGGATCGGGTCGCGTGACAATCATGGCTCGTCCGATCACTTCGATATCCTGATAGACAAGGCTGGTGGCGAAGGCGGACAAGCCGGCGACTATCTCTACAGCGTGTTCGTTCCAACTCAGGCCAGGGATGGCGCCTGGGGCCTCTTCCGCGTTGGTAATGTGAGTGGCCCAACGACACAGAATCCAGCCTGTCCAGCGAAAACGGCGCCAGGATATCAACCGGCCAAGATCAAGGATGGCACTGAGCGCTTCACCAGACAGCCATTACCAGACATGAAAAAACCTTAACTACGATGGTTCTTTTGAGGAGGAAAGTTATGGGCGGTAAGAAAAAGGGAAAAGGTAAGGGGGGCAAAGGCAAAGGAAAGGGTAAGGGGAAGGGCAAGGGTGGTGGCGGTGCACAAGATCCCGTTGCTCTAATAGTGAGAAGAGCCTGCGCTCAGACGCTGTACAATATTTTGCCCTCTCTGTATGCGTGTACTCCTGATTTATTCCAGGCAGCAGCACTCGCCCTCGGTCTTAGCGGTTCGTTGATGAAGCAGAAGAAGGATAAGAAGAGTGGCGGTGGCAAGAAATCGAAATACAAGAAGCATTGGAAGAAGAAGGGTAAGAAGGGCAAACCGAAACCGAAGCCTAAGCCGAAACCAAAACCCAAGCCCAAGCCAAAACCGAAGGGGAAAGGGAAGCCCAAGCCAAAGGGCAAACCGTATCCTTATCCAAAGCCAAAACCGGAAACAAAGCCGAAGCCGAAGCCTAAACCAGAGCCGAAGCCACAGCCCAAACCGAAGCCGAAACCGAAGCCGGTCGGTGGTGGCATATTTGTAGGAGGCGCAACGCCCGCAAAAAAGGCTGGCGCGGCTAAGAAGGGTACAACCAAGAAGCGCTGAGCTTCTCTAAGTTTTAACCCACGGTCCTCTGCGTGCTCTGCGTCTGTGCAGAGAACGCAGAGGTTCGTATTTATCTTGTCAATCGTGTAAATCCTGTCATCTTGTTAACAGGATTGCATGATTAACAGGATTGACAAGATGATTTAGCTACCTACGAATCAATTTCATGTCATCAACAGCGGCACGCAAGCTCGATCGCACAAGTCTCTTAAATCTTCTTGCTTCAGAGTTTCATAACCCGGCGCAGATCTTCGATCTGATCGATGGCCTTCTCAGTCACGACTCCTACGATCAGAGTTTTTGCAAGAAGCTGATCTCGATCTGCAAACAGCGAACGGGCCTTCCCTGGAATCTACGTCGCATCGCCACTCTCGTCCTCGAAAACCAGGTTCTCAAGATCGATCCAAACGATCTCGACACCTTCGACTCCCTGCTCATCCAACTCGACCTCAAACAGCCTCGTCTGAAGAACCCCGTAAACAAATCGGTGCTGAAGGAAGGATACACATCCACCGATATTCGACGCTTCGTCCCCGAGCTTCGCCGCCGGCTCGGAAGACTCGCGTGGCTACACGATCGCATCGAAGGAGAACAGACCTCCCACGCCGTTCTGCGCGATTTCTTCAGCGTCTCGCGCCA
Organism: Acidobacteriota bacterium; assembly: GCA_046733695.1. GTDB lineage: Bacteria > Acidobacteriota > Blastocatellia > Pyrinomonadales > Pyrinomonadaceae > PSRF01. The sequence continues at coordinate 41,422 of JBKPPU010000178.1, forward strand.
GCACTGTAAACTCACGCTCGCGCGTTACCTCTGTACGCCGCAGGAGGTAGCTGTGGAAATTCTCCGCCAGATCGACGAGAGCGACGGTGTCAAAGACGTCGATCTTACCGAAGTCAAAACGATCAAAGATGAGATCGAGCGATCAGTCGAATTGCTGCCTGACTTCGAAGCCGAGATTCTGCGACGTCTGATTCAATCGGGTCGTATCTACTGGGTGTCGGAAAGAACCAGCTCTCGTCTCAACTCCCTCGTTGAGTATCCCCTCACGACGGTGGTTCTGGTCGTCAAACCTCCGGGCAGCGATATTGAGTTTGAGATCAAGCGAGCTGGTCTCAGAGGTGAGAACTCGCTCAGCGTTATCTTTGCTCGCAACCGCTACACGGTTCCGCCGTCGCATCGATTGAACGGCGGCAGTATGCAATGGCTGCTGCGTTATGAAGCGGATGCCGCGATCAGGCTCAATCGCGCCTATCGACAGGTGCACGGTGTCGACGCGCCGATACCTGCCTACATCGCACGCGCATTCGTGTACACGGTTCCGACGCGCAATGGTGCAGCGCGAACGATGGATTACTTCACGCAGCGTAGCTGGTTCGGCAGTGGGTTCAATCAGATGCGCGCGGCCATGCGCGATTCTGTCGAGGCTTTTGCCGACGAAGGTCACGGTAAAATGCCGCCGCTTCCGGATGCGGTGAGTCTGGCAGCCCAGTTCATCGCGCAGGTGACGCCGGGGCAGGCGATACTCACCGGCACGACGGCTTACAGAATCGACAAGCTAGAGACTTACCTGGCTAAGAATGGGCCGGAACAGTATTTCAAAGTCGGACTGAAGGTTGGCTACACGAGCGAAGAAGCAAAGCAGCTTGCAGACACGGTCCTGGAGGAGATTCTCGGCGTCTATCGACCTCCCGACGTTCGCTATCAAACCCACGAGCAATACGTCGCGGAGGCTTTGAGCGCCAATCGCGCACGGGCGGATGAAGTTTATCTGTCGATCGTGGAACAGATCGCGAAGTTCTGGGGCACGTTGTTTGGTTTGCGAGTTCATACGCGTGGTGAATCGTTTGTAGCGCGGAATGTCGGTCTGAAATCGTGCTGGGAAGACGGCGAGTGGAAAGTGAAGATCATCTTCATGGATCACGATGCTGTGACTCTGCATGGTCCCGACGAACATTTCTTCTACGCCGACAGCGCGATTCCGACGATTGCTACAGATGAGAGTTACATCTGGAGCCGGAATCCGAGACATTTTCCTGGCAGCGAGTTGGGTTACCTGCAACGTATCTACCAGATCGATGAAGCGATCGACCAGAAAGGTGAAGTGTTCGCGAGGAAGATTTTGAGGGATGTTTACGTGAAGACGCGCAGCGCGCTTCAGACCAATGAACGTCTGCGCCGTCTATACCACCGGCGCTTTCTCGAGCGATATCTTGACTGGGATATATTCGTGAACGGCTACCTGCCGCTGAACGGGAAAAAGGCTGCTAACAAGCGCTGGAAGCAGAAGATGGAAGAGAAGCTGATCGGCAAGGGTTACAAATCGGGAGTCGTTGAGCGAATGGGTGAGACAGTCGAAAAGAACCGGCCATTCCTCGAGAAGTATTCATTCCTGTTCGAGCCACCTTACTGATCCGTCCCGCATCCGCGTTAATCTGTGGCCAATGTCAACGTTGTCACCACGCCAGATCGAAGCTTATCGACGCGATGGTTTCGTATTTCCGATCGAGATCTTTTCTGCGGCGGAAGTCGAAGGGTTTCGTGGTGCGTTTGAGACATTGAGTAAATATTCGCCTAAGCGTTTCGATCGGATGCATCTGTACTTTGACTGGGCTTATCAGATCGTGACGCACGAAGCGCTGCTCGATGTTGTTGAAGCGATTTTGGGTGATGACATTTTGGTTTACGGGACGCTCGTGCTTGCCAAGCAGCCGCAGGATTTGCGTTACGCGTCGTGGCATCAGGACAGTTTTTATTCCGGCTTGCACCTGACGCCATCGACGACAGCATGGATCGCGCTCACGCCGAGTCATCAAGGGAATGGGTGCATGCGCGTGATTCCCGGGTCGCACCGGCTCGGCGCCGTTGAGCATGAAAACGTTGTCGATCCGAACCTCTTGAATCGACGTGGAGAGCGAATCAAGATCGATGTAGATGAATCGGCAGCTGTTGATGTAGTTCTAGAGCCCGGCGAGATCTCTTTGCACGAGAGCACTCTGGTACACGGCTCGGCACTGAATAAATCCGATGAGCCGCGGATTGGGTTCATTGTTCGCTTCGTCACGAGCCGGATGCAGAATCCGAATACACGATTGATGCGTGTGCGAGGTGATGGAGACTGCAGTCATCTCGATCTCGCGGAGAAGCCGGGCAACGATGCGTTTCAATCCTGGTTGGCGTTTAGCCGTGAGTAGACATAAGCAGGGCGTCATTGGGTGACTCAAATACCTTCAAGTCCTTTTTCCCAACCGCCTCACTCCTGAAGACACAAAACCTCTCAAACGGCTCGCGCTTCTCGCTGCGCTGATAATCGTTCGCATCAAACCACGGCGTAAGTATCATGGGGCTACTCGTTCGCAACATCCGCGTCGCAGTGGACGTTAACTCAACGAGACTTCGAAAACCCGTCGCGCAATCAAACCTCTCGCATATCCTCAAATTCCCGCGAATATCCCACTCCTCGACAAACACATTGCTATCCGTGAATATCAGAAACGATCTGTCCGTATCCGCGGCCCCATCGACGATTACCTCCACGCCCGGCAAGTATCTCTCATAAAACCCCTTCAAGAACTTCAAGTTCTCCAAATCACCACGATCACTAATAATCACCGCCGTCTGCGCCAGGATCGGATCCATCCCCGTGCCATGCAGCACCAGCGACTCCTTCAGATACCAGTGATACTTCTGCCTCACCTGCACATCCGAACTGAGATCCTCAACCCACGCAAGATGCGGCATGAACGCGTAACACGCATGCTCGGTCTGCAGCTTCCGATTATTCAAATCGACGGCCGTCAGCGCGCGCGTGTTCAACTCGATAAACGAATCAAACACCGGCGCATTCAGCGCATAAGCGAACGTCGAATTCGCACTCGTAATCCTCACCACATTCGCCGAGACCGCGACGGGCGCCGCCATGTGGTTTACCCCAAAGTGCAGCATCTCCCAGTCAGACGGCACCTGCTGAAAATACGAGCCGAATTTCTCACTCAGCTCGGGATCCAATGCCGCGTCGTCTTCGAAGATCAGCACGTTGGGCCAGCCGAGCCGGCGCGCTTCCTGGATGATCTCCAGATGACTGCGCAGACATCCGTAAGCGCCTGGTGAGTCAGACCAGTTCGGCGGAACGATCGCCTGCCGTCCATCTACCGCCGCGAAGCGTTGCACGCCACGCACGCCGCCACGTTCGAACTTCGAACGCATGTGTTCCCAGCGTTCGGGTCGTCGATCCAGATTAATGCAAAGCTTGTGAGGGAACGCCTCGTTTATGTCCGGCATTTAGTTTATGTTGACACTACTGGTAGACTGTCGCAACGCCACGAACCTCAGAACTGGAGCACTCATGCTCGCGCCGTTTCCTGAGTCGCAAAAATTATACGTACCCGCATCTCTTAGTCACGAACTATCGCTCGCGGCGAAGCGATTGCCGCTCTACGATAACAAAGATTTCTATTCAGTCGAGCTGCAGCAGTTTGTACACGATTCGATTCGCGAAGCAAACCCGGATGGGTTCGATGGACTAGTCGACTCAATTAAAGAACTACTGCGAGTTCGTCCCTACTGCGTTTTGGTGTCAGGTCTTCGTTTTGACGAAGGCAACCGGCTTTTCGTCGCGATTAATCGTGCGTTTGGCGAACTCGTCGCGCGTCCTTATGAAAAGCCGCGCGCTCAGCTGGTACATTACATTCAACCGCAAACCGACATCGGATCTGCCCGAGGTGGCCGCGAGAGTGAAAGACTACACACTGACTGCGCCGATTGGGAAACGCCTGTCGAACTGATTTCAATGGTTTGCGTCAACCATGACAAAGCCGGCGGCGGACGCTCACGTGTGCTCGACCTCGATACGATTAGAACTGATATCGCGGACCGACTCGGCGAGACAACGCTCAAACTTTTCGAAGACGAGCCCGCCCCGTGGCAACTGGCGCTTTATGTCGGCGGCGGTGTCGCGTGGCGCCCTGTGCTTACAGAAAGAACTGTTTGCTGGCGGCGTTATACGATCGATCTCGCTCTGACATGCGAAGGCGCGAGTCTTTCTGAAGAGATGCTGCATGCTTTGGATGAATTCGAGCGAGTCGTAACAGATTCGACAGGTACTCTTGATTTCATGATGCGCGAAGGAGAGTTATTATTTTCCGACAACATGCGAACGATTCACGCGCGCACGCCGTTGGCCGACCCGGCGACCTCGACTCGGTTGATGATTCGTAGTTGGATCCGAACTTCGTGAAGGAGGAGTCCGCTAAATTGCAATTTGCTCAGCTCAGCGATCGCGTTGAGAGTAATGGAACAGGTGCGGCGATGGACACAAAGGCGCTGCCCGGTCTTTGGATCAATTCGAATCCGGACACCAGTGGCATCGCTCGAATGGTGATGTCTGACTCGGAGGGAAAACTATCGTTGCAGGTGTTTGCGATTGGCCCGGACGGGCTGATCGACTGGGGCAGCAGGCCAGTGAGGGTGTTTGCGGGTGCACCGGCGTCGAGTGCCGGTGCGGGTTTTACGTGTAATTTTGACTTCGGATTTGCCGAGATAGAGTTGCAGGGAATGATCATGAAGGGCTTGCTGGTCCTGGCGCAGTTTCACCGCTTCAAAGACGACAGCAAGCGGGCTGACTTCTTCGTCCGCGAGTACTTCGCGCTGGACTTGGACCGGGTCAGAACCACCACGCGGTAGCGGGTGGGTACGCCGTAGGCACCAATCGAATAATGCTGCGCATGCATCCACCCGCTACCGCGAGGTGGTACTGACTGTATCCAAGAGGCAAGCTTAAATGCTGGACTTTAAACAAACTGGTCATCTCGATCTGGCTTTGCTCGATCCCAGGGCTGCCGCGAACGCCGAGAAACTGCTCGGCCGTTGGGCCAACACGAACCGCGAGACGCGTGGGATCGCCGAATGCGAGATACGGCGCGATGGCGATCAGTTCAGTATCCAGCTCTTCGGCGCGGGCGAAGATGGACCAATCGAGTGGCCGCGGGCGCGTACGAAAGCCCTCGCGAATCTCGAAGAAGAAGCGGGCCAGCGTACGATTGCACTCGCGGCGAATTTTGAATTCGGCTTCATGAAGTCGGAGATCTACATCCGCGTGAATAAAGGCGTGCTCGTGATTGTCTTGTACAATACCTTTCAAGACGACAGCGGCAGATCAAACTACCTCAATCGAGAGTTTTTCTACCGCGTGGAATAACCCGGGATGACCTTCACATCCACCAGATTCGGGCAGTTCACTTACTTCTCCACGCAGCTCGGAGACACGAACTGGAGCGGAAAAAACATCCTCGACTTCGGCGGCAACGTCGGCAACATCCTGCTCGATCCGAATTCGACCATCGATCCGGAGCGTTACTGGTGTCTCGACGTCGATAAAGACTCAGTGGATCAAGGCAAATCGTCGTTCCCGAATTCGCATTGGCTCTTCTACGATCGGTTTTCATTCTTCTTCAACCCGAACGGCGTTCGTTCGCTGCCGCTGCCCCCGATGGACGACACGTTTACATACATCGTCGCGTTTTCAGTCTTCACTAACACCTCGGAGACCGACATGCTCGAACTCGTCGACGAGCTCAAAAGCAAACTGCGGCCGGGCGGCGCGCTCGCCTTCACGTTTATCGATCCGTATTACGTCACCTGGGGTGCGGCGCGCGGCAGAAACAATCTGCAGTGGCGTCTCGATCTCGAAACAGAACGACGTCACATCACCGAAGCTGAAGCGAACGACGTCGACGCCAGAGCACAAAACGCAGAGTGGTTCATTCTCGTGAACGGCGGCGATCTGTACATCGAAACTGAGAACGTTCGTTCATATGCCCCTGAAGAGCAACGAACATTTCATGTCTTTCACACGACGAACTACATGAAATCGCTGTTTCCGAACGCGACGATTCGTCCACCTGTGAACAACGAGATGCAGCACTGCTGCATTATCCGAAATTGACGCCATGGATTTTGTTCCACTCACACACGACCAGCGACAGTCGTTCGATGACGATGGATTTCTGGTCGTTCGCGATGTTTTGAACAATCAGACCCTCGCGCAGTTGATCGAAGCCGGCGATCGTCGCGCGCGCGCGTTTCTCAATAAGCCCGAGCTGCTCGAGAAAGAAGAATACAATCATCTCGACCTCCGTCCCGGTCTGCTCAAGGAGAAGGCAATCTTTTCACTGCTCGCGCACTCGCCCACAGTGCCGCTCGTCGTCCAGTTGTTGAGTCCGAACATTCAGTTGCACTCGTTGACATTAATTTACAAACGGCCCGTGAGTCCGGACGGCACGCCATTCCGGCGCGGCTGGCATCGCGACATTCGCATTCCGAAGGATCTCGGCAATAGCAACTTACCGCGCGTGGGAATCAAGATCTGTTACTGTCTGACCGATTTTCACAAGCCCAATTCGGGGATGACGCTCTTCGCTCGCAAGACTCATCTCAATACCGAAGCACTCAAAATTCGGAAAGGGGAGATCGATCCCGATGGTGTGGAAGTTTGCGATCTAAAACTCAATGCAGGTGATGCGGTGCTGTTTGAGAATCGAATTTTTCACACGGCGGCGCCGAATCGCAGTGACCGTACTTCAAAGGTGTTGATTTATGGGTACGCGTATCGATGGTTAAAGCCGGAAGTCTACCTCGAGACTCCGGATGAGACATTGTTAAAGAAAGCAGATCCGATCACACGGCAGTTGCTCGGCGGTTATCGCGACGTCGATACCGTGCCGTGGGCGCTACAGCGCTGGGCCAAAACTCACGGCGTCGAACCCGACCCGGTGCCCTGGACCGTAGATGTTTAAAAAATCCGTAAACAATCCGCGTTCATCCGTGGCCAGATTCCACTGGATGCTTCCGAAAGCCGGAGAGGTGTCGATCGGTGGTCTACAGACACCGCGCGAAGCGTCGCATTATCGTCTCGCCTCGACGCGCGACGGTTCGCCTGCCCCTATCCCCGACCTTCGCGGGTGGACCGCCTTCAGCCGGCGTGCTGAAGAATCGGGCATCGAGTCACTGCTCGTGTCTTTTAGTAAATATGAACCGGATCCGATTCTCGTCATTGCTGCACTTGGCCAGAGGACAGCGAAACTGAAGTTTATCGCTGCCTATCGTTCCGGGTTGATGAAACCGGCGACATTCGTTCAGCAGGTCAACACGGTTTCCGCTTTCATGCCGGGACGTATCGCGCTCAACATCGTCGCGGGTAGCTCAACCGCAGAGCAGCGAGGCTATGGCGATTATCTCGCTCACGATGAACGGTACGCGCGCGCGGAGGAGTTTCTCGAAGTCTGTCACTCGTTCTGGCGTTGCAATGGCGACGTTAGCTTTGACGGAAAGTACTATCAAGTGGATCAAGGCAAACTTTACACGCCGCTATTTGCCAACGGGCGCGCCACTCCCGAAATCTACATCTCCGGTCACTCGGCACAAGCGGAACAATTGGCACTCTCAAAAGGTACGTGTCTGTTGCGTGTTGCTGACACGGTCGAAAACCTGAAGCCCGCGGTTGCACGCGTGCGTGAACACGGCATCGAAGTCTGTCTTCGCATGTGTGTGATCTGCCGGCCGACTCGCGCCGAGGCCATTGACGTCGCCGAATCGCTCCTGCCGCGGGACGACCTGGGCCAGTACGAGCGCAGCGTAGCCGTCAAGAACGATTCACAGATGTATCGTGAAGCTTCTGAGGTCGAGGATAAGTGGCTCAGCCCGCTGCTATGGAAAGGCTTTGTGCGTTACTACGGTCCGGTTTGGACTACGCTCCTCGGTTCCTATGACGACGTTGCCGGAGCGCTGCTCGAATACAAAGCGATTGGAGTCACGCAGTTCATCATGTCGGGGTGGCCTGAGCTCGATGAAGTCACGACTTTCGGCAATGAAGTGGTCACCCGCGTGAGAAGAGCAGAGGCAGGCGTATGAGTTTGCGGTTTCACTGGATGCTTCCGAAGGGCGGCGAGGTCGGCATGAAGACCGCGCAGGAAACGTCTCGTGTGCTCACCACCAAAAGCACTTCGAAAGCGTCGCTGCCTGACATGGAAGGCTGGCTGAAGTTTTCTCGCTGCGCTGAAGAAGCGGGAATAGAGTCGGTGTTGATGTCGTTCAGCCGTTACGAGCCCGACACTTTAGTTATCGCGTCCGCGCTTGGGCAACAGACGCAGAGGTTGAAGTTCATCGTCGCGTATCGGACCGGATTTATGCAGCCTGCTACGTTCGTCCAACAGGTCAATACTCTTTCCGGGTTGATCGAGGGTCGCGTGGCGCTGAATATCGTGGCGGGCAGTTCGGCGGCGGAGCAGCGCGGGTATGGCGACTTCCTGGACCATGATGAGCGTTATGCGCGTGCCGATGAGTTTCTCGAGATCTGTCACTTGTTTTGGCGGCGGAATGGCGAAGTAGCTTTCAAGGGCTACTATTTTCAGGTTGAATCGGGCGTGCTCTCGACGCCGTTTCTAGCGACCGATCGTAGTGCGCCGGAGATCTACGTTTCGGGACATTCGGTTCAGGCCGAGCGTCTCGCGCAGCGACAGGGCTCGTGTTGGTTGCGCTTGATCGACACGCCTGAGAATCTTGTGCCGCTCGTCGAGCGAAATCGAGAGAAGGGAATCGAGATGTGTTTGCGATTGTGTGTGATATGCCGGCCGACGCGCGATGAAGCGCTTGATGCGGCGCGCGCTCTTTTGCCGGATGATGATACGGAAAGGGCAGAGCGGGCAATTCTTAACAGCAGCGAATCGCAGACACTCAAACAAGCGCTGGCGAAGGCGGATGAAGTTGGTTGGATGAATGAAAACCTGTGGGCCGGGCTGGTGCCGTTTTACGGATCGTCGGCGATAACACTCGTGGGAACGCCGCAAGAGTTGGCCCAGGCGTTTCTCGCCTACAAAGAGATTGGCATTACGCAGTTTATTATTTCCGGGTGGCCGAAACTCGAGGAGATGATGATCTTCGGTCGTGAGGTTATTCCATTATGTAAATCTTGTTAATCCTGTAATCCTGTAAAAGTCTTAGACAGGATTTCAGGATTAACAAGATTTACAGGATGTTTTATGAATCCGTTAACTCACTTTCTTAATCGCCTGCGTGAGGCTGAGGTGTTGCTCGAGCCTTACCCGCACTTCTGCCTCGACAACATCTTTCCCGACGAGTATTACTGGGCGCTCCTACGAAATTTACCGTCCAGCACATCGTATGAAAACCTCTACGAGGTGACGACCTTGAAACTCGATCACTTCCGGCACAGAGATCAGCGGGATATGGATGAAGGTTGGACTGACGCTCTGCCGCCGGAACAGAAAGAGTTTTGGGATAGTTTCGACTCGTGGTTTCTAGGCGACGAGATGGCTCAGGCCGTGCTCCAAACGTTTCCCGAGCAAATGCACGCGCGATTCGGAGTACAACCGCCGGCAGTCCGTGTTGAATCTCAACTGATTCGTCACCGCCCCGGATACTTTCTTGGCCCGCACTCTGACTTACACACAAAGCTCGTTGTCCTGTTGATCTACCTCGCGCCCGACGACAGTACAGCGCACCTCGGCACCTCGCTCTATCGCCCAAAAGATCCGAGCTTCACTTGCCCGAATTCAACGCATTATCAATTTGAAGACTTCATCAAAGTGAAGACTGCGCCTTATAAACCAAATTCAATGCTGGCATTCTTTCGCTCCGATGTCTCCTTTCATGGTTTGGAACCACTTGGTAAAACTGACAGCGGTCGCGATGTGATTCAGTATGTGCTCTACGACAAAGCTGCAAGAGAGAGGCAACTTCACGAGCGCCGTCTGGCGGCAGCAAAACAGGGGGCGCAAACTTGAGCGGCCTTCGTCGCATCGTCTTTGTCGCACGTAACTTTGCGGGTGAGAGCCTGCGCAGCGCGCGCGCCATCACGAGGCTCGACGACGTAGAACTGTTCGGCATTTGCGAGCAGGCCGTGGAGACTGGCAACTTTCGCGAAGTAGTTTACGTTGCAGACACGCATAACCTGGATCAACTGCTCGAAGCCGCTAAACAGTTGCAGCAAAAGCACGGCCCGCCAAACAGAATTGTCACAACCTACGAAACGTTGCTGGAGCCAGTAGCTCTAACCGTCGAAGCACTCGGTCTCGAAGGAATGAGCGTCGCCACTGTTCGTCGCGCGCTCAACAAGTCGTCTTTGATCGCGACTCTCAGAGAAGCTGGAATCGGCACGGCTCGAAGTCAGGTTTGCACAGACGCAGCACAAGCGCGAAACTTCGCTCACGAGCTAGGTTATCCAATAATTTTGAAGCCACCCCACGGCAGCGGCGGACTCGCCACCTGGACCATTGGCGACGATTCAGAACTGAACCTCGCACTCGAACTCACCAATCCTTCACCCGCGCACCCACTGCTCGTCGAAGAGCATCTCAGCGGTAAGGAATACAGCATCGACACGATCACGATAGCCAACGAGCCACGCTTCTATTCGATCTGTTGCTATTACCCATCAATTCTTGGAGCGATTCAAAACCCCGCGATTCAGTGGGCCTGCGTAATGCCTCGCGACATCAGCGATGACATCTATCAACCATTGATCGCCCAGGGACTCGACGCAGTCCGCGCTTTGTCGGTCGGCGATGCGATGACGCACATGGAAGCATTCATGACAAGTGGACGCGTTTGCTTCACCGACGCCACCCTCCGGCCCGCAGGCGCGCGAATCGCCCCGATGCTTGGATTTGCACATGACATGGATCCCTATCTGGCCTGGGCCAGGGCAACGCTGGATGGATGTTTCGATGATCCGTGGACGCGCAAATTCGCAGTCGGAACAATCTTTCTTCATGGCGCCGGATCGGGGACAGTCGAAAGCGTGAACGGATTCGAGAAGGTCGAAAGAAAATTGGGAGAGGCGATAGCTGAAGTACGGCTGCCGCGACCAGGAGCAGTGAGAGCGTTTACCTACACTGGTGACGGCTACATCACCGTCCGTCATCCGGAAACATTAGTCGTCGAGGACGCACTCGACTTCATTGCGCAAACGATTCGCATCAACTACAGCAACTCGGAATCATCTGCAACGCTGAGGGATGAGTGGAGTAAGCGCTTACAGTACAATCGACTCTATAAACCAGTCTGGGAAATTGATTCTAACCTCATCATGTAAGAAAGAAGACAATGGCAACAGAAGCACCGAGAGCTTTCAACCGGGAGATGTATCACGACCATCCTGAAAACGTGTTCTACGGCACGGACGATGGACATCAGGACGGCTCGTTCAAAGAGTTTCAGACGATTCGCAATCACTACGAGTCAGTTGCGCCCGAGCGACGCGAAGACATTCACATGATCAGCGTTGTCGGCGGACTCTACGGCCTGAATCTGATTCCGTTATGGAAACCAAAGTCGATCACGATCTTCGACATCAACCCCACCGCCGTCACCTATTTTCAAATTATCCATCGCGTGCTCACTACCAGTCGCGACGGTCGGCATTTTCTGGAGCGCCTCACGAAGGGCGACTACGAAATCACGAACGAGCAAGAGCATTTTGTGCAGGAAAACATTCGTCTCAAACAGCAAGGCTGCCTGCCTCGTGCACGTGGTTCGACGAAGCGACCGTATGAACAAAGCTGGCAGAATGTTTTCGCGAACTTTGATTTGACGAAGCAGATCCTGTCGGAAGTGCCGGTCGAGATTCGCACGGAGCCCATGGAGAGCGAGGGCTTTGCAAACTGGATTCGTTCTCAGAACAGTCTCTGGATCTATGCCTCAAACATCACGGAGTTTCACTATTTCGATCTCGATTTTGACGATCCTTCGAATGTCGTGGTCGTGCAAATCATCTATCCCGGCCTAAAAGCCGAGGTACTGGACCTCGCTTCGCTCAGCGGTGAACCAGTACGGGTACACTTCAGGATCCCGCTGGAAGCGGAGAGAATCGATGCCGGAGAAGGTTCAGCTCGAAGTTAACCCGACTTATAGATGCAGCGGTGGTTCGCGTCCGCTCGAGATACTGCCGTGGTTGCGGGAAGTAGATGAACTCTCCGTCGTCGAGAACAATGAAATTCCGCCGCTCGCGATTGTCGTGAACAAGCGTGTAGTTGCCGTCGTCGACCCGTTCGATGATGCGGACCTCGAATCGCGGTGGGATGATGGAGGTTCGACGCTGCAACGCATCAGGGAATTGCGACCGGCAATAGTTTTGAAATACCAGTGGTGTGGTGGAGTTGACTACCCGAACGGCACGATCAGCGCGGGCTATCCTTGCGCCGCAGACGTGCCCCGTCCCGCGGACTTGCTAACGCGAAGGCGGAGTATCGCCGTCACTGCTCGCATGCGTATCAACTACGATTATCACTGGGGCAGAGATGCTGAGTGGATGAAAGCGCGCTCCTGCATCGTGAGCCAGATCAAACTGTTGACTCAACTCGGCCACCAGGCACGCGCAGGACTGACGAGTGCCACGGACTACACTGCGGAGCTCTGGGACTCGCAGATCGGTTTCGAGTGGCGCGGCAGCGGCTATCTAACGCATCGACTTATTGAATACATCCGCGCGGGTGTCGTGCCGATTACGCGGCCGATGGGCAAAGAGTGGCCGATCCGCGAGGACGTGATTCTCGAAGACGGTATTCATTGCGTCTTCTGTTCCGATCCATATCGCTTCGCGCAGGAAGCAAGCCGGTTACTACTCGACCAACAAAAAATCGCACGCATCAGGCGTAACCTTCTGGATCTGTGGGAACAGAAACTCTGCCCCCGAGCACAGGGCCACTGGCTCTGGTCGAAGATAAAACCTTTGACAGGATTACAGGATTAAACAGAATGAACAAGATTTATTCTGTCAATCATGTTCATCCTGTAATCCTGTCTAAAAACTGACTCAGTTAACACGAATGCCAAATAAGATTAGAATCGCAACAAACGCCGCGCCTCCATCTATCGGCACACACTCCCAGGCAATCCGCACCGGCGATCTCGTCTTCCTCACTGGACAAACCGGTCGCGATCCCGAGACCGGCGAACTCGAAGAAGGTCTCGAAGCACAAACACGCCGCATGCTGTCTAACATCGACGCCGTCCTGAACGCCGCCGGTTGCACGCCCGCAGACATCGTTAAGGTCACTCTCCTCCTGACTGACATCAAAAACTTCAAATCCGTCGACGCCATCTACGCTGCATGGTTACCGGGTCGCGGCGTGACACCACTCCCGGCGCGCACTGCTTTCGCCGTCGACGCGCTGCCTGCCGGAGCGCTCGTCATGCTCGACGTCGTCGCTGCTTATCCAAACGACTAACTATGCGTATCACTCTCGTTATCGGTGGCCTCGGTGGTGGAGGAGCCGAACGAGTTTGCATCAACCTTGCCAATTGTTGGGTCGAACGCGGTCATCACGTCACGATTCTTACCGTCTATCACACTGCTACGCCTGCATACGCGATCGACTCGCGCGTGCAACGGCGTAGCCTTGACTGGCCCCGGTTGCCGCGCAAAGAGGAACTGAATCCAGCCGCGATCGAAGCGATACAACGCGGTCTGCAAAAAGCCGGCTGCGAGCAGCAACTCACGAAGGACATCACGTACTTCGCTGTGTTGCGGCACCGTATTCTTGCCCAAAAACCTGACGTCGTCGTGTCGCACATGGACATCACGAACCTGCGTGTCCTCGTCGCGATGCACCAGGGTGGTGTGCCGGTGATTGCGTGTGAGCACACGGATGCTACGCGTGTGTCGATTGGATGGTGGCAAACGGTGCGGGCGGCGTTGTTGCCGCGAGCACGTTTCGTTGTGACACCACATGCCGAGAGCGCTGGTTGGTTTTCGAAGTACGACGTGCAGGTTGTGAGGATTTCGAATCCGCTGATTCCTCCGAGCGAGGTGTCTTTCCAACACAACGGCCACCGTCGTCGACTCGTGTCGCTAGCGCGTCTGTCAGCGGATAAGCGACCGGATTTGAGTGTCTACGCATTCGCGAGTATTGCCGAAAGCTTTCCTGCCTGGGACTTCGAGATTTATGGCGACGGCCCGATGCGCGCCACTGTTGCCAATATCATCGAGAAGCTTGCGCCCGGTCGCATTCATCTCCTCGGCTTCACCAAAAATCCCTACAACGTTCTGCGCGGCGCAGATCTTTTCGTCTCGACCTCATGGGTCGAAGGATTTGGTAATTCTATCTGGGAAGCAATGGCGTGCGGTGTTCCTGTTGTCGCCACCGAGGCCGGAACCACCATCCGTTCACTCGTGCGCGATCGCATAGACGGAATGATCTCCAACGACACGATCCCTGCGCTCGCGCGAGACATGGCAACCCTCATGCGTGACGACCAAAAAAGGGCAGCGATGGCGAAACGGGCGAGGGAAGTTGTCGATCGATTTTCGCTCGAGGAATCCTTGTCGGCATGGGACAAGTTGCTTCACGACAACGCATTGCACAAAAAGTCCTAAATCCCGCCCACGGCAGTGGGCGGATCGTTCAAGTCCTTTCTATAGCCGATTCCAAAAACACATTCTAATCCCGCCTCACGGCAGTGGGCGGATACTTCAAGTCCTTTCTATTTATCTTGCTTGATGAATAGGTCGGACTTGCAACGTTGGTTGAGTGTTTGGGTTTATAGAAAGGACTTGAATGATCCGCCCACTGCCGTGGGCGGGATTCAGAACTCTTTTGTGCAAAAGCCGCACGACAGCATCTTGTAGAAAGAGTGCTTGCAACTATCCGAAGCTGTGGTAGACTGCGCTCGCTACAAACTCCTCTTCGTTCTTTCAGTTGAGTTCCTTACAGAAGGAGTGAAGGGGATCTCGGGGTCCTCCACACCCCAAATCAAGCGGTTATACAAGCGGTGTTTTAGATCAATTCCGTTGACGGTGCACGTGAACGATAGCCTCTATTCGTACAATGCGGCCCTAACCCAACCTTAGACTAAGGAGAAAGAATATGACGAAGAACACAGTATCCATCGCGTTAGATCGGGAATCCCTGGCTCGCCTGTTGAACAATCGTCCCATGGTAACTGGAGCGCACTGCGGCGACGACGATGGCGATGTCGATGGATTCATCGGAACTATCGCGGCGGGAGCTCACTGTGGAGATGATATCGACGGCTAAAGCCCGCGTATTTCCACACACCAATCCTTAACATTCCTGCGGCAAGGGCTGGTTTCCCTTTTCGCTCGGATCGATCCATGGTTTCAAGTAGTGCTTGCGGCATGCGCAGTATAGCGCCCGAGACGACCTTGCTTTATGCCAGGCAGTTGGCCGCAACTGCTGGCATAAGCGAGGTCACGGATATCACCGACCTCGATGTCCTGGGTGTGCCGGTATTCATCAGTGTCCGACCGCAAGCGCGCGGCGAGGCTTTCACTTTCGGCAAAGGGCTCCGGCCCGTCGATGCCGAGGTTGGGGCCTATATGGAAGCGATTGAGTTTTATTTTGCCGAACCTGGGGTAGGAGATATTTCAACTCGCTGGGGAACTGCACGAGAAGTTGCCGGACACGAACGCGGAGACGACGCGATTCTTGATTTCGTTCCGCTCGCTCAGTGCGAAGTGGACCTCGATGATCCATTGTTGCTTGCTGCAGTGCGAAACCTCGAGAGCGATGACGAATGCGTTGTTCCTGCTGAACTCATCTACTATCCCGCGCCCGACGTGGGACAGTCGCTCTTCGGTTCGTCGACAAATGGACTGGCATCCGGAAACACGCTCGCTGAGGCGACGATTCAGGGTCTGTTGGAACTGATCGAACGCGACATCTGGTCGTTTGAATTCCTTCGCGTCGCATCGAAGTTAGTCGAGCCGAAGAGTCTGCCAGACGAGGTGCGTGAGATTGTCGAGCGCGCTGAGCGGAATGGCCTGCAGTTGAAAGTTCGCACGATTCCTAACGATTATGGAATGCCATTCTTCGCTGCTTTCCTGTTCGATTTGAACAATCCGAGCCGCAAGTCATTCAACGGAGGTTGGGCCTGCGATCTGGATCGTGACAGAGCTGTAGTGCGAGCTGTGACCGAAGCAGCGCAGAGCCGCGCGGCGTTTATCCATGGCGGACGCAAGGTGCCAACGGCGTCGGATGATCACGAACACGAGGTAGAACTGGTGCGGCACCACATGCGGGGCGTGAGCGATTCGCGTCAGCAAATGCAGTTCAACGACATTCCGGATCTCGGCGCAGCAGGCACACAGGAACAGAAACTCGATGCTGTGATCGAGCGACTGCGACTGGTTTTACAGGAACCGATTTACCGTGTCGCGTTTACGTCGCCGGAATCACCACTGCAAGTTGTTCGAGTCGTTGTACCGCTGTTGGAAAATCTTAAAGAGACGCGAGTCCGTGTGGGACGTCGCTTAAAAGCCACTATCGACTCCTTCGGGGCTCAAGCAGCATAGACAAGAGATTTTAGTCACAGGGTCAGATGATGGAGCTTCGGCAAACTGTCGAAATCCGTGTCCGCGGAACAGTCCAGGGCGTTGGCTTCCGGCCGACTGTCTGGCGTCTCGCTCGCGACGCAGGACTGGTTGGCGAAGTCTTTAATGACGGGCATGGAGTCTTGATCCGAACCACCGGAAATTCCGGCGCCATCTCACAGTTTCTTACTCGTTTGCACACTGAAGCGCCGCCACTCTCGCAGATCGAGGACGTCGAGACGCAGGTCTTATCGCTCAGGGACTTCGCAGACTTCCGCATTGCCGAGAGTGTGAATGGAGAGAACCGCACGCGCGTGACTGCGGATGCTGCGATTTGCGCCGCCTGTTTCGAAGAAGTGCTTGACCCGAAGGAACGACGGTATCGTTACGCGTTCGCTAATTGCACCCATTGTGGACCACGTTTCTCCATCGTCAAAGAGGTGCCCTACGATCGTGTTAACACGACGATGGCCGACTTCCCGATGTGCGAGCTCTGTCGTGATGAGTATCGAGACCCCGCCGACCGTCGCTTTCATGCACAACCGATTGCCTGTCCGACCTGTGGGCCGACGATCTGGTTGGAACGAATGAACACGGCTCATGTGAATGGGAACGGAACCGCTCCTCTGGATGCGGTGATCGATTTGCTGAAGAGTGGGGCCATAGTCGCGATTCGCGGTCTGGGTGGATTTCACCTCGCTTGTGATGCGACTGATGCCGAAGCCGTGCAGCGTCTGCGGCAGCGAAAGCACCGGTACGGAAAGCCGTTTGCGGTGATGGCGAAGGATCTCGCAGTGATTCGCCGGTACTGCAAGGTGAATGCAGCCGAGGCGAACCTGTTACAGAGTCCTGAGGCGCCGATTGTTTTGCTCAAGGCCGATGGTGAGAAGCTGCCGGATGGGATTGCACCGGGTCTGAATTCGATCGGGTTTATGCTGCCTTATACGCCGCTGCACTTATTGATCACACGGCAGATCGATCGACCTCTTGTGATGACGAGCGGCAACATCTCGGACGAACCTCAGGTTACGAGTCTCGACGTTGCGCGGCGTGGGCTGCATAACATCGCCGATGCCATGCTGATGCACAATCGCGAGATCGCAAACCGGATTGATGATTCCGTCGTGCGAATAGCTGCCGGTAAGCCTTCGCTGATCCGGCGTGCCCGCGGTTATGCGCCGAGTGCGGTGCCGTTACCGCCCGGCTTTGCAGGAGCACCGGATCTGCTGGCGTTCGGTGGTGAATTGAAAGCGACCTTCTGCCTCGTGAAGGGCGGGGCGGCGATTCTCTCGCAGCACCAGGGTGATCTGGAAGATGTTTCGACGTTTGAGGATTACCAGAAGAACCTGCATCTCTATTCGCGGATTTACGATCACGAGCCGCGCTTGCTGGTTGCGGACATGCACCCGGAATATCTGTCCGCGAAACTCGCCAGACAGCGCGCGGCAGAAAGCAACGTACCGCTGCTAGAAGTTCAGCATCATTATGCGCACGTAGCGAGTTGTATGGTTGAAAACGGAGTCGCGCTGGATGCTCCGCCGGTCCTTGGAATCGCGATTGACGGACTCGGTTTTGGAGCAGACAACACGATCTGGGGCGGTGAGTTTCTGCTGGCTGATTATCGCGGCTACCGTCGCATGGCGACCTTCAAGCCCGTTTCGATGGTGGGCGGCGTGCAGGCGATTCGCGAACCGTGGCGTAACACTTATGCGCATCTGGTTGCGGGGATAGGATGGACTGAGTTCAGCGAAAAGTTTTCTTCACTGGACCTTTATCGCTACCTGCTGACTAAGCCGCTCTCGACAGTCGATCGCATGCTGGAACGAGGAATCAACGTACCGCTCGCCAGTTCGTGTGGACGGCTCTTTGATGCAGTTGCAGCAGCTTTGGGATTATGTGCGGACCATGCACTCTTCGAAGGTCAGGGCGCGATGGAGTTGGAAGCGTTAGCCGAGCGCTGGTCATCAGACGTAGAACCGTATAGCTTCGCGATTACAGAACCAGACGGCGGCCTGCTCCACCTCGAATCATTTCCGATGTGGTACGCGTTGCTGGAGGATCTTGGTCGAAAGGCTCCGCTTGGCCAAATCGCAGCGCGCTTTCATCGCGGGCTCGCGAAGGCTATTCGCGACATGGTCGCGCACATTCGGGGCATGACCTCGCTGAATACAGTAGCGCTTACGGGCGGCTGTTTTCAGAATAAGCTCTTGTTGGAAGAAGTCGTGCGGTTACTCAAGGCAGATGGTCTGAGTTGTCTTTTACACGGCAAAGTCCCAACCAACGACGGTGGGCTCGCGTTGGGACAGGCTGCTATCGCCGCAGCCCGCCATATCGAGCGTTCAAATTAACGGTAAGGAGTAAGCGATGTGTCTTGGAATCCCTGGACAGATAATTAAGATCACCGATGCTAGTCGGAAGATGGCGCTCGTCGATGTTAGTGGCGTCCAACGAGAAGTCAGTTTGGACTGTGTTGTTGACGAGTACTTTCCCGTCGAGCGTTGTGTAGGTCACTGGGCGCTGGTCCATGTCGGCTTTGCCATGAGCCTGATCAACGAGGATGAGGCAGAGGCCACGTTGAAGGTTTTGAGAGAGCTCGGCGAAGTTCAAGCGGAGCTACTCGCGATGAAGGAATCGGCGTCGAGTCCACCTTCAGAAATTCCTGAAACTGTAGCTGTGGCTTAATCGAGATGACTGTGGCTGAAGATCCAAATCTGGCGGGGCTTTACCCGTTCCTGCACGGCAAGAAGCAAGATCCGTTGTCGATGAATTCTGCTTTGCTCGAGTCAGTGACGCAGAAGGCAGCTCATCATCACACGGTGGTTGACGATTTCTTTGCCAAGAATGGACAGAAAGTTGTCGCTGTGGCAGGTGCAATTGCGGATGTTTATCGTCGCAACGGACGGCTGTTCACGATGGGCAACGGTGGATCGAGTTGCGACGCAGCGCATGTTGCGGTCGAGTTTCTGCACCCGGTCACTGCCGGCCGCGTCGCGCTGACTGCAATCGATCTGACTGCGGACCGGACGATGATGAGCGCCGTGGCCAACGACGTCGGCTTTCAGCATGTGTTTGTCCGCCAGGTGATTGCTCAGGCACGGGCAGGGGATGGGTTAGTCGGACTCTCGACCAGCGGCAATTCGGACAACCTTGTGAAGGCTTTTGCGAAAGCAAAGGAGATGGGTGTAACAACCATCGGCCTGGCGGGGATGAGTGGTGGCGAGATGGCGAAGCTGGGTTTGGACCACTGCCTCGTCGTCGAAACCGATAGCATTCATCGTGTGCAGGAATGCCACGTGATCATCTACCACATCCTCTGGGACCTGGTTCACACACTGCTGGCCGACGACCGCGGCTCCTTAGCCGTTACGCAATCATGAATCGCACTTCGCACTTGGATACAGTCAGTACCACCTCGCGGTAGCGGGTGGGTGCCGCGCAGCGTTCTTAATCTCAGCGAGCCTACGGCGTACCCACCCGCTACCGCGAGGTGGTACTGACTGTATCCAAGAACGAGCTCTGATTTTTAAGGCAAAGCTAAACACCACACGAAAGAAGACAAACATGAAATACGTCGATGAGTTCCGTGACCCTGAGAAAGCGAAGTTTCTGCTCGAAGAAATTCGCGTTCTTGTCCCCCAAATCCGAAACGCGCGCACGGGCACCAGCCCCATCTACATCATGGAAGTCTGCGGCGGCCACACACACGCCATCTTCCGATACGGCGTCGAGACGATGCTGCCGGATGGAATCGAATTGATCCACGGTCCCGGCTGCCCGGTTTGCGTGTTGCCCATGGGACGCGTTGACGACTGCGTGGCCCTGGCGCACATGCCCGGCATGATCTTCACCACCTTCGGCGACGCGATGCGCGTGCCCGGCTCGAAGGAAAGCCTGCTGCAGGCTAAAGCAAATGGCGCCGACGTCCGCATGGTCTATTCACCTCTCGACGCTCTGCGACTCGCGAAAGAGAACCCTGATCGGCAGGTCGTCTTCTTCGCACTCGGCTTCGAGACAACCATGCCCAGCACCGCATTCACCGTGCTGAGAGCGAAAGCAGAAGGCGTCACAAACTTCTCGCTATTCTGCAATCACATCACGATCATCCCCACGATCAAGGCCATACTCGACTCGCCGGATCTGCAGTTGGACGGATTCCTCGGTCCAGGCCACGTCAGCATGGTGATCGGCAATTCGTCCTACCGTTTTATCGCCGAACACTACAAGAAGCCGTTGGTGATCGCGGGTTTTGAGCCACTCGATATCCTGCACGGCATCTGGATGGTGCTCAAACAGATCGCCGAAGGTCGTTCGGAGATCGAGAACCAGTACAAACGCGTCGTTCCGGACGGCGGCAACACCCCGGCACTCGACGCGATCGGCAGGGTCTTCGAACTCAGAGAGTTTTTTGAATGGCGTGGGCTCGGCTCGATCGATCATTCGGGAGTTCGCGTCCGTAATGAATACGCCCAGTTTGACGCGGAACGCAGATTCTCCGTTCCGGCACTCAAGATTGCCGATCCCAAGTCATGTCAGTGCGGCGAAGTGCTGAAGGGCGTCATCAAGCCATGGGACTGCAAAGTCTTTGGTCGAGAGTGCACTCCGGAAACTCCACTTGGCGCCCTCATGGTTTCATCGGAAGGCGCCTGCTCGGCCTACTATCAATACGGCGACATTGAAAAAATTCACGATACCAGGGCGATGGTTGAGGAGATGGTATGAGTAGCGTTGCAGAAATGGTCACGAACAACGGCAACAAGCCACGGCGCCGCGGCAAAGTGAAGGTTCCAAACGTCACGCTCGCACACGGCGGCGGCGGCAAGGCGATGCATGATCTGATCGACGACATCTTCGTCGAGGTGTTTGACAGCGAAGGTCAGGCGCCGCTGGAAGATCAGGCAAGATTTAGTCTCGCGTCCCTCGCCGCACTCGGCGATCGACTTGCTTTCACGACGGATTCCTACGTCGTCAAGCCACTCGATTTTCCCGGCGGCAACATCGGCAAGATCGCGATCTGCGGCACGGTTAACGACCTCGCGGTCGGTGGCGCAATACCACTCTATCTATCGTGCTCGGTGATTATTGAAGAAGGCCTGCCCGTCGAAACATTGCGCGCGGTGTCGCAGACAATGGCGAAGACGGCTCTGGAAGCCGGCGTAAGAGTCGTGACCGGCGATACCAAGGTTGTCGAACGGGGCGCGTGCGACAAGCTGTTTATCAACACGGCCGGCGTCGGTGTCATTCGCGAAGGTCTTGACCTCGGCGTCGACAAAGCCAGGCCCGGAGACGTGATACTTGTCAACGGACTGTTGGGAGATCACGGCGCAGCGATTCTCAATGCTCGCGGCGACATGCAGTTGAGCACACCGATCGAGAGTGATTGTGCTTCGCTGCACGGTCTGATCGATACGTTGTTGTCGGCTGTTCCTCATACACGCTTCCTGCGCGATGCCACTCGTGGAGGACTCGCCACTGTCTTGAACGAAATCGCCGAAGCATCACAGGTCGGCATCGAGATCTACGAAGACCGCACGCCGATACGCAGCGAAGTCAAAGGCTTCTGCGAGATTCTCGGTCTCGATCCACTGTATCTCGCAAACGAAGGCAAGGTCGTCTGCGTGGTTCCGCCGGAAGATGCCGAAACCGCACTCGAGGCGCTCAAGTCGCATCCGCTTGGCAAAGATAGTGCGAAGATCGGTGAGGTGAATGATCACCGTCCCGGTCGTGTCGTGATGCAGACTGTTTTCGGCGGGCGTCGCATCGTCGACATGCTCGTCGGCGAACAACTACCAAGGATTTGTTAACGGAGGAAAATCGAATGTCAGACAACGGGATCAAAGCGGCAGAAGGCGTCACGATTCGCATCAAGGACAAGGGAGAAGTTCTGGAATTAGATTACAACGGGGCCATCTGTCAACATCCGGGATCGTTGTGGTGGGGTACCGCAGTCGGCTTTCGCGCGATGCAAGTCGCCGCGAAGGCTCTCTCGAAAGATGAACTGTGGTCCCGCGATAACCTCTATATCGTCACTGGTCATCCTGGTCCGGGGGTGAAAGATACGATCGAATACGTGACGGGCACCGCTAGTCGCGATCGCTACAAGACCATTCTCGCCGAAGGCTGCGAAATGAAGTGCAATAGCCAGATGAAGTATGAATGGTGGGTCAGCGACGGCGTGAAGACTGTGAACATTAATCTGCGGCCGGATTTCGTCCCGCGAGAGTTCTATGATCTCTCCGATCGTCTCGAAACGAATGAGACGACCAAGGAAGACATCAAATCGTTTCGCATCTTCAAAGTGAACCTGTCCACGCGTATCTGGAACGCGCCGCTGGAAGAGAACTTCAGCGTGGAGGTTTTCGATAGACCTCTACAGCCGGGGGAAGTACCTGAAGCAGCAAAGGCCAGCGACTATTTTCAACTGCCTGCTGAAAAGGACCAAAATTAAAAAGCAGCCATTGGTGAATCGATTCCTTTAGTGAGCTTGCGTTCAGTTGTGTTCGTGATTCCCTTACGAAGAAAGTCGATCAAAAACTTTTCGGGACCTCTGTTGCCAGCGTAAGGTGTCAAGTTGAGATCGATGATGTAGTGGTTATCGTTGCCGTCATGCACGATGTCGATGCAGCCAAACTCCACCGGCGTCTTGTCGACAAATGTGGTGACGTCCCGCTTTAACGTTGCGCTGATCCCCAGACGGTCTTTACCAGCCTTCATGTGTTCGAGGTCCGTCACGTAGTTTGTATCGCGCGGGTCGCTCGATAGTTTCTTGATAACTCCCGGAGCAAATGCTTTGACGATGATGACCTGTTGGCCGGAAAAGTAGACACGGTAAAATGTGTTCTCGCTATTCGTGACGTACTTTTCGATTACGATGGCGGGGTCGGTCCACATGCCGGCGTGAAGCATTTTTCGCTCGAGGGTTTGATAGTAATAGGCTCCTCTGATGACGGGTGACACCAGGTGCTCGAGGCCCCCGGCGGCAATACTCTCCGGTGGTAACCACCGCTCTAAGTCGCCACCATAATTAAGGTTGGTTTTCACGAACAGCATTTCGTCAGCAGCGCCGGCCTGCGTTGCCCTTGGCGAGTTGAGCCCGATGGCTTCAAGGTGTGCATGGAGAGTCGACTTGCGAATGTCCTGCACGAGTCCGTTGACAACGTAGATACCACGTTCTTTGAAACGATCAGTAAGGTCGCGGATTCGCAGTGGTAGCCGACTGCGAACTGAGAGATTGATCTGGAAGCAAACGGTCGTGAATGAATCACAGATGCGATCGAATTCTTCGGACGGCAATTCGCGGAATGGATCGACTTCGATTTGCACCGCTTTCTCGCGCAGGACGTGATTCAGCAGGAAGCCCTTCCACGCTCGCCACTCCAGGACTGCAACTTTATCGTCGGTTGAAAGTTTCATCTCGTAAGTACGCCCCGAGGATGGCTCACCGCGAAACGGTGGTTAAGATTTGGAGGCGGCATTTTCCAACCGCTGTTGACTTCGGCGAACGCAAAAATGGGAATTCCCAATTCACGGGCGACCCAGGGCATGATCCAGTCAAAGCTGGCTAACCCGCAACGGTTCGCGCGATGGGCCATGCGAACGAAGTAAGGTGAATCGCTGACGAAGTTTTGCGGTTCTTTCAAGCGACTGTCTCGCAACAGGTTCGAACTCAGGATCTGTTGGGCAGCATCCTGTGTTAACCCGAGGCAGCCGCCCTGGATGGAAGGATGCGTCAGCCGCCCCTGGAGTGTTCCAAACAATCCGTTACGAGTTGGCAGGTAACGGAAGCGACGATGAATCACAGTGTCGGGATCGATCTTGAATAAGTATCGAGTCGGCTTTTCGAAAAAAAGTTCGAGCATGCGTTCGATGACCGCGCCACCATTCTCGATCCCAAATAACTGCGACTCTTCGCGAAAGTCGACCTTGTGATGCTCGGCGAGAATGGGAAGACGCGGATCCGAATCGCCGTCAGATCTCAATATAACGCGGCTCGCTGAATAATGAGCTCGCAGGTCGCGCAGACATTCCTCGGTGGCGTCGTAGTTTTTATAAGTCAATGCAAAAAAAGTTAGATCGTCATCACAGTGGTTAGTCAATTGAGATCCTTTTATCCACAGATTACACAGATTGATTTTATAGAAATCTGTGTAATCTGTGGATAGAGAAGTAGAAGAGAGAGACGTTAGTGAAAGCGGTTACGATGATCTCGTGGGAGTTGCACCCGTTTCACACCCGTGGCGGGACTGCGTACGCAATTCGACGCTTAGCGGATCAGCTAACTGCGCTCGGGATCGAAACCAGAGTTCTCTTACCGGATTGGCTCGATACTCAACCTGGGAACGACTTGTCGCCTTTGTTGAAGCCGATCTTGTTGAAGATGCGATCTGAATTTCGTAGTGCTCCGCGAGTGCCGCAGTCGCTTGAATTTAGTCGTCTTGCACTGGAGGCGCTCGAAGACTCGGATGCGGTGATTGCTCATAGCGCAGAGGGCGCGATGTTCATTATTCTACGCGGCGAAAAGCGGCACGTTGAGCCAACCATCTTCTGGCTTCATAGTCTTTTCGATCCTTCAATCAGTGACTTGTCGAAAGAGCAACGCCGGATCTTTCCATCCCCATCCCTGCTCGCGTCTGCCGTAATGATGGCCGACCTCGTCGTCACGAGTACGGGTATTTTGAAGGATGCGCGGGAGTTCGAATGGCCCGACCGGCTCAGAGAATTGCAGAAAGCACTCACGACTGCTGCAGCTGAAAATCGAGTGCTCACGGTTGAATCCACGGGATGCCTTGCAGAAGTGCCGAACGATTCGCCAGGGTCAAATTTGGAGGCGCTTAAAAACGTGCCTTCACCATACGTCCTTTTTCCAGGACGTCCTACGGTGGACAAAGGGTTTGGTTTTTTCGCGGCGACTGCCGAACGGCTACGAGCTTACAATATCGCGTGTGTTGCAGTGCACCGGCCCGCTGAACAGGCAATTGAGACTCGAAATATTTATTGGCTGCCGTGGCTCAGCCAGCAGGAGTTGCTCGTTGCTATGCGCAACGCTGCATGTACGGTTCTGCCGAGTATTACCGAGGGCTTCGGGTTAGCTGCCGCAGAGTCGATCAGCCAGGGTGTTGCAACGCTGTATCAAGAGGTCGGCGGCCACCATATTTTGCGGGGACTTCCGAATGCATTACCAGTTCCTCTCACAACCAGCGAGCGCGCGCAGCTTTACGGTCTATGGTCAGACTTGATCGAGATGTACCCGGACTTTTGGCCCGTTTGGTGCAAGCATGAAAAATCGCTGAGCCCGCTCATCGACAAATGGGTCGATAGCATACGGTCCGTTGCCTGGATACAGTCAGAACCACCTCGCGGTAGCAGGTGGGTGCGCAGCCTTCCCGAACAGCGGGCCGAGGAGTGGTGGGGAAACAAACTTCGTCGCCGTATTGAGCTGGGCACAAGTTTTACGAACAAAGGAGTATTGAGCGAGAAATGGCCGCGTTGTTAGAACCTCTCACCGAACTTTGGCCACGAGACGGCCGCCCACGATTAATCCATCTCATGCCGTGGGACCTGACCGTTGGTGGCGCTCAACGCATGCTCGACTTGTGGTGTTCGGATGAAGCCCATCGCTGGGATACGCACATTTTAACGCTCGGTGAGCGCGGGCCGTTCGAGTTCACGGGCGCAACAGTCCATTCAAAATTGGGACGTTCACAAATATTAAATCTGGTCGAAACTCTCGAGCCTGATTTGCTGGTGCATTACGAACCGAGCGAGAGGAACAGGATCACGACCGGCTGCCCTCAGGTCTGGATTCTGCATTGCACGAATTCATTGCGAGAGCCACCGCCACAACACGCCAGACCCGCGATGGTCTTTTCCAATTTCGACTCAGACGAAATTCATTCCGAGTGGCGCGAGTTACCGTTCAACGTGTTGCCGTTGCAGATCGATACTACTAAGTTTCACCCAACAGACCGAAAGCATGATGGTCTTGTGTGCGGTATTGCGGGCCGGCTGCACGAGGATAAGGTTCCACGCTCCTTCATCGACGCGCTCCTGAAATATGAACCGGGTCCGTGGCGGATTCGCTTCATTGGGCACGGACTCGACACCGGATACCAGCGATTCGTGAAGCAGAAGCTTGCGAATCTGCCGTGGGTCGAGTTTGCAGGCGACGTGAATCCCAGCCAGATGCCTTCAGCCCTGCGTGATCTCGACGCTGTTTTAATTCCCACCGACACAGCGCAAAGCGAAACCGGTTCCTATTCAGCACTGGAGGCGATGGCAACAGCGTTGCCCGTAATCGCTCGTGACCTCGGCGGTCTCAGGTACAACTGCGGCACTGTGCCGTTGTACGCGAATGAAGATACCGAACTCCTTGCCCGTCTTCGTGAGCTGGATAATGCGGACGCACGGTCAGCCGCAGGAGAAAAAGGACGCCAATGGGTTGTGAACAATCATGAAGGTGACAACCATACCGCTGCTCATAGTGCGGCCTTCTCGGCATCACTGGCCTGTGAAGTCTCGATACTGATGCCGGTATTCGATACACCAGTCGCTTATTTAAAAGAGTGCTGGGAATCGATAAAGGCGCAAACGTTTCGCGGATGGGAACTCGTTCTCGTGGATGATGGATCGCGCGAACCCGAAACCATCGCCGAAATCGATCGCATCGCCGGCGATCCGAGAGTTGTTCTCATACGACTCGCTGAAAACGAAGGCATCACTGGCGCTCTTAATGTGGGATTGAAACGATGTCGCGGAAAACTGATTGCCCGCATGGACTCGGACGACAAGATGCTGCCGACGCGTTTAGAGCGTCAATTCGCCTACATGCAGGCTCACCCGGACGTCGCATTCCTCGGAACCCAATCCCAGGGCATCGAGTGGGAAACCGGTCGGAAATATTCACCAACCAGACATCCGGAGCAAGTCACGAACGACATCATCGAACACCAACGAACAAACTCCCAGATCTTTTTTCTCAACCATCCAACTGTGATGTTTCGACCGCAGGCAGTGCTGAGACTGGGCGGCTATCCCGCTTATCGCATCGCACAGGATCTTGGGCTTTGGTTGAGAGCGGTTAAAGCGGGTCTGAAAATCCACAACTTGCCGACTGTGGAATTAGTTTATGGGTTACACCCCGGTCAAGTTTCGAAGTGCAACGGCGTACGGCTCGAGGAATACGCGCAGGTCGTGGAGGAGTGTTGGACGGATGACATGCGATATGAGAACGCTGCCGATTAGACTTACCGAAGGATCCATTTTTCGATTGCTCTTGCGACGCCGTCTTTTTCGATGGTTGTGGTTACCCAGTCAGCATACGCTCTTACTGCGATGGGCGCCTGTTCCATGGCGACGCCGATGCCTGCATATCGAAGCATTCCGATATCGTTGAAGTCGTCGCCGACGGCCATCACGTTTTCGGGTCGCAGCGACATGATTTCCTCAGCCAGATAGCTCACAGCCGATCGCTTGTTTACGGCTGGGTGGTATGCTTCGAGCAGCGTTATTGAGTTGTCCTGTCTTACCCGAATTCCGCTGTGAGAATTCCTTAATTGGCTCGAGAGTCGTGCAATGTCATGAGCATCAGTGCTTAGCACCACGACTTTCGAAGTTGGCCGATTTAGAAGTTGGCGCATATCACTGACAACGATCGGTTCCACTCCCGAGCCTTCGAAATACTTCATTGAAGCGTCATTGAGATTCGAGACGTACAGATTGTCCTGAATATGAAAGAGAACTGAAAGTCGATCGCTCAGGTTCAATAGTTCGATATGTTCCAGCAGTTGTGCCGCGACGCGAGTTTGTACGGGCCAGTGACGGTGAATGACTCCGGTATTCGGTTCCCGAATCAATGCACCTTCGTAACAGATTAAGGGTACGTCGGAGCCGATGAAATCATAGGCGTGCAGGGAACACCGGTAGGATCGACCGGTAGCAATAGCTATCGCCACCCCGCAACTTTGGGCTGATTGAATGGCCCGCGCTACGGAATCACGAATGCAATTAGATTTGTTCCCAATTGTCCCGTCGATGTCGAGTACCAGCAACCGGACATCAGCGACCGTATGTGAGGATTCCATATGTTGAGTACCCCCTATGTTCGTTCAACTACGATTCAGCGATTGATTTTCACGACCATGATCGCCGTGACGATACCATCAATAGCGATTTTAAATCTACAAATTTGTCGTTAGCATAAGAGTTATGTCGCGTCTGTACTTTAAAGATCCGACACGAGTTACAAAGTGTCATTTTTTGATCATAAAAATGTTTGCAGCTATCGATCTCTGTGATAGACTGCCGCCGCTTTACAACTCCTTGCTTCCTAACCGCTCCACCTTACGCAGACTTACAGGAGGATCTTCGATGTCCATATTTCGGATCGAAATCAAGGCGGGCCAGCCTGCGACGTTCAATCCAAGTTCGCAGACGGTAGTCGTAAACGACAGCGTATTCTGGTTCAACAGCGACCCGACACAAGCTCATTGGCCGGCGCCCAAGAGTGGCCCCAAAGATGGGTTTATGCAATTCCAGATCGCGCCTAACTCGCCATCATCTCAGGTTTCCTTTGGTGTGCCAAAAACGATCCCTTACGTCTGCAACCTTCATCCAGGCGAAACTGGGACAATCATTGTTAAGTCTCGAAAGAAGAAAGGCGCCTTCGGTAAGAAAACAAAGAAAGGTGGCTTCGGTAAGCAGACGAAGAAAGGCGGCTTCGGTGGTAGCACGAAGAAAGGCAGCTTCGGTGCTGGTACGAAGAAAGGCGCGTTCGGTAGCACCACGAAAACTCGCTAGCCGGAGTTGGGTGAAGGTCCCATGAAAATTTCAAATAACCCTAAAGTTGAGGAGGGTCCCCCTATGTCAGATGAGACAGTCTTCACGGATCAAGCGGGCGAAGCAGATCGCAATGAGGCTTACGACATTACCGGTCAGTCGGGATTTACTCGGCGAGATTTTCTGACGAAAACAATGGCCGTTGCGGGTGGTCTGGCGCTCTTCTCGATGCTGCCGCGCTTTGCCACTAACGGTTGGGCTGGAATGGCGTTTCCAGCGATGGCATGTCCCAACCCCCAGCCGCTTCAAACCATTAAAGAGATCGAGAGCGATGGAAAAGTTTTGAATACTATCCTGAAAATTCTCGATGAAACCAAGAGCTATACGGGACCAAATTGTGCTCCCAGCACTGGACGGATGCGCTACATCGCAGCGGTCGATCCGAAGACCAACACGACAATTTGGCCGCCCAATCCAAAAGTGCCGAGTCCCGGACCAACGCTGCGAGCGAAATTGGGTGACAGAGTTCAAATCACACTGCTGAACCACGTTGACCCGAGTAAATTCCCCGAGAACTTTGACGTTGCCGAAAAGTTAGACGCAGCTTGCGATCAAGCTACTACTGAAGGCATCGGGAACACTTACCCCGGTAAACCAAGTTTTGAAATCCCACCGAACTGCTATCACGCTTCCGGTTCGATGAATTTGCACTTTCATGGTACCCATGTCAGTCCGAGTGGCGTAGCCGACAACGTGCTGCTGAATATTCATCCTTCACCGCGAGACTCCTATGGCAAACCGGTCGTAAACGAGGACACGGTAAAAGCTGATTTCGCCGAGGTATTTGCAGGTTGCGAGCAGGGCAAACAAATCCTCGAGTGGAATGACTGGCCACAGTCGTGGCAAGACTCGCAAAAGAAACTACTGATCAACTACGACAACACCACGCCGTGGCATGGTCAATCGCCACCAGCGGGTGGGGGTGGGCCACCTGTGTTACCACACGACGAACAGTTGTGGCCGCAAAACGAGATGGCAATGAAGGCCTATGAGCTGCCGCAGTATTACATGGGCGGTTTCCCTAACTGCTTCACGATCACGGAATACAAAGATGGAAGTCCTAGCCCGGTCATGGGCCAGGCGCCGGGCACGCACTGGTATCACTCTCACAAGCATGGCTCGACTGCCTTGAATCTGGCTAATGGTCTGGCCGGCGCTCTAATCATTGAGGACGAAAGTCCCGAAGGTTATGACGGTAAGCTGAAAAAGTTCTACACCAAAGAACAGGTGTTGGTATGCCAGACGTACGGGACGGTCATGCCTGAGCTTCGTGCTGCAAACGTGAAGCAGCCTTCCGATCTGGTTGTCGTGAATGGGCAATGGACGCCGCTTCTGCACATGAACCCGAACGAAATGCAGTTCTGGCGCGTGATTAATGCTTGTTATAACCAGTCCATGTCGATTAGCACGCCAACCGATCTCAAGTGGGTGCAAACCGCTCAGGATGGCGTGCAGTTTCACCGGGACAACTACAATCCCAACGTTACCAATGCGTCGTTCCCAGTCCCTGCGAGGGCCGTAGCTCCTTTCGGTAGTTTGGCTCCGGGAAATCGCATCGATCTGCTCGTACTGGCGCCGTCCAAACCGGGCCAGTACCCAGTGAAATTTGCGGGCGTTACGTTTTTGATTGTCGACGTCAGACAAGATCCGAACGTTAAGCCGATTGACCAACCGATGCCATTCCCGAAGAAGGAGGAATTTCCGGAGCAGCCTAAATTCCTTGCCGACCTCAAGTTTTCAGACGTTAAGGTCAGTCGGGATCTCCACTTTGCCAGTAACCCAACTCCGTACCCATCGCCGTCTCCCGCTTATCCGATTCCGATGCGACACACGATAGACGGAAAGCAATTCGATGGCGACGTCGATCAGGAAATGCTACTCGGGGGGACGGAATTGTGGACTCTGTATAACGACAATGATGGTGGTCTCCCGCATCCTTTCCACATCCACATCAATCCGTTTCAGGTTGTGGAAATGAAATTCAAGGGTAACAATCCTGCCGTTAAGCTGCCGCGTCCATGGATCTGGTGGGA
Source organism: Acidobacteriota bacterium (assembly GCA_046733695.1). Taxonomy (GTDB): domain Bacteria; phylum Acidobacteriota; class Blastocatellia; order Pyrinomonadales; family Pyrinomonadaceae; genus PSRF01. Next base: position 72,850 of record JBKPPU010000178.1, read on the forward strand.
TAATTTCGCGATTCCCCCGGGAGGCTATGTGAAGATATTGACGAAGTTTGCGGATTTCACCGGCAAGTACGTGCTCCATTGCCACTTCCTGGACCACGAAGACCGCGGAATGATGCAGCTCGTGGAGGTTTCGACCAACGTTAGTACCATGAAGCACAAGTAAGTTCGAAGTACGCGGATGAACGCGGATCTAATCCGCGTTCATCTGCGTGATCAACTCGACGTTCTTACGAAATTTTTCCATCCGGTGAAACCCATTCCGTACCGCTAGTTCGAGCAGTTGTGCTCTTCGCTCGCTACTAAGCTCACGCAAGATCTGATCAAATTCCGCGACGTCCAATTGCATCAGCTTTAGCACGCATTTGCCCGTGAACTGAATCTCTTCGCGCGTCACCAGTCGTAACAGCTCTTCGAATGGAGCGAAGTTGATTTGCCACTCCAGCTCGGGCTGCGCTTTACCGATTTCCGGATCGACGATTATTAAGTACAGCCATCTCACTGCCACAGCTCCGATGCTGTCAAAGTATTCCTGGAGTGCGCGTTGTTGTGTGCCGGTGACGCAGATGTCGTTGATGAATACTACGGGTCGTCCGTGAAAACCAGTATGAGGAACCAGCCGCCGGTGTAATCGCTCGCGTTCTTTCACGCGGTCTGCAACTTCCATCCTGGCATAGTCGATCGATGCGGTACCCTCGTTATCGTATTGGAGATCGATCACGGAGATCTCCCCGGGATTTGGCTCTCTGTTGTATAAATCGAACAACTCCCAACACAACAGATTTGCCGCAGCGGGTGTTTCGGCCGCGAGCGGTTGTGACGTCAATATCCAGCCGGTGAGTTCTGAGTCATTTGCGATTATTTTCTTCAACAGCGGAAGGAGCAACCGGCCATAATGGCGAACACTCGCAGTAACGCCGAGCTTGAGGGCGGGATAGTGCCGAAAGATCTCTGAGTTCGGATCAAACGGCAGCTCGTCTATGCGGTATAAAGACGTAGTTTGCGAGTTACTCATGAGGCTGAATGTAACCATACCACGCAGCCTGTGGAGGATCTTTGAGAAGCGCTCGACTGGCTCTTACGTAAATCTGGTTGCCCCAGTCGTAGTGCCAAAAGACTTTGGCCGTTTCGTTGAGTAATCCTTCCTGCGTCATGGCCCAATTCAAAAGGCGGCGGTTCTGTAGTCTGACATCGTCTTCGTTGATGTGGCCGGCTGCCAGTTGCCGTTCGAAGTAATCTCCAACCCCCGCTGCAGTGTCGCTGTCGACTTCGAACTGCGCGCCCATGTCGAGCAATTCCTTCGTTACTGAATCGCGCAACGTGAGATCGATTGCCGCGCCATTCGTATGCGCCGGCCAGGTGCGGGAATCAGCCTCATCGAATGCGGCCGGATCTACGATGTACTGGCGCGCCCAGGCGCGATATTCTTCGTCGCTGCCGTTTGGGATCTCCTCTTTCGCTTTGCTGTAAAAGAAATCCCACAAGCCCTGCTGGCAGGCAACAGTACGATGACCATCGAGCACGAACAGCTCCGCTTCGAATGGTCGGAGAAGTTCATTGACGCGGGCAAGCTTCTCAGCCACCGACTTTCGCAACCAGATGTCCGGGCGGCTGCCCTCGATGGTTCTGCAAAATGGCGGATTGTTGCCGTCTGTCTTTGCGTAATAGCTTTCGTACGCGACGCCGACTGACTCCAGTGGCACCAGCGGCTCGCTTCCGCGCGGATCATTTCTATCAATGGGAATCTCCGAATACGAACTGGAAAAACTTTCCAGCGAAGTGATCGGGACCTGATGATCAATACGCAACTTGTTTCGTGGCATAGAATCTGTGTAATCGGTGTAATCTGTGGATAGAACTATTGACTGAGAGTGTGATTGTAAATAATTGTGAAAGCAGTTGACCAGTATCGCTGGATGGAAGATGAGACGCCCGCCTTACGAAGCTGGGTGCAGGCACAGCATGAGTATGCGATGTCACAACTCTCGTCCGTGCCGGCTCGCGAAGATATTCGCCGGCGCTTGGGGGAGTTGTTGCGCACTCAGGCGGTAGCCAATTTCACGAAAGCCGGAAATCGATATTTCTTTCGGCAGCGTTCGAGCAACGACGAACTCTCGTCTCTCTATTACCAGAACACAATTCGAAGCGCACCTCGGCTGTTGCTTGATCCAAACGAGCTGAGTCCGGACGGCACGATCGCATTGATGGACACGCATCCATCACCGGACGGCAGGCTGATCGCATATCGTCTGACTTCGTCGGGAAGCTCGAACATGTCGCTTCACGTCTGTCGGGTCGACGACAGGAAAGCTCTGCCGGACATTATTCCGGGCGATGTAAATCCGGTGGCCCACACATGGCACACTAAAAACCGCGTCGCGTGGTTACCTGATAACAGCGGCTTTTACTACACGCGCTGCCCTGACGACGTGCCCGCCAGTGAGACGCGGTTCAATCATAAACTCTACTTCCATCAGCTTGGTGATGATTGGCACGACGATCGCCTTGCGTTTGGCGAATCACTAAGGCGAGAGCAGACGCTATATCCACAGATTTCGCACGACGGCCGCTACCTGATCCTGCTGGTCCAGGATGTATCGGGCGCAGCGCCGTCTTCTGAAGTCTATCTTCTGGATCGAGAGTATCCGCAGCGTGGCTTCGTTCCCGTCATTCACGGAATCGACGCGTTTATAAGCGCCGCCTCATTCCATCGAGACACGCTCTACATTCAGACAGATCACGAAGCGCCGTTGGGCAAGATCATTGCCATCAAACTCGCGGACGTTGAGTTCACTGTTACTACAGTTATCGCAGCAGAATCGTCTCCGCTCAGAGCCTGGGTTACTGCGGGAGACTACCTGTTTGTCGAGTCGATCGAGAACGTCTCGTCACGACTGCGCGTGTATGACCTGGCAGGAAAGTTTGTGAAGCAAATCGAACTGCCCGGTATCGGCAGTATCGATTCACTGAGCGGAAGCTCGGAAGAGTTGTTGTTTTCGTTTTCGTCGTTCCTGACGCCGAAGGGTGTGTATCGCTTGGAGCTCGAAACGCTCGAGTACACAGTCTTTCATCAACACGAAGTGCCATTTGCTACGGACGGGTTTGAGCTCGAACAGGTTTGGTTTCAATCGCGCGACGAGACACCGATACCGATGTTTCTGGTTCACCGGAAAGATCTCGCCCGCGATGGCAAGAATGCGGTTGTGATCCATGGCTACGGTGGTTTTGGTGTCAACCTGCTGCCGACCTTTGCGGCACACGTGGTTCCGTTTCTTGAACGCGGCGGAATCTATGCAGTCGTCAATGCGCGAGGTGGAGGAGAGTTTGGTGAAGCATGGCACCGGGCCGGGATGCGTGAGAAAAAGCAAAACGTTTTCGACGATTTTATCGCGGCTGGCGAGTGGCTGGTTGCCGAAGGATACACGCAGGCTTCGAGACTCGGTTGCTTCGGGTGGAGTAATGGCGGTTTGTCAGTGACTGCTGTTGCGGTGCAGCGGCCGGATCTGTGGAAGGCGGTCGTCGCCGGTGCGCCAGTGACTGACCTGGCTCGCTTTCATACCGCACATGGGGGGCAACACTGGGTGGCAGACTATGGTTCACCTGAAGATTCGAATGACCTCCAGTTCCTGATGCAATACAGCCCGTATCACACACTGCCCGAAAAGATCGAAGCCCCTGCGATACTCACCGTGGTTCCCGACAACGACGACCGCGTCGCACCATGGCACAGCTACAAAATGCACGCCGCTTGGATGGCTTCCAATGTCTCTACAAACCCGATTCTCCTGCGTGAAGAGAAGCAGGCAGGCCATCGAGGTAGCCCCTTGGCGAGCCGAACCATCGATCGTTACACCGACATCTGGACCTTCTTCTTCTGGCAACTCGGGATCTGCTTGGACACAGTCAGAACCACCTCGCGGCAGCGGGTGGGTACGCCGTAGGCTCCATTCGAAATAAGGCTGCGCACCCACCCGCTACCGCGAGGTGGTTCTGACCGTGTCCAAGTATCTTCGCTTCAGGGCCTCGTAGAGACAGTTCTCCGGGTACGCCGCATTTTTATCCTGTCCCGCCGCGCGCCAACGTTCGTTCCAAAGATGAATCGCATACGTCCGGTCACTGATCTGTAGATCCGCGTCGGGCTCGAGCACTTTGTGCCAGTCAGCATAGCCAATCGGACAAAACACCTCCGCAGCCTGCTTGTACCTTTCCAGCGAAAACTCTCGCACTGCTGCCGCCATCAATCGTGGGCCAGTCTCACCCCAGACAATCGCTTTCGGATCTTTCGCTTCACAAACGCGCCACGCGTAACTCATCACGTCACTACCAGCCGGCGCCTTGAAGATACCACTGTTAATGAACTCCTCTCCCATCGCGAACTCACTCGAGAAGACGTACTCCGACTCGAAATCGAAAGGCTTCAAACAAATCGTGTCGGTGTCGACCCACCATCCACCGCGTTCAAGCACCAGCTTGTAACGAAAGAAATTCGAGAACCCCGCATAACTCGCCTGCTGCTTGTACTGAAAGATTCGCGATGCAGGAAGGATCTCGTTGCCGTCTTTGATCGTCGTTCCGAAGGGAATGTTCTTCACGTCCTCATAGACGTAGAGATGATATTCATGCCCATTTCGCAAAAACGACGCAATCGACAACTGCTCCATCAAGGAAAGCTCATTACCAACCCACAGCCCCTGGATGATGTCGTTCATGTTTACGCCCTGGCAGTGCGGGTGACGCTGGCGGTCTCGATTTCGTATTCGCGGACGTAATTGCGGGCCATGGTGTGATAGTGGTAGTCGCGCATGGCTTTCTCGCGACACGCGCGCGGATCGAGATTGGTGATCTTGTCGATGGCGGTGACGTAATCGTCGTCTGTACGACAAACAAACCCGACTTCCGGCGTGATGATCTCGGGACACGCGCCACGGTCACTACAGATCACCGGTGTGCCTGAGATGAGCGCTTCCACCATTCCTAACCCGAATGCTTCGTCGAGCTTCGTCGGAAAGAGAAAACCCTTCGCGCCAGCGAGCAACTCCGCTTTCTCCTTGCCACGAACATCGCCCACATATCGCGCGCCAACAGTACGACACATCTCCTGCACCTGCGCGATTCTTTCGTAACTCTCACCGGTCCCGGCGACGACGAGCTTGAGTCCGAGTTGCTTCGCCATCGAAAGTACGATGTCCAAACCTTTCTTCGTGCCCCAATCCATGGTCGACATGAACAGGAAGTAATCGTCTTTTGTCTCGCTGTAGATGTATTCGCTCGGATCGACACCGTTCCACACGTATCGATCGCGCCCGTGCAGTTGAGCGAGTGTCTGCGACACGAAGATCCAATTTCGCGTGGAGTGTGCACGTTCGCGTCCGCGCGTCTGTTCGTCCATGTGACACGTCGCGATCCAAGGTTTTGCACGCGCTTCCCACTCCTCGATCAGCGCTGCATCTCTTCCGGAAATCGTATGCAAAACATCCGCGTGAAAATCCGGCTCGAAGACCAATTTGATCCCATTCGGAACTGACGCAGCGGAGAAATTCTCACGTAAGCGCCGTACCAGGTAAGAGACTTCATGGCCCAGTTCGGCCAGACCCTTTGCCAGCAAATCGTGAAGGATGTAGCCGGAGCCGGAAGGGAAGGCCTTTGGGTGCAAACCACTACCGTGCCCGTTTGCAGCCGGATATTCGTGATCTGAGGAAAGTAGTACTCGCATAAGTTAAGCGGCGCAAACTGCGTTTATGAATCGGGCCCGATCGCCGGTCTGATGTTGCTGATGAACAAGAGCGTAGCCGTTTCGTCTGATCTGGTCCAACTCGTCGTGGTTGCTTTCCGAAAGCACGTACTCGATTTGCGACTTCAGGTTCTTGTGCGACACCGGCACGTAATGGCGACTGGGGATAAAGCCGAGCCTCTCGAGAGGTTCGCTAACCGTGTCGTCGGCCAGCAGCAAGGCGCCAGTCGCGGGAATCTCGAAAAACTTCGCGACCAGGTACGCATACGGGAAAACACTATCAGCAAACCCAACCCGGCACTGGCCAATCTTCTCGGCGTAACCACGACCTATTCTTGCGTCTCGCTCGTAATCGTAACCGGAATAATAACCGGGGTGCCGGTGATACCGGATCGCATATGAGCCTTCGCGGTGTAACTCCAACATTCGCTGGCGCAACGGATACGCTTCGTTCATCGCGCCACTCAGGAAGATTGCGTTCTCCGCGTCTTCGTTGAACGGCAATATGAAATCGGATGAAGCCGAGTGCGGCACCCACACCGTTCGTTTCCGCGCAAGCTCGGGAAACAAACTGGTCCAACCATAGACATACGGACTCAGAATCGCATCCGACACGCCGAATACAATCACCTTCATTTCGCGCATGCGCCGGTTCCACCAGTGCAGATCGTCCGCGAAGAAAAACTTGCGGCACTTCAGGCCCTGCATCTCGCGACAATGCCGGTAAACGAGTTCGTAAGCTTCCCAAAAGATGATCAGCTCCGGTAGTTCGCCGAGCGCGATGCGTAACTTGTGCTCCAGCGAACCGCTCCCGTGCCAGAGCGCATTGGCTTCGATATGTCTCCAGCCATGGTTTGTGATCAGATCGTGCTGGATGTAGTACAGCTCACGCGTGACGTACGTTCGCACGGCCTCCAGGTGAGATACGATCAGTTTCATTGGACAGGATTAACAAGATGTCTCAGGATTTACAGGATTTTATCTTGTCCATCTTGAAACATCCTGCAATCCTGTCTGCAAATCAACACCAAACTACGCTTGTGCGACTAATTTCAACTCATCAAATCGCAGTTGAACCAGACGCTGGATCTGGCGCGCGCAATCAACGTAGGCGGCCATTCCTTTGCCGATTGGATCGGGGACGTCGGCTTCTTCGCTCAGACAGTAAGTTTTGCCTTCAACACTCGGCAGCATGTCGATCACGGCTTTGCGAACGGCACTCGTCATGCAGAAGATCATTTCGGCTTCGGCCGCTAACGCGGGTGTTAGATTACGTGCCGCGTGTGGTTGGACCGGCACACTCAACGATTGCAGAACCTCTGCTGCCTCCTGTGTGATTGGTGCCCCAACTCTTGCAGACACACCGGCACTGAGCGCGCGGACGTTCACGGTTTCAAGCGCCTTGAATGGAATACCGAGTCGGGTGGCTATTTCGGCATTCGCAATTGCGGCGGCCATCGGCGAACGGCAGGTATTGCCACTGCACACAAAGAGAAACAGTCGCTGTGGTTGCGCGAGCTGTGGTGCAAAGCCGAAGAAACGTTTGACCTTCGCGAGAACTCGATTGAAGTGATGGAGTGGCGACAGAAACCCGAGCGCGATGATGATGAAGCCGGCACTGACGTTCTGCGCAAAAGTTGGCGAACTCTGATTGTAGAAGTAAGCCAGCAGTGCAGTGGCAGTAAATCCCGACAGCATGCTCGAGCCGCAGTGCATCGGCACGCAGAACGTGTTTTCACGTCGATCGAGAAAGATCAAAGTCGTGCAGACGCAGAGTGCGGCATAAAAGAGACCCACCATCGCGGCAAACACGGCGCCCGGTGTCGTGACGAATGTTGTCAGCCCGGTGCGAAATCCCATCATCACGTCGCCGGAGCCGATCAGTGCCAAAACCACAAGAACAGCCACGAGGAGGGGCGACGCAACCATCTGCTCCTCGACGAAGTAGCGCAGCGTTGCCGTTCGTTCACCCGACTTCGCGAGACGACTCATAAACTGCAGCTTGAAAAAATACGCTGCGAGATAAGCTGCCACATCGATGATCGCAGCGATCGTGAGCGTGTAGTTCGAGGAATCGCGCAGCACGACCAGCACTGCAGCCAGGCTGACAAGCATCGCGGTCCATGAAAACCAGCGGACACGCCGCCCGACAATGTAATCCACGATCGGTGCGATGATCAGTGTCCCGCCGCGCAGCAGAACCAGCACGAGCACGATCGAGAGACCGCCAAAAGTAAACGCGAGTGTGGTGGTTCCCATGATTGTCGCCATGCACACGCCCGAGAGAAAAGTCAGGCGACGCGGGAACGGAACCTTAACGCCGAAGAATTCACGCCGGCCGGCGTACTTCCACCAGCGCATCGCGGTGATAAATCCAAGCATGCCTACGACGGTCGCAATCGCAGAGACGGGTAACAACACCGTTCCTTTAACTGGTCCATGAGTGCTTGTGAAAAGGCCGGTTGAAAGTGCTTTTGTTAGACCACTGTAAGGCGTGTAGTATAAATAGAAGCCGAAGCCGAGTGCCCAGATTTCGAGATTATACCGGCGTTTCCCCGTGACCATGTTGCACCTATGGTTTGTAGAAAGACGGATCGTGAGTTAGTCCTAGTATCGACTTACCAATCGTTGCAAGAATCTGATCGTCGTTATCGTGACGAACATAGAAAGACAGATCTCGATAGACGCGTTCGAGGGCGCTGGGGCGGATCAGACTGCGCGCACCACACGCCCTGATTGCCTGTTTCACTGTGTCTTCCGCGAGATGTTCCATGACGTGGCGCGCGCGGCTGCCTCCGAGTTGCGCTTCGAGATATTTGCCCGTTTCCCACAGACGAGCGACGTGTCTTAACCACAGATGGCCGGTTTCGACGTTCACAGACATCTGGCCTATGTGGTGTTGCACGTACGGATCGTGAAGCTTGTTTTGCGCACGTGTGTAGTTTAGTGCGTAGTCGTAAGCAGCTTCGGCGGCGCCGAGAAAAGTAGCGGCGTAATGAGGAATGAAACAGGTTTGCCAGCCTTCTTTCAGATATTGGCCCGGATAACCGATCAGGTCGTCGTCGGGAATGAAGGTGCGACGAAAGTGCACCAGATGGCTGGCAGTCGCGCGCATTCCGATTGGATCCCACCAGGACGTGTCGATCTCGACGCTCGGATCGGAGAGGTTGCACGCCATCATCAACACTGAATCGAGATTCGCAACGTCTGCGTGACGAACGCCGCCTGGTCCAGCGGTGTTGACGAGAAGTATGGCCCACTGTGCGCCGCCCGCGCTCGTTGCGAAGGCTTTGTTTCCGTCGACGATATAACCGCCGTCAACTTTTTCAACAGTGGTGCCGAAGCGAATGGGCTCGTCGGGTTTGCGAGCCTGCGGTTCGCCGCTCCATGCGACCCACTTTTCACCGCGTTCGACGACGCCTTTGAACCAGCGAGTCTTTTGCTCTTCGGTGGCCATGCCGTCGAGCAGGACGAGCGAGTTCACGTGACCTTCCCAGCAGCGCGCGAGCGACAGATCGGCGCGTGCGATTTCCCTGGTCATCATCCAGAGCGTGAAGACGTCGCCCGTGTACGGGCCGAGGCCATGACCGCCGTGGTCTTTCGGGATGACGGGGGCGAGCAGGCCCGATTCGAAAAGGTCTTCGAAGTCTTCGGTTGGGAAGCTCGCGGTCCGGTCGTACTCAGCGGCACGCGGCGCGAAGTTCTCGCGCGCAAGCACACTGATGCGATCGATCAATTCCCGCTGCTCGGTATTTGACTCGGTAGTGATCATCGTCAGAAGAAACAGCTTCCATCCACAGATTACACAGATTTCAAATCAATCTGTGTAATCTGTGGATAGACATTTCTTTGCCGGTCATCAGGCGAAATTGATGACGGACCTGAGCGACCAAAACGTCGCGACCGTCGATCGTGACTTGCTGCCGCGCGCGCGTGGTTCCAACGAGCGGCGTCGGACGCGCTCCGTAAACCAGATCGATCACAACGGCATCGTCATCCATCGTCTCAAGCTCAAACGGAACTTCATCCGTATCGCGTCCCACGGGCGTGGCATTCACGACAATGTCATACCCCTCAGCACTAAAATCGCGCAAGGGTATGTAAGGCAATCCCAGTAACGCGGCGGCATGCTCACCTCGCTCGGCGCCACGATTTATCAACGTTACGCCGGCGCCCGATTCAACTAACGCCGCAGCAATCGCACGTCCAGCACCGCCACAGCCGATGACCGCAGCCTGTTTCTCTTTTACTTCCACGCTCCGATCGCGACTGGCCGTGTAGATCACATCGGGATCAGTAGTATCGGCGATCCACCAACCATTGTTTCTGACAAGTATGTTCGCTGATTCAGCCTGTCGCGCTCTTTCACTGACCTGCTTCGCCGTCAACACTGCTTCTTCTTTATGAGGCGAAGCTACAGTCATTCCATTGATCGGTATCCCAAACTCGTCGAGTCTTCGCGAAACCACAAACTCGCGCCAGAACTCCGCAAACGACTCCACTCGCAAAGGCAGAAACAACGCGGGATGGTTCATGGCCCAATAAGAAGCATTGTGCAAACGCGGCGAAAGCGAATGAAAAATCGGGTTCCCAATGATGGCAAACAACTCTTTCGCGAGGTTTACTTCCGGAAGACCGTAATCGGCGATCAGTTTGCCGATTGCCGGCTCCATGGTTGCAATGGACCCTCCCGACACAAGTCCAAAGATTGCGGGCGCGCCGACGTGCAGCGCCACCAGTCGATTCCAGAATCCGAGCGGACCACTCGAGAACGCGATCGTGTCGTCACGATTCAGCGACTTCAGCAAAGAGAGCGGCAGAAATTCTTCGGCGATCGTCGTCGCATTAATAACAATCTTGTAGACACCGGCAGGAACAGATGCAAGGCGCGCAAACCTAACCCTTAGCTCTGACAAATCGTCAACACTGCCATACCACGACAGCAGACGCTTTTCGGCTGGTACGAGGTTCAGTAGTTCTTCGGAAAGATCCGTCTCTTCGAGTTCGACACGATCGTAAGAGCGAGCCGCCGTCTTCAATCGTTGCAGTCGATTCAGCGAGTCGTGGTTCGTTCGCAAGGCATACAGCAAGCGCCCTTTGAAATGGCTCCGCAACCAATCAGGATCGATGTCGCCCAATAAATCCGCGCGTACTTCCAACCACTCCACCCGATCGTCCAGCGCAGTCAACTCTGCTCCGTCCGGGGAAGGAGGATTGAGTAAAGTAGCTATTAGTGAGGCGGTTGGCATATCAAAAGTCTTTCGCTGTATTTGGCGCTTATTCGGTGATTAACTAAGTGAGAAAAAATTGCAGTCGCAAATTGGAGCGGCGTAAATATACTTTGACTAGCGCGATTAGTCCACAATTCTTCTCTGTTGCACAGAGGAGTTGTTGCCACGAGCAATAATCGCTATTCTTAGACCAAAACTGAAGGATCGTTTGCTCATGGAAGAAGCTTCGACTGACAAGACATTCGCGGTGATGCCCGCGGCGCCCGACTATAATCCCGTAAAACAGGCCACCGCCAGAGCGGAAGAACTGGGTGAAAAACAGATAGCCACAACGCTTGGCTACTTCGCAACCATGCCCGCCTCAACCGCCATCATCGCCAATCCAGTGCTACATCATACACCGGTTGATTGTAACGGAACCCAGATAACTCTCGATATCAGATCCTTCACAATCCGCGGCACAGTTCCCGAATCAGACATCGTGGGCGGCAAGGTTGGTCCATTTGAAGTCATTTTTACGGGACTATTCGGCGCGCCGGGAGATACCGAAGATCTCGCTGATTTCATAAACCAAAAATATTTTCAGAGTCTATCCGGTTCTTTGATCGAAGATGTAGCGGCGTTTGTCAGGAAGTTTCCAGGACTCGGTCCGGAAGTGGCGATGCACCACTTTGGAATTCTCGGCAAAGCGAAACTCGGACGCGAGGAACACCAGGATCGAGGCATACATGACGAGCGCGATCCGGAGTCGTTGCTCATCGAGATGATTACTTTTCACATGGCGAACGTCGCCGTGGGTGGCGTTTCCGCCTACATGAATCATCTCCTGATGATCAATCCGCAGGTTTCGGAAGACCAGCTTGTTGCCTCCACGCGCAAATTCATCGACGAGGAATCAAAGGAAAAGAGAAACGCATTTCAGGTTTCGTACAGTCTGATTCTTGGTCATCATGCGAACGAGCACGAGAGAGTGATACTGGAACGTATGGGCACGATTCAGATTCACCATGGCTCGGCTGGGTCGAGCATGGTGGCGCGCTACATGGCGACCTTGCACACGTTCTCAGTGGCCGACTTCTTTATCGCATCTCAGATGGCACTCGATGGTGCACGACACTTCGGTGCGATTCACGATATGTCAGACTTTGTTCAGGAACTCGAGCCCTTGACTGCCGAGCAACGCAGTGCGCGAATTCGCGAGAAGATGTTGACGGGAGGTTTGCCGACGTTTGGTCATCCCGAGATCGCGGCGGCTGGCCGGGGAAATCAGGTGCAACAGGATCCGCGCCCGGCAATCTACATCGATCCGGTTTTCAATGCGATCGATGCTGGTCAGTTGAGTATCTCAGAGCGGCAGTTTGAAAGACTGTCGATCGCGCGCTTGATTTATTTGACGGCGTTTGTGAATGGTGTACTCAAGCCGGGAAGGGAAGACAGTCCGCCGTTGCGACTGACGGCGAACACGGATTTTGGTGCGTGGTGTGTTCAGGAAGCGCTCGGGATTGAGGAACCGGATCGAACGTTGTTGACCTACATCTTCCGTGGCTTTGGCTGGATGATGGACGCGCGCGAACAGCTACAGCAGAAGATGATTCGACCCGTAATCGCGCCCGATCCGAAGATTATCCCCAAATCGAGCGACGATCCGACGATCCCAGATCTCGTCGCGCGCGTTCACAAACGCCTGACACAGGACGATCCCTTTACGAAACGCGGGTGACGCGGATAAAAACGCGGATCTACATTCCTAAGCCCTTCAGATGGTAACGGTCAGTATCGTAATAGGTGCTGACGTCCACGGTATTTAATCCGCCCTGAACGGCCGAAAGCTCGACGAGTGAGATCTCACACGCCGGTGCGACACCGCGCGCGGAAACCATCTTCCCGACACTATTATCAGCCACTGCCTCCGCGGCTTTCGCGCCAAACATCATTCCCATAACCCGGTCGATCGGACTCGGTGCTCCGCCTCGCTGCGGATGTCCCAACACTACCGCGCGTGCTTCGTACGGAGTCTCTGCCGCAATTCGCTTTGCCAGCACTTCACCGATTCCGCCGAGTCGCACGTGGCCGAACGCATCGTGACGGTCATCAATCGTCACCATCTCGCCGTCCTCTGCACGCGCGCCTTCGGCAACGACGATGACCGAGTACCGCGGACTCCGCGACAAACCTCGGCTCAGATGCGACTCACCCAACCGCGCGCTCAACAAGTGGAAAACCCGTTCGTAGCGAAACGGATGTTCCGGAATCAGGATCATGTGCGCCTGGCCCGCGACGCCGGACCAAAGCGCGAGATGGCCGGCATGTCGTCCCATCACTTCAACAACCTGCACCCAACCGTGTGAACCTGCAGGCGTGCGAGATCATTCAATAACTTCCGTGACGTTCCTGAGTGCGGTGTCAAACCCGAGTGTGTAGTCTGTACCGGCGAGATCCTTGTCAATTGTTTTCGGCACCCCGACGACCGGCACTCCTCTTTGTGCGAGGATCGCTGCAACGCCGAGTGTGTCTTCACCGCCACACGCGACTAGCGCATCAAGTTTCAAACGTTCGATATTCTCAATTACTTCGTCAGATCGATCTTGTGCTTCGCCTTCTTCATTGACTTGCTTGAAAGGATTGGTGCGCGACGAACCGAGATTGGTGCCACCATCGCGGTCCCAACGACGTACCGTTTCACGATCGAGCGGTAACACTTCAGGCGCCGGATTTATAAGACTGCGCCAGCCATCGAATAAACCGATTACTTCGAGCCCGAGTTCCGAGCCACGATAAACCAAACCCTTAATCGCGGGATTCAAACCGGGCGCATCACCACCACCGGTCAGAACCCCGACACGCTTCGTTTCTGCCATCTTATTTTTTGTCTCTCCTGAATTTGGGCGCCAAGGTGGCGCCCTTCTTTATTATCTGCCCGCATCCTTGATCAAAACCACATCACTCGTGATCACCCCGCGTGAGGCCACGAGGCTGCCGTCCTTCGCCCAGTCGAACGAAAAGATCCGGCCGTCGTCGAAATTTGTTAGCTGCTTGGGTGTGCCGCCTGCGATTGGATGTCCCCAGATGTTATCGATGCCGCCCGCGTGGTTGATGTAGGTTAAGTAGCTACCATCCGGACTCCAACGCAACGGCGTGTCCCATTGAACCTGCACCGTTGGGGCGACGTCAAATATGTTGAATGTCGCACCATCTTCGAAACGGATCACCTTCAGACGCCAGCGAGAGTTTTGCGAGTCGTCTCTTTGCCAAAACGCAATCAACTTCCCGTCGGGCGAAACTGTCGGTCGAATGGATATGCCGTCAGTAATCCGTTCCGGCGTTCCACCATCGATCGACATGCGCCAGAGCTTGTACGGATTATTCGGGTCGGCATGCTGGAATACAATCCATTTACCATCCGGGGAAAAGGTGGGCCAGGTGCTTTCGGTAGTTTCAAACGTTAACTGCTTCGGTCTGCTGCCATCGCGATCAACTCTCCAGATCTGAAAAACACCGGTGCGATTTGAATGGAAGACGAGGTAACGATTATCCGGTGAGATTACGGGCGCATAATTTCTCCCGCCCGCGGACGTCAACGGTTTCTCATCACCTCCGCCTGGCGTAATCTCGAATATGTCGGCGATGCCGCTTGCGTCCGATGCATAAAGAATCTTGTTATCGGGAGCAAGCGCGAGATCATAGTAGCGGCTCGTGCCGGAACCGATGGGAACCGGTTTGGCGTCGTTCTTGCGCAGCAGCCAGAGTCGGGAGAGAGTTTGTGTCTGAACGGTGATGAGCGCACTGCCGTCGGCGCGTAAACTCAGTTCACGATAATCACTCAGATCATTGGTGACCGTACGTTGCGATCCGTCGCGAAACAGCTGCCAGATCTGCACGAATGCCGCACCATGAGCTTTTGCGAGCATGATAACGCCATCGCCGTCCGCGTGGACTGTGACACGGCCGACTTCGTCAAATTTTTGCGGCGCGAGCGGAATGCTACGCTCCGCACCGTTGCCCACATCCTTTTCGAAGAGGGTTACTGAGTAATTGGCAGACGTGTCCCCGGTGTAAGAAGGATCCGAGCTGACGATCGGTAACATCAATACTCGATCATCTGCTGTCCATTCAGGTCGCGACAGAGCATCCCAACCATAACGCTGCGGCCATTTGCGAGTTCCGATAACCCTCTCGTCGCTACCATCCGCATTGGCGACAATTAGCAAATCTGCTTGAGCAGCACGATCAAAACGAATAAAGGCCAGTCGTTTGCGATTGCGCGACAGGGTGGGGAGTCCTTCGTGCAATTCGACTCGCATAGCGTTCGCGTCGCTTCCGAGTACCGGCAGCCTGAATACTTGACTGGTATCGTCGCTTCCGGCGTCCGCGTATCCAAAATAGACGTAGTTGCCGTCAGGTGAGAATGCGAGTCCGAGATATCTTCCGTCGCGCGCCGCGATGCGCAGCGAGTTGTTGTTAATCTCGACCTGTCGCAGCCACAAGCTTTCTTTTCCACCCTCGCCCGTTACGTAGGCGACGTATTTGCCATCGGGCGAAAGTGCACCCATTAACGCATTGCCGTTGGTCGTGAGTTTTGTGACTTCAACGCGTTCAAAGGGCACGCGCAGCTTTGGTTCACTCCGCCGCGTCCGCAAGTTGTAAGCACCAACGATCACGCCCACTAAGAGCATTGCGACGGCTACCCAAATGAGCCGTGTCCGGTTGGGTACGAAAACATTCTCGAGAAGAGCGGTAGGTAGGTGTTTTAACTCATCGGTCTCGACCTTACGATCTCGTCCGGATGAAGCACGCGCATATTCACTACTCGCCGGCGATCCCATTCCAGGATTGATGGAATGCTCCAGCATCGAGCTCTTTTCCATCTCTTTCCGCAGGCTGCGAAGATCGATGGCCATCTCTTTCACGATCTGGTAGCGCTCGTTTCGATCCTTACGTAAAGCCTTTTTGACGATGCGTTCCAGCTCAGGTGGCGTGCCTTCGACGTGTTCGGAAATCGGTGGCTGCTCTCTCTCGACGATTGCGACCACGACGTCGGTCGGAGTTTCACCAGTGAACGGTGCGCGGCCTGAAGCCATTTCGTAAAGCACGACACCGAGGCCCCAGATATCTGTGCGTTCATCGACGGCAACTCCGCGCGCCTGTTCGGGCGACATGTAAGCAGCCGTGCCGATGACGACGCCCGGCGACGAGTGGAACAAGAGTGTCGGCATCGTCGTCGTAGTCGCACCCTTATGGCGTTCGATCAGTTTTGCGAGTCCGAAGTCGAGGATCTTTACGTAACCTTCGGGACGAATGACGATGTTCTCCGGTTTGATGTCGCGATGAACGATGCCGGATTCGTGTGCGGCTGTGAGTGCGTCGGCGATCTGGATCGCGATGTCGAGGACGTCCCCGAGTTTCATCGCGTGGCTTCTGATGCGTTGCCGCAAGGTCATACCCTCGACGTACTCCATCGCGATGAATGGACGGCCGTCGTCAGTCTCTCCCACCTCATGGACCACGCACACATTCGGATGGCTGAGTCTCGAGGAGGCGCGTGCCTCCTGCGTGAAGCGGCGCAGTCGTTCCGGATCCTTGCTGACAAACGTGGGCAGCACTTTCAGCGCCACACGACGACCGAGGATAGTATCGGTGGCAAGATAGACTTCACCCATCCCACCTTCACCGATCAAATTTACGATCTGGTAGTGCTTCACTCGCTGGCCAGGTGTGAGCTTTTGTTCGGCGGCAAGATCGCCGGCCGCCTGCGCGAGAGCGGGTTCTTCCATAAAGCTGCCCGCGACTTCATACGAACGGAGCAGCGATTCGACTTCTTCGCGCACGCCGGCATCGCCTTCGCAACACTGTTCGAGAAACGATTCACGTTCAGCGCCGTGACGTGCGAGTGCGCCATCGAAAATTTCTTTCACACGTTGCCAGCGTTGGGGGTCGGTATCGCTCATTCTATCTATCGCCGCTCAGTTCGCGATGCAGCCAGGCTTTAGCCATGCTCCAATCGCGTTTGACCGTCGCGGGCGAGATGCCCATCACTTCCGCAGTTTCCTCAACCGTCAAACCGCTGAAGAAACGCAACTCGACTACGCGGCTCTGTTGTTCGTCGATCTTCGCTAGACGGCTGAGTGCTTCGTCAACTGCAACCACATCCAGATCCTGACCCTTTACTGCAACAGCAGCATCGTCGAGTGAAACCTTGATGTCAGAGCCGCCGCGTTTGGCCCGCTTCTTAGTCCGCGCGTGATCGACGAGAATGCGCCGCATCATCTGGGCCGCGATACCGAAGAAGTGTGCTCGATTTTGCCACTGCACGTTGCGTTGATCCACCAGTCGCACGTACGCCTCGTGTATGAGAGCGGTGGTTTGCAGCGTGTGTCCGGCTTGTTCTCGACGTAAATAACGCGCCGCCTGGCGTCGCAGTTCGTCGTAAACGACGGGCATCAGCTTGTCGAGTGATTCCTTGTCGCCGCGACCGTAGCTGACGAGCAGATCCGTGATGTTTTCTGGCTCTTTCAACACCTCTTGAAGAGCATAGAGGAGTTTCACGCAAAGGCGCAAAGAGAAGACGCAAAGTCGCAAAGAAGCCATAACAATCATCTTCGCGGCTTTGCGTCCGGTCTTTGCGTCTTTGCGTGAAAACCTTTGAGCCCCTTTCTTCGCGACTGTCGCGTTTAGTCGTGAAGGAGGTTCTATGAAAAACAAAATTTATAGAGTGATTGCAATTTTCGGTATGTTCCTGGGGTTGGCGATGGTGAACGCGCAGGGGCAGGCGCCGAGCAAGGCAAGGGTTGAAATTCCATTCGAGTTTTCCGCAGGGAAGACTACGCTGCACGCGGGTGTCTATAACATCAAGCGCATGTCGGCCGATGTTGTGACGCTTCGCAGCGAGGACGGCAAGTCGACCGTGATCCTACACGCGCCGGTCACGCAAACCTCGAGCGATCCGAACGCAGTCGCGCGTCTGGTTTTCAGCAAGCAAGGCGAGGAATATTTCCTTTCGCAGATCTGGCTCACTGCAGATAGTGGACGCCGGGTTTGGATCGGTCATGGTGCTGAGCGTGTTGAGATCGCTTTGAAGAAATAGGTCCTATAGGACATATAGGACCTATTGCTTTGATTTGCCTCGCGCACGTTCCGAGAGTATTGTGTGCCGCGAGGTGAATCTAATGAAACGTATGCTGAAACATTTCTCTCTGATTGCGGCACTGCTCCTGGTCGCCGGCTCGGCGGTGGCCCAGGAGCGCGCAGCAATCCTTGCCGGCGCCGAGCTGACCCGCGTTGTTCCCACTGGTTTTTATTTTCAGGGCCTCAGTGCGCCAACCCAGATGCGCAATTCCGCGGCCGCACGCTTCGGAAAAGATCGCTATGTCATTTCCGGTCTGGTCGATACCTCCGGTTACTCCGCCGATGTGAGAGCGAAGTACGTTGGTTTCCTGATCACGGATTCAGCGATTTCACTCAACGGCCAGTCGTTACCGCCCGGCGCTTACGGTTTCGGTTTTGCCACCGAAGGAAAGATGACTGTGATGGATCTTTCCGGAAAAGATTTACTCTCGGTGCCGGTCACTAACGACAAAGGGTTGAAACGGCCTCGCCCGTTGACGATGGCTGCAGATGCGGGTGGTGTGCGCCTCTACAGCGGCAAAGACTACGTTGTCATCGCTGCTCAGTAATACAGCGATGCGCCAAAAGCTTTTATCGTTAGTCTCGCTTTTGTTACTGCTTCCGTTTGCGCTACTGGCGCAAGAGCCGCCTAAGAAGCCGGAGTCTCAGCAACCGATGGGTGGAGTTTCCACCGGAGCGCCAACCACCTACACCTCGCGTCGCACTGTTGGCATCACCGACCCTTCGGCGCCCGTTGTCTTTGAAGATGTAACTGATAAGACCGCACTCGCCGCCTTTCGTCATCATTCGGGCGAAGCGGCTAAAGACTTCATCTTCGACACTCCTTCAGGCGGCGTTGCGATCTTTGATTACGACTCCGATGGACGCCCGGACATCTATCTCGTAAACGGATCGACGATGGCCGCGATGCGAGGTAAGGAAAAAGCGCCGCGCGCCGCGCTCTATCGAAATCTCGGTAACTGGAAGTTTGAAGATGTTACTGACAAAGCGGGAGTCGCGAACGAGCGTTGGGGAATGGGTGTCGCGGTTGGCGATTACAACAACGATGGACGGCCCGATTTGTTTATCGGCAACTTCGGTGTCTCGCGTCTTTATCGCAACAATGGCGACGGCACGTTCACCGATGTTGCGGAAAAGGTAGGCGTCGCTCGCAAAGGTTGGAGCACGGGCGCGAGCTGGGGCGATTACGATGGTGATGGTCGTCTCGATCTCTTTGTTCCGGGTTATGTGCAGATCGATTTCAACAATCTGCCGCCAAACCCATCCGACGTCGGCAAGTCGGGCACGGTGGGAGCAAACTTCTGCCAGTTTCGCGGTGTGCCGGTGATGTGTGGCCCGCGCGGGCTGCCTGGGGAGGGCGACACGCTCTATCATCAGAAGCCAGACGGAACGTTTGAAGATGTCAGCGTCAAGGCAGGCGTCAACGATCCGGAAAAGTTTTATGGTTTCACGTCTGCGTTTGTTCACGTTGACGACGACAAGCTTCTCGATCTGATTGTTGTAAACGATTCGACGCCGAAACAGCTTTATATCAACAAAGGGAACGGCACGTTCGAGGAGATTGGTTATCCGTCAGGGATCGCGCTGAATGAGAATGGTCGCGAGCAGGCTGGGATGGGCCTCGCCGTCGGTGATTATGACAACGATGGGCGCATCGATTTTCATATCACCAACTTCTCTGACGATTCAAACGTTCTTTATCACAACGACGGCGACAACAATTTCACCGACGTGACCTTTCAAACCGGCCTGGGTGAAGTTTCGATTCCGTTTCTCGGATGGGGCACGAGCTTTGTCGATTATGACAACGATGGGTGGCTCGACTTGTTCGTGGTGAATGGACATGTTTATCCGGCGGCTGACGCGCATCAGTGGGGAACGAGTTACGCGCAGCAGACGTTGCTGTTTCGAAATGTGAAAGGCAAGTTTGAACGCGTGGGAGCGCCGCCCGGCAATGCACTTGCCAGTGCGTGGCCGGGTCGCGGTCTTGCAGTCGGCGATCTTGACGGTGATGGCAAGCTCGATCTCGTCATCAATAATCTCGACGCGAAGCCGGTGGTGCTCAGGAATGTGGCAGCGTCGAGTGGACACTGGCTGGGGCTAAAGCTCGTTGGCGATGTTGCGAAGAAGAGCCCGCGCGATGCTATCGGCGCGATTGTGTATTTGACGAGCGGCGGTGTGCGACAGCGACAGGATGTTTTCAGCGGCGGGATTTATTGCTCACAGAATGACATGACGTTGCATTTCGGGCTGGGTGCGGCGACCAAGGTCGACAAACTTGAAATCAAATGGCCCGACGGCACCATGGAGTCGTTCCAGATTCCTGCTATTGACAAGATCGTTACCATTACACAGGGCAATCCACAGATTACGCAGAAATAGTCTGTGTAATCTGTGGATGGCTCGGAGTTTCAATTGCGAAGACTCGATTTACGAAAGGCTCAGGCGGCGCGCCTCAATACGATCCGCGATATTAATCGGCAGATTGTGTTGAACTACGTGCGCGAACGCGAACCGATCTCGCGTGCCGAGATCGCGCGCGAGACCGAGCTGCAGCGGTCCACAGTCTCAGCAATCGTCGAAGATCTCAAAACCGAAGGCCTCGTCGAGGAAGTCGGAGAAGGGGAGTCAACCGGCGGTCGCCGGCCCACACTCCTCAAGTTGCGCGCCGCGGAGCCGATCGCACTCGGCGTTTCAATCACTCCCACGTGCACCACGGTAGCGACAAGCGATCTCGCCGGCCGCGTTCTCGATCAGAAAGAATTTCTCACCGATCCGGAAAAGACAATCAGCGACGTCATCCGCGTCGTTCGTGATTTCACCACACGCTACAAAGGATCGATCGAAGGCGTCGGCGTGAGTCTTCCCGGCCTCGTCGATCCCTCCACCGGCACAGCGTTGTACATTCCTTACTTTCTCTGGCGCGATCTTCCAATCTCGAAAATGATCTCCGACGCCGTTGGTCTTCCAGTCGTGATCGACAACGACGCCAACGCCGTCGCGCTCGCAGAACTCTGGTTCGGACGCCCGGAAGTCAATGACGCCAGAGACTTCATACTCGTACTCGTCGCCGAAGGCGTCGGCACGGGAATCATCTTTGACGGTCAGGTCTATCGCGGTCAGCGCGGTGCTGCGGGTGAGTTTGGTCACATGGTAATCGGCCGTGGCGCTCCGGTCCCGTGCTCG
This sequence comes from Acidobacteriota bacterium, assembly GCA_046733695.1. Lineage (GTDB taxonomy): Bacteria > Acidobacteriota > Blastocatellia > Pyrinomonadales > Pyrinomonadaceae > PSRF01. Next base: position 94,117 of record JBKPPU010000178.1, read on the forward strand.
TGCGGCAGCGACGACTGTTGGGAAGCGTTTTCATCCGAACGCGCAGCCATCGCGCGTTATTTGAATCTGTCCGGCGCCTCAGCAAACACCGAGATCACTTTCATCGAAGTCGTTGACAGAGCACTCGGTGGAGAAGCACATGCTACGACCGCACTTATCGAGACAGCCCGACATCTCGGCGTCGGCATCTCAAACCTCATTATCGGATTCAGCCCGGAAGCCGTCGTCGTTGGTGGCGAGATCGCACGAGCGTGGGATCTAATCGAGAACGCTCTCACCGAAACGATAGCCAACAGCGTTCGTCGCGGCCTTCCTTCAGCACGCATCCTCCCTTCAACCCTGGGCGAAAACCCGACGTTACGCGGCGCCCAGAGCCTCGTCTTAGCGAGTAAATTCGCCGCCGCGTTCGCCGCATAAGTTCGCGATCCGTACTAATTCAGCCCCAATCCTTGGCTAAAAAAACTGTTGACAGATGAAGCGCACCTGTACTAAAACTTAGTTGTCTGCGACAACAAACTAAGGTTTGAAGTGCTAAAACCGAGGGTATTGAGCCCTTTTTCCCTCGGTCAATCCAAGTAGGTATTTAAGAATATCCCTGAAGCAACGCGGGTAACTCCGCGTCGTTTGTGTCTTGCTTTCAGCTCTTGAGGAATCAAAAATGAGAAAGCCACGCGTATTGTCTGCCCAGCTCGCGAAGCTCCTTGGGCTTGCCCTTCTAACTTTCATTTTCTCCGTCTCCGCCGTTGCCCAAAACAACAAAGGCGCGATTGTCGGCACTGTTAAAGATCCAAACGACGCCCTCGTTGCAAAGGCGCAGGTAAAAGTCACCAGCGTGAAGACCGGCGAGGTTCGCACCACCGATACCAGCGACGATGGAACGTTCACCGTTACGAACCTCGAGCCTGGACCATACACCGTAACCGTCGAAGCCAGCGGTTTTCAATCGGTAACGATCGAAGCGGTGCAGGTCGAGACAAATGCTCGCCAGCCATTAGACGTGAAGTTTGCGAGCGTTACGACTGGCGGTTCTACAGTAACCATCACCGCCGAATCCGCGCCACTGGTTGAAAGCGAGACGAGCGTTCGCGGCGATCTGATTACGGGAAGACAGGTAACCGACCTTCCGATTCCGCAAAGAAACTTTACTTTGCTCGCAGGACTTTCTCCGGGTGTCACGCGTCCGAATCTTGGTCTACTTGGCGGCGGCGGCAACTTCGTACAAGGAGGCGGCGGTCAGAACAACACTGAGTCGACCCGTTTTCGTGAATCCGGTGGTTCGGTGCTCGTGATCAATGGCGCGCGTGCGACTAACAACAACTTCACGCTTGACGGCGTCGACAACAACGAATCGCAATTCGGCCAGATCGCGATCTATCCGCAACCGGATGCGATTGCAGAGTTCAAGGTTGAATCCAGCGTGCCCACCGCAGAATCGGGGCGCGCGGGTGGCGGCATCATCTCCACTACGTTCAAGTCTGGCGGCAATGATTTTCATGGCACTGTAGGTGAGATTTATCAGGGGCGCTTCCTGAGCGCGGCGGCGGGCAAGTTTGATGATGCGACTTCGCCGGACGTCCCGAACTATGTTACTCACCAGTTTTACGGCACGGTTGGTGGGCCAGTCTTTTTGCCACGCCCCGGCGAAGGTACACCCCCGCTCTACAATGGCCGTAATCGTTCGTTCTTCTTTTTCTCATACAACGGCCAGCGAAACAGCACGCCGATTTTTGGTGGGACTGGCGATCCGCAGGCGGTGCCTGTGCCCACGGCGCGAATGCGTGTTGGTGATTTCAGCGAGCTTCTGCACCCGAACGAACCTCTCATCGACTACGCAATCGCTGGTGGCGGTACTGTCAAGGCGGTCCGTGGGACGATCTTCGCTCCGAACGGCACGCCCATTCCTGGAAACGATCTGCGTAACTGTCCGAGCTGTGGTCCATTCTCACCGTTTGCTCTCGCTTACATAAATGCGTTTCCACTTCCGAATCTTGCGGGGGCGGGACGAAACTTCCAGACCAATCGTAAGGAACACGCCGTCGTCGATAGTTACGACATTCGCGTCGACCATAAGATCACGGATAAGAACACACTGTGGGGTCGCTACAGCAAGTCAAGCACAGCCCGTGCGCGCGATAATTTCTTCCCGCTCGGCACCTCGCCGAATGGAAATGACTTGCCGGCTGGTCCATCAGCAGGTGACGAGTTTGGCGACGCGAAGGGCTTTACGATGAGCGACACGCATATCTTTTCGCCAAGCATCGTGAACGATGCGCGTTTTGGCGTAACGAGAGTGCAAATCGGAATCTTCAACACTGGCGTCAACGGTACGGGCGGTTTCAGTCCGACAGTTTCCGCGAACCTTGGCGCTCCAAACATCAACATCAGTCCAAACACGAGTGGTATCGTGCTCGTCGGAATCGTCGACGGTCTGACCAACGAAGACCGAGCCACTGAATTCACCGGGGATGGCGGTCCGTTCTATTTCCTCTCGAACAACTTTCACTTTGCCGATGCAGTCACGGTCGTTAAAGGCAACTCGACATACAAGTTTGGCGGCGACTATCGCATCCGGCAAAACAGCAACTACGACGGTGGTCGCAACGGCGGCACGAAGGGAAATTACCAATACGGAACTACCAACAGCGGATTCGTTTCCGGTAATTACAATGGCATTGGTCCGAACGATACCGGTTCATCTTTAGCAAACTTCCTGCTTGGATACAGACCGGGTTTTGTCGGCCGAGGCGATCCGGGTGGTCCTTACTTCCAATCGAATAAAGAGATGGCTTTCTTCGTGCAGGACGACTGGAAAGTCAATCCTGAATTAACTCTGAACCTCGGACTTCGTTATGACATCTTCACCGCGCCAACGGAGCGCTTCGATCTACAAAGCAACTTCGTTCCGGCCACGAATACGGTGCAGGTGGCGGGCGATAACGCGCCGGGCGGACGCGACCTTGCTGACACGGACAAGAATAACTTTGGACCACGCATTGGATTCGCGTACAGCGGTTTCAAGAATGATAAGAGTTTAGTTCTGCGTGGTGGCTATGGTCTGCTCTACGCCACCGACACTTCGGCCGCGCAGCCTCTTACCGCTAACCCCGGAACCGGCGCGGGCAGTTATCAATGCACGCCAATCACTAATCCCGGTGGCTGTTTCCCATTCTTTCTGGCTCGCAATCCGTTTGACCGCGGCGTGCCCACGGCGCCCTTCACAGTGCAATCGCCGGGTGCGAGCTTTCCGGCGCCGTCTGGAGGTTCGATCCGTTTCAACGATCCAAATCGCAAGGACGAGATGTATCACCAGTTCAATCTGACATGGCAGTATGAGTTTGCGCCGAGCTGGCTGGCCGAAGCTGCTTATGTCGGATCGCGGGGCCGAGACCTGCTGACCTTGCAAAACATCGGGACCGGGAACGATCAGGGAGGTCCTGGCGCGCGACTGGTGGGCGGCAATGCAATCATTGCCCAGAGGTACAACGGCAGTTCGAGTTACGATTCGCTTCAGACAAAACTAGAGAAGCGTTTCAGCAAAGGACTGTCAATCCTTTCATCGTATACATGGGCTCACGGACTCGACGATTCACCGGGTGGCATTTGCAGCAACGGTGCGAGTGCGCGTGATTGCGGTCCGGACGATCCATTGCGACCCGAGCTTGAACACGCCACCTCCGACGTAGACGTCAGACATCGTTTCACATTCTCCAATGTTTACGATTTGCCGTTCGGACGAAATCGTACGTATGGCTCGGAAATGAATCGCGGCCTGGATGCGGTCATTGGTGGTTGGCAGTGGAACAACATCGTGATCTGGCAGAGTGGTCCGGTATTTAACGTCACCTGCGATGGGGGACGCGTCGATCTGATCGGCGATCCAACTCCCACTGCGGCGAACATCGCTGCCGGACGTGAACTCAATCCCGCCGCCTTCCGATGTTCGACCACAAGGGTCTTCGCAGGCGATCCGGCGGTTCTTCCCAACGGCAGCAACAGGGGTAACTTCCCGAACATCGGCACGCTGGGCCGTAACGTGTTCCGTGGGCGCCAGCAGTTTTACTGGGATACTTCGTTTTTCAAGAACTTCCCGGTTACGGCGATTAGTGAAGCGTTTAATGTTCAGTTCAGGTTCCAGGCTTACAACGTTCTGAACCGAGCGAATCGTTCGACGCCGAATGGCGACATTAATAACGTGAACGACTTCGGTCGCGATTTAAACGAGCAGCGGCGCCGGCAGTTGGAGTTCTCCCTCAAGCTCATCTTCTAACGTAGTAGGACCACACAGGCACAGAAGCACAAACGTTCGTACTGCAGCGTTTGTGCCTTTTGTGCTTCTTGTGGCTGGAATCAGTTTAATGGGTTTACTGCGCGCTTTTCTTTTTCTTTGCTCAGTGTCGCTCGTTGTGAGTGCAATACCGCAACGCCCGGCGCCGAACCCGGGGCCGAACATCGACACGCTGTTGAGCGAGGCGGGCAAGCTGGTCCAGGCCGGACGACTTCAGGAAGCAGAAGACGCGACGCGGAAGATCGTAGCGGCGCATCCGCGAAGTGCCGAAGCTCATAGTTTGCTAGGCGTGATTCTGGATCAGCGCGGGCAAACTGCGGAAGCCGAAAAAGAGTATGGCGCGGCGCTGCGTTTGAAACCGAATCTCGTGAGCGCGCTCTCGAATCTCGGCGTGTTATTAGCGAAGACCAATCGCGGGAATGAGGCGATTGCAAAGTTTGAAGAGGTATTGCGGATCGACCCCAAACACGACGGGGCCACTTTCAACCTTGGTGCTTTATACGCGGCGCGTGGGGACTACAAACGCGCGGTCCCGCTGTTGGAAAAGGCTGCCGGCCAGGATCCGAGGATGCTATTTACGGTTGCGCTGCGCCTGGCTGAAGCGCACGAGTATGCCGATGCAGTGCGCTTGTTTCAGCGAACCGATGAACTGCGTCCGCAAACCTATGAAGTGCTCTATAACCTCGGACTAGCCTTGTACAACCTCGATCGACTTAATGAAGCGCAACAAGCAATGTCGTCGGCATCAGCTCTGAAGACCGGCGAGGCCGAACCTTACTATCGTCTCGGACTGATTTCATCCGCCCAAGGCGACACGAAAGCAGCGCTGACGTATTGGACTAAAGCCCTCGACCTGCGGCCCGTGTTTGCCGAGGTCAACTTCATGATCGGCGAAGAGTTGCTCAAGAACAGGCTCGCTGAGAAGTCGGTTCCGTTTTACGAGAAGGCATTGGAGCAATCGCAGGGGCAATTGGTCTATCACCTGCGACTGGGCGTCGCGAATGTGCGGAGCCAGCGTTACGAACGCGCGCGTGAAGTCTTTACCAAAGCGCTCGAGCGTTATCCGGATAATGCGAACCTCTATTTTCTGCTCGGCTACGCGGGACGCGCGGAAGGCCAGTATGACCAGGCAGTGACGGCGTTGCGACAGGCGCTCAAGTTGCAGCCTGACAATCCGGATGCGATTGCGAATCTCGGATACATCGCGAGCCAGCGTGGTGAGAACGTTGAAGCCGAGAAGTTGTTGAGACGAGCAATCGAACTCGATCCGAAAGCCTTTCCTTCGTATCACGATCTGGGCCGGTTGCTGGTGAAGTTGAAACGGTATGAAGAGGCGGTGCCGTTACTGACGCGCGGAATAGAACTGAACGACAAAGATCCGGGAGTGCATTATCAACTCTTTCTCGCGTACTCAAGACTCAAACGCAAGGACGAAGCGGACAAGGAGCTGGCGGAGTTCAAGCGTCTGGATGAAGTTAACAAGCACGACGCTACGCCACTAATGTCGACAAAGGAGGGAGAGGCACTGCCGCCTTTGCCCGTCACGGCCGCCGGCGACAGCGCCAAACCGCGCACCCCCGGAAACTGATGATAGCCACAAAAAGGCACATAAAGCACAAACGGTTTGCCGCCATTTTTATGTGCCTTTTGTGCTTTTTTGTGGCTGACTCCTTTGCGCAGAGTCCGTCGGTCACAAAGGTCGATCCGCCCTCATGGTGGGCCAAACACACGATCAATCCGGTGAGGTTGCTCGTGCGTGGCGCCAATCTCCGTGGGGCTCATGTTAAAGCCATGAATTCGGAGATGCGCGTTTCCGGAGTCTCCGTTAACGAGCGGGGTACTTATCTTTTTATGGATGTCGAGATCAGTCCATCTTTGGCTCCGGGGAAATATCCTCTTGTTGTCGAGAGTGCGAGCGGAAGCACGATGATCCCCTTCAGCCTCGAAGCCCCGCTCGATACAAGCAGCAACTTTCAGGGCATCAACAACGACGATGTGATCTACCTGATCATGACCGATCGCTTCGCCGACGGAGATCCGTCAAATAACGCTCCGAAAGACTCGCCCCCCGAAGCAAACGATCGCAATAATCCGCGTGGTTTCCATGGCGGCGACTTGCGCGGCGTGATCAATCAGCTTCCTTATCTGAAGGATCTCGGCATCACCGCGATCTGGCTGACGCCCTGGTACGACAACTGGAACGGCGTCAATCGCTGCGGCAAACCGTGGTGTCCGAACACGTACTATCACGGCTATCATGCGATCGATTATTACGCGGTTGAAGACCGCTTTGGTGATCTCACGACACTGCGCGAACTGGTCCAAAAGGCACACGCGCTCGGGATAAAGGTCATTCAGGACCAGGTCGCAAATCACGTCGGTTCGCAACATCCCTGGGTCAAGGATCCGCCGCTGAGCACGTGGTTTCACGGCACGCTCACCCAACATCAGCTCAACAGATTCCGAAACAGCGTGCTGCTGTCGCCGCACTCGAACCCGTCGGATGTTCGTAACACATTAGACGGCTGGTTCAGTGACGATCTGCCGGACATGAATCAGGAAGAGCCTGAAGTGGCTCGTTATGAAATTCAAAACGCTTTGTGGTGGGCGGGCATGACCGGTATCGACGGCATTCGTCAGGACACGATCCAGTACATGCCACGATTATTTATTCGCGATCTTTCGAACGCGCTGCACCGGCAGTATCCGAAGATGTGGATGGTCGGGGAAGTATTCGAGCGCGATGCCCCGCACACCGCGTTCTTCATCGGCGGTCATACGGGTTGGGATGGCATCGATACCAGGCTCGATTCTGTATTTGATTTTGCGTTGTGGAATGCGTCGCTGAGGGTTTTCACAAACCGAGCGCCGGTCGGGTTTCTTCAGTCACAGTTGAAGTACGACGGGCTTTATCCCGACGCATCGAAACTCACGGTGCTGGCGAACAATCACGACACGACGCGATTTCTTTCCCTCGAGGGCGCGACAACCGCGGGCGCGATGATGCACACGGCGTTTATCTTGAGTGTGCGTGGCATTCCGCAGCTTTATGCGGGTGAAGAGATCGCGATGGAAGGTGGAGAAGATCCTGATAATCGTCGGGATTTTCCGGCTGAAGGATTTAAGGCTGAAGGGCGTACGGCAAAGCAGCAGCCGATGTTTGACTGGACACGCGCGTGGATCGCCATGCGACGTGAACATGCGGCACTGCGCTCAGGGCGTTTGATCGATCTCTTTTTTGATGACGAGACGTATGTCTTTGCGCGGCAACTCGAGAAGGAGACGATCATTGTCGCGATCAATCGAGATAACAAGGTGAAGCCGGTGATTATTCCCGTGGGAACGATCGGTCTGAAAGACGGGGTGATGTTGAAGGGGTTGATTGGAAATGTGAGTGGTCGCGTTGTGAACGGGCAGACGCTCCTGATGCTACCCGCTCAGAGCGCGGTTGCTTTGGGTAGTTTTTAGACAGGATTTACATGATTTGATCAAGATGAACATGAAAGAAAATCCTGCAAATCCTGAAAAGAATCTTGTTAATCCTGTCCAAAAAAGACGTAGCGGCATTCTACTGCACCCTACTTCGTTACCCGGTCCATACGGTATCGGCGATCTCGGTCCGGAGGCATACAAGTTTGCAGATTTTCTCGTTGCCGCGGGCCAGAGTCTTTGGCAAGTGTTGCCGCTTGGTCCAACAGGTTACGGCGATTCCCCATACGCCTGTTACTCCGCTTTCGCCGGCAACACACTCCTCGTCAGTCCGGACCAGCTAATCAAAGACGGATTGCTGGAGGAAGCGCCGCACGCGCCTGTAACCACAACGAGGATCAATTTTGGCGAGGCCCACAACCTTAAAAATCAGATCCTCCGTCGTGCGTACGAGCAATACACAAGGACCACCGACACCACCCTCCGCAGCGCTTTCGAAACGTTCGCACAACAACACGCGCATTGGCTCGAGGACTACGCATTGTTCCGCGCCTTGAAAGACTCGCATGGCGGTGTTGCCTGGAACGAATGGGAACCGTCGCTCATCGCCCGCACGCCGTCCGCGCTTGAACGCGCTCGCGAAGAACTCCGCGAGGAAGTCGAAGCACAGATGTTCTACCAGTTTCTCTTCTTCCGGCAGTGGTTCGCCTTCAAACGTTACTGCAACGACCGCGGTATCAGCATCGTCGGCGACCTGCCGATCTTCGTTGCGCAGGACTCTGCTGATGTTTGGACCAACCCAGAGCAATTCAAGTTAGACAAAGACGGAAAACCACTCGTCGTTGCCGGTGTGCCGCCCGATTACTTCAGCAGCACCGGACAGCTCTGGGGCAATCCGCTTTACGACTGGGAAGGCATGCTCGCTGACGGCTTCAAATGGTGGATCGAGCGCGTGCGCGCAACGTTCACGGTGGTCGACATCGCGCGAGTGGATCACTTTCGCGGGTTCGCCGCCTGTTGGGAAATTCCCGGTGGCGATAAGACTGCCGAACGCGGACAGTGGGTGGAAGCGCCGGGAAGAGAATTGTTCACCGCGATTCGGAAGACGCTCGGCGAGTTGCCGATCATCGCCGAAGATCTCGGTGTGATCACACCCGATGTGGTTGCGTTGCGCGAGGACTTTGGTTTTCCGGGAATGCGAATCCTGCAGTTTGGTTTTGGGAGTGATTCGAAGAACATCGATCTGCCGCACAACTACGTTCCGAATGTCGTCGCTTACACGGGCACACACGACAACGATACAACTGTCGGTTGGTTCAATAGCGTAGCAGGTGAGGGCTCGACGCGGACGGCGACACAGATCGAGCGTGAGCGTAAGTTCTGCATGGATTACTTGAACACTGACGGCAAGGAGATTCATTGGGACTTCATTCGTGGCGTGCTCGCGTCGGTCGCAGATACGGCGGTGATCCCGCTTCAGGATCTGCTTGGGTTGGGAACAGAAGCGCGCATGAATCTGCCGAATAGCACCGAGGGAAACTGGGCGTGGCGATTCGATACCATCACAAGTGATTTAGCTGTTCGACTTAATGAGCTATCGAAACTCTATGGAAGAAACTAGGACACGGATGAAACGGATTTTTAAAAACAGATCAGCGCTGATTCGTCTTTTCTGTGTTCATCTGTGGCTTAGTCTAAGCGTTGCAGCCCAGGTGCCGGAGATTCTCAAAGTTGATCCGCCCAGCTGGTGGACCAAGAGCTCAGTGAATCCAGTGCGGCTTATGATTCTTGGAAGGAATCTTCAGGGTGCGCGGGTGCGGGTCGACGGAATGATAGGCACTCCCAAGATTAACGACCGCGGCACCTATATCTTTGTTGATGTCTCCGTTTCGCAACCCGGACGGCGAGCAGTTATGGTTACGACGCCGCGTGGCTCAGCGCGGGCTTCGTTTGAGGTGCTGCCCGCACTGAATCGCACCGGGCGCTTTCAGGGATTCTCGCCTGATGATGTGATGTATCTACTCATGATCGATCGCTTCGCCGATGGCGATCCGTCAAATAACGAGCCCCTCTACGATCGTAAGAACAAGTTTTACTATCACGGCGGCGATCTTCAGGGTGTGATTAACCACTTACCGTATCTGAAAGATCTCGGCGTCACTGCGATCTGGCTCACGCCGTGGTATGACAACTACGATCGACTCAACGAGATCGAACTGAAGGAAGACAAGCCGAGCACCGGGTTTCATGGCTACAATCCGCAAGACTTCTACGCCGTCGAAGAGCACTTCGGCACCCACGCAAAGCTGCGCGAGCTCGTCGAGACCGCACACCGCTCCGGCATAAAAATCATTCAGGACCAGGTGATGAATCACACTGGTCCATATCATCCATGGGTGGACGAACCGCCGACGCCCACGTGGTTCAACGGTACAAAAGCAAAGCATCTGAACAATGTCTTCCAAACGTGGGTGCTTCACGATCCGCACCCCGTCGAGTTGTTGAAACGGGAAACGATGGAAGGCTGGTTTCTCGACTTCCTTCCGGATCTCAACCAGCACGACCCGGAAGTCTCGCGCTATCTGATTCAAAACACGCTTTGGTGGATCGGTACCACCGGTCTTGATGGCATCCGCATGGACACCTGGCAATACGTGCCCAACTCTTTCTGGCAGGATTGGACGAAGGCTGTTAAGCGCGAGTTTCCGAACTTCAAAGTGGTTGGCGAAGTGAAAGATGGCGACGTGGTCCACACGTCGTTCTTTCAGGGCGGCAAAGTCCGTTTTGACGGAGTCGATTCAGGTCTCGATTCGCTGTTGGACTTCCCGCTCTTCTATCCGATCCGGCACGCGTTTGCGGAAGGCAAACCGATTGACGAGATTCCAAAGACACTCGCGAAAGATTATCTCTATACCAACCCGGGAATTCTGGTGACGTTATTAGGTGGACACGACGACGGCCGTTTTATGAGCGAGAGTGGCGCGACGATTGCTGGTCTAAAACTTGCAAATGCGTTTGTGTTGACGACGCGTGGCGTGCCTCAGCTCTATTACGGCGACGAGATCGCGTTGGAAGGCGGTGACGAACCTTCAACGCGGGGCGACTTCCCCGGCGGTTTTCCAGGCGACAAGCAAGACGCCTTCACCGCCGGGGGTCGCACTAAAGACGAGCAGGAACTGTTCGAATTCATTCGCCGGCTCACCATCCTGCGCCGCGGAACCCTGGCACTGACGATGGGCTCGTTGGTCAACCTCTATGTCGCCGAACAACAGTACGCTTACGCACGCACGCTTCGACACAGCGCCGCCATAATTGCGTTCAATAACGACAACAAGGCAGCCGAGATCGAATTCGATGTCTCACCTGCCAAATTTAGCGGAACTGTGTTGGACGACATTAAGGACGGAACCGTGTTGCAGGATGGTCTTGGCATGGTCCGTAACGTTACCGTTCGCGATGGCAAGGTGCGGTTGAGTTTACCTGAACGTTCAGTGGCGATCTTTACGCTGAATACAATCCCAAGACCCTTGTGAATCATGTGAAGCAAACGAGGCAAAGGAATCTCAAATGAGTAAACCACGCTTGAGCTTCTGGCAGATCTGGAACATGAGTTTCGGATTTCTCGGGATTCAGTTTGGCTGGGGTTTGCAGCTCGCCAACATGAGCCCGATTTACAAGTACCTGCATGCTGACGAAGCCTCGCTGCCGTATCTCTGGCTTGCTGGTCCAATCACAGGATTGATCATTCAACCGATCATCGGGTCGATGAGTGATCGTACCTGGAACAAACTCGGTCGCCGTCGTCCGTATTTCCTCGTCGGCGCGATTCTCGCCAGTGTCGCGCTGTTCTTCATGCCTGATTCTTCTGCGGTGTGGATGGCTGCGGGTCTGCTGTGGATACTGGATGCCAGTATCAACATCACGATGGAACCGTTTCGCGCGTTTGTGGCTGACAAGCTGCCGGAAGAACAACGCACGCTCGGGTTCGTGATGCAGAGTTTTTTCATAGGCATCGGCCAGACGCTTGCGAATGCCTTGCCTTACTTGTTTACGGCACTCGGAGTTGTTGGGGTGATGGCGAGTGGGATTCCGCTCTCGGTTGACTATTCATTCAAGATCGGAGCGATCGTATTCCTCGCGGCAGTGGTGTGGACCATTGCGACCACCAAAGAATATCCGCCCGAAGACCTGGAAGCTTTCCAGCGCCTCCGGCAAGAGAAAAGAGGATGTCTCGGAGGCTTCGCGGAGATCTTTTCGTCGCTGACAGAAATGCCGCAGACGATGAAACAGCTTGCGGTGGTCCAGTTCTTCACCTGGTTTGCTTTGCCATGTATGTGGCAGTTCTTCGGGATTGCCGTTGCGCGTCACGTCTTTCGCGCGCCAAATGAAAGCTCGCCCCTCTTTGCCGAGGGAACCGAGTGGGGTGGTTTATGTTTCGCCGTTTATAACGTGGTCTGCTTCGTGGTCGCGTTCCTGTTACCGTCATTAGCGAAACAGACAAGCCGGAAAACGGTTCACACGATTGCGTTGTTGTGTGGCGGCATCGGTTTGATCTCGGTCAACTTTATTTCGAATAGGTATCTGTTGTTCGCCAGTATGGCGGGTGTCGGGATTGCCTGGGCGTCGATTTTGTCGATGCCGTACGTGATGCTTTCCACCGCGGTGCCGCCGGCGCGCATGGGTGTGTACATGGGCGTTTTCAATCTCTTCATTGTGATACCGCAGATCGCGATGTCGCTCATTGTGCCGAACATCTTCAACAACTTGTTGGCAGGCGATCCGAGGAATGCAGTCGTGCTTGGAGGAATCAGTCTGCTGATTGCGGCGGCGACGGTGCGTGGAGTGCGTGATGTTCATGCTGAAAACTAGGCCGCGGATTGCACGGATTGTTTTCGGATTGATCGCCTTGTCGCTGGCGAGTTCGGTTTGTTTCTCACAGCAGCAAGTTGCAAGGCCGGTAAGGGATTGGGTGCGCGATGGGGTGATTTATGAGATTTACCCGCGTGCGTTTTCGCAGCAGGGAAATTTCAATGCGATTACGGCGCGGCTCGATGAACTTAAAGACTTGGGCGTGACCATTCTCTGGTTGATGCCGATTCATCCGATTGGGCAGGAGAAGAAGAAGGGAACGATCGGAAGCCCGTATGCCGTGCGTGATTATTACGGGATTAATCCTGATTACGGCACCGCAGATGATTTGAAACGACTGGTGCGCGAGGCACACGCGCGCGGGTTGAAAGTCATTATCGACATCGTTGCGAATCACACCTCGTGGGACAGTGTGCTGATGAAACACCCCGAGTTTTATAAGCGCGATGCGAAGGGCAATATCACGTATCCGTACGACTGGTACGACATTGCAGCATTGAACTATGGCAACCAGCAGTTGCGACGTTACATGACTGACATGCTCAAGCACTGGATCCGCGAGTTTGATCTCGACGGATTTCGGTGTGACGTTGCCGGCGAGGTGCCGACTGATTTCTGGGAAAACGCGCGGCGAGAGTTGGAGCAGATCAAGCCTGAAATCGTGATGCTTGCCGAAGCACACAAGGCAGAACTGTCAGTGAACGCTTTCGATCTCGATTATTCGTGGCCGTTGCACAGCGCTTTGACGAACGTGTTGCAGGGACGTGGTCGCGCTTCGGATCTGCGCGCGGAGTGGGAAAAGGAAGTGAAAGAGTGGCCGAAGGGCGCTCTACACATGCGGTTTTCAGACAATCACGACGAGCGGCGTGCGATTGCGCGTTTTGGTGAACCGGCGGCGCTCGCTGCGTCGGCGTTTGTGTTTACGCTTGATGGTGTGCCGATGCTCTACAACGGGATGGAGGTTGGCGATACGACTGAGTCGGGCGCGCCCGCATTGTTTGAGAAGTTGCCGATCTTTTGGCCCATTGCCGAGCGTCGCAAGGAGTTTCCGCAGTTCTATAAACAGATCATGACGTTGCGGCGCTCGAGTGTGGCGTTGCGACGTGGGACGCTCGAGTGGTTGAGGAATTCGGATGAGTCGCGTGTGGTGACGTTTGTTCGTCGTGCACGGAACGAGAAAGTGTTGGTGGCGATCAACTTCTCGAGCCGGCCATTTGTCGGATTGGTCGGCAGGCGAAAAGTCTCGCTGGGTGCGTGGGGCTACAGGATTTTTAACCGCTGATGAGAGGGATCTGTTTACTGATTTTACTCGGTAGCCGCATCGTGATGGCGCAGGGTGGTGATGCGCATTGGCCCACGGCGGCGAAGACTGGGTTTGGAACGTCGAATACGATCGCGTCGAAGGTTTGGTTTACGCTGGCTGATGGTGTGATGACCGAGGTTTTTTATCCGACAGTCGATATGCCGAGCGTGCGCGGGCTTCAGTTTTTGATCATTACGGGCAAGCAGACCGAAAACGAAGCCGACGACACAGTGCATACGCTCGAACTGCCGAATCCGGCGTCGCTTACCTTCCGGCAAATCAACCGCGCAAAGAGTGGTGCTTACACGATCACGAAAACTTACGTCACCGATCCGCGGCGGAGCTCGGTGCTGATCCGTGTCGATTTCACTGCCGCCATCAATGCGCAATTGTTTGTCAATTACGTTCCTTTGAACGATAAGGCGGTATTGGTGTCGAATTGCGGTTTGCCAACACTGGAGCGGAGACAGTGTACGTTGGCATTTGGGTTCGGTGAGACGATAGCGAACGCCACAGCGACAGCCCGTGCTTCGCTCGCCCGCGGGTTCGGCGCCGTCATGCATGAGTATGAACTCGGCTGGCAGCAATACGTCGCGACGTTGCCGCGTGTAGAGAAACACCAGCACCAGTTCAATATGGCGGCGATGGTTTTGAGGGGACTTGAAGACAAGACTTATCGCGGGGCTGTCATCGCTTCGCCCTCCACACCGTGGGGCGGTGGTCAAAAGCCGGGTCAACCGCCAGTCAGTGGCTACCATGCCGTTTGGGCCCGGGATCTCTATCACGTGGCTACAGCCTTTGAGGGGATGGGAGATCACGCTACCGCGAATCGTTTGCTCGACTACCTATTCCGCGTGCAGCAAAGAAGCGATGGCAGCTTCCCGCAAAACTCGTGGGTCGATGGACGTCCGATCCGAAACGGTCTGCAGATGGATCAGGTAGCCTGGCCGCTGATTCTGGCGTACCAACTGAAAAGACATGATCGCTCGTCGTGGCTCAAACACATCAAACCCGCCGCTGAGTTCATTCTCAATCGTGGCCCACGTACGGATCAGGATCGCTGGGAAGAGAGGCCCGGCTACTCACCGTCTACAATCGCCGCGCAGATCGCCGGTCTGGTCTGTGCCGCTGAGATCGCAAAACTCAACGGCGACAAGCCAACTGCCGCAAAGTATCTCCAAACTGCCGACAACTGGGCACAGAACGTCGACAAATGGACTTCTACAAAGTCCGGTTATTACCTCCGCATCACTGAGAACGACAATCCAAACGATGGCGCTAAGATGGAGATCAACAGCAGCAGTCGGGTGGTCGACGAGCGCAAGATTCTCGATGCGGGGTTTCTGGATTTCGTGCGTCTTGGTATCAAAGGACCACGCGATCCTCTGATCGTCGAATCGCTCAAGCTTATCGACCAATTAATAAAAGTTAAGACACCTGCCGGTGACGCCTGGTACCGATACAATCACGACGCGTACGGCGAGACGCCTGAAGGCGGAAACTACGATGGGCGCAACGGAGTTGGTCGACTCTGGACCTTGTTAACGGGCGAACGCGGTGAGTATGAGCTCGCGGCAGGCAATATCGCAGCAGCGAGAAAACATCTAGATACGCTGGCAGGATTCGCGAATGATGGGTTGATGATTCCCGAGCAGGTTTGGGATCGACAAGACAGTCCGGCTGCGAGTCTTCACTTCGGTGCTGGAACAGGATCGGCGACGCCGCTGGCCTGGTCCATGGCCCAGTTTATTCGACTTGCCATTAGCATTGAGCGTGCCAGGAATGTGGAAACGCCGAGAGTCGTGTGGGAACGGTATGCAAGCCGCGGATAAGACAGATAAAAACCTAATCTTCGCCGCTGATCTTGGTGGGACACACCTCCGTGCCGCGACCGTCGATCACAAAGGACATATTCACGCTCGGTTCAAACAGAACACGCCGCAAGGCAACAACGCCGGTGCGATTGTTGATGCGGTGGTGTCGGCTGTTCACGAATTCCAGAAAGCGGCTGAGATTTCGGCAGTGTCGCTGGTTGTTCCCGGCACCGTGAAGGTTGAGGAAGGCGTGGTTGTGAAGGCGCCGAATCTTCCGTGTCTCGACGGCTTTCGTTTAGCTGCGGCATTGACCGAGCGACTTGGTTTACCCGCTATTCTGGAGAATGATGCAAATGCGGCGGCAGTTGGTGAGATGTGGCAGGGAGCGGCTGTTGGTTGTAAGACGATTATTTGTGTGACGCTCGGGACCGGCGTTGGTGGCGGAATCATTCTTGATGGCGAGTTGTGGCGCGGTGTGGATGGCGCGGCAGCGGAGATTGGGCACATGTGCGTCGATCCTTTTGGCGGCGTTGCTTGCACATGTGGGAGTCGTGGCTGTCTTGAAGTCTTTGCATCGGCGACGGCGATTGTACGCATGACGCGTGAGGCGAGCCCGCGGTATCCGGATTCGGTGTTGCAGGGCCATGAGGATCAGACTGCGGAGATGATATTCGATGCGGGCCAGCAGGGTGACGAGCTCGCGCTTGAGATTTTCCGGCGCATGGGCATTTATCTTGGGATTGGATTGGGGAACCTCATCAATATTCTCAATCCCGAGATTATCGTGATTGGCGGTGGGGTGGTGAATGGTTGGGCGTTGTTTGAGAAGCACATGCACCAGCAGGTTGAGGAGCGGGCGTTTCCGTTACTGAGAGTGAAGATCGTAAGAGCGAAGTGTGGGGACGATGCGGGGCTCCTCGGCGCCGCGCGCCTTGCGTTCCGAGAGTAAAACCTTAGACAGGATTTCAAGATGTAACAGGATTGACAGGATTTCATCGTGTGAATCTTGTTAATTCTGTAATCCTGTAAAACAATATGAAACGACTTCTAGTTCTCTTAGTTGTTTGTGCGAGCTGCGCAACCGCTCTCGCGCAGGACATCACATCACTGGAGAAAATCGGTGCGGTTACCAGTCTCGTTAAATCCGACCAAAGCGTCACACTCAACTGCCAGGACAACTCGCAGGTAGTAATAACAATCTACGCTCCGGATCTCATCCGCGTCCGAGCATCGTTTACGAAACCCGTTCCCTCCACAAATCACTCGTGGGCCATCGCCAGAGTAGCGTGGCCTAAACCGCGCTGGAATCTGAGCGAAGCCGCCGATTTCATAACGCTCTCGACCGATGAGATCGAAGTCGTCATCCGCCGTTCGCCTTTGCTGATTGAATTTCGCGACGCCCGCACGCATCGCGTTCTCAACAGCGACGAACGTCCCATGTCGTACGACGTCCAGGGACGTCTTAACAACATCTTGTTCGATCCAAAGGCCGGCATGTTCGTCGCGGCGTCAAAGAAGCTCGGCTTTGACGAACACTTCTACGGCCTCGGTGAAAAAGCTTCACGTCTCGACAAACGCCGCAGTTCATTCGTCAACTGGAATTCCGATACGCCCGGGTACACCGAAGGCAAAGATCCGATTTATCAAACCATTCCGTTCTATATCGGACTGCAACGCGGGATCGCTTACGGAATTTTCTTCGACAATAGCTATCGCAGCTATTTCGACTTTGGAAAGTCGTCGCAACAGCGCGCATGGTTTGGCGCTGAGGGCGGCGAGATGAACTACTACTTCTTCTATGGTCCGTCGATCAAAAAGATTCTCGGGCGCTATGCGGACCTGACGGGCCACATGCCGCTGCCGCCGCTCTGGGCACTCGGCAATCAGCAGAGTCGTTGGAGCTACTATCCCGATACGATGGTTGAAGAAGTTGTTAATGAGTATCGCCGCCGCGACTTGCCGCTCGACGTCGTGCATCTCGACATCGACTACATGCACGGTTACCGCGTATTCACTTTCGACAAGGAAAGATTTCCTGATCCGAAAGGTTTGAGCGACAAGCTCGGTCGTCGCGGTGTCAAGCTGGTGACGATCGTCGATCCGGGAGTCAAGCAGCCGCCGGATAAGAATGAACGGTATCACGCCTACGATCAGGGATTAGAGAAAAACTTTTTCCAGCGCCGTCGTAATGGCGATCTCTTTGTGCCGCGAGTCTGGCCGGGCGAAAGCGTTTTTGTCGATTACACGATGCCGGAAGCGAGAGAATGGTGGGGCGACCTGCATCGTACTTACACCGACAACGGCATTGCAGGCATTTGGAACGACATGAACGAGCCGTCTGACTTCGTCGATCAGACGGGCAAGAACCAGTTGGACGTCGTCAGCTACGACAACGGCGAGAAGACGACTCACGCGAAGAATCGAAACATCTTTGCGTCGTTGATGGCGCGTGCGACCTACGAAGGCCTCGAGCGACTCCGGCCGGACCGGCGCCCCTACGTCATCACACGCGCGGCTTACGCCGGCATTCAGCGATACTCGACGGTGTGGACCGGCGATACGAACAGCACGTGGGAGGCGCTGCAGTTGAACATTCCGATGTTCACGTCGCTTGGTTTGTCGGGTGAACCATTTGTTGGCAGTGATGTTGGTGGCTTTATCGGGCGTGGTAATGGTGAGCTATTGGTTCGTTCATACCAGGTGAGCTTTCTGGCGCCGTTTTGTCGTAATCACAAAGTGATCGACGGGTATGACCAGGAGCCGTGGCGCTTTGGAAAGTATTACGAAGACATCATTCGCAAGTATCTTAAGCTTCGTTACACCCTGTTGCCGTTCTTGTACACGACTCTGGAAGAAGCGCATCGCACCGGCGTCCCGTTGTTTCGACCTCTCGTACTCAACTACCAGGACGACGAAAGTACATACAACCTCGACGACCAGTTCATGATCGGAGATGACTTGCTGGTCGCTCCAATTCTCAAGCCTGATGTGACACGCCGCTTGGTCTACCTGCCTGCCGGTGGTTGGTACGATTACTGGACGAACAAGAAGTATACAGGCGGGACGATGATCAGTGTCGAAGCGCCTCTGGACACAGTACCGATGTTTGTTCGCGCGGGCGCTATCATTCCAACTGGTCCACCGCTGAATTACGTCGGCGAAAAGCCGGTCGATCCGATCACCTTCAATATCTATCCCGACGACGCGGGCTCAGCCTCAACAACCCTGTACGAAGACGACGGCCTCAGTCCAGCATACAAGAACGGTAATTTCCGCCGGACCAAAATAGAATTTCGGCGCGGCAAAACCGAAACCGTAACTGTCGAAGGAACCTACAATCCCGGCCCGCGCAAGTTTAGGTACACTGATGTTACGGATAAAAAGCACGGATCAACACAGACACATCCGTAATCGATCCGCGTTCATCCGCGTTCCAGGACGATGTCGAACACACCCGATTCGAAACCTTTGCGCGTTTCGACGGCGATCGCGTTTTCGATTCGATACATTGGATCGCTCTTCTTTGGATCGCCTTGAAAGTGAATCTCTGTCACGAGTGGTTGATAACCTGGAGCGATCGCGACGAGATGAAAGTGTGCGCAGCGCCAGAAGTCCGGAGCGCCAGTGGGATTGGGCCGGTACGGAATCGGGCGAATGCTTTCGAGTTCGTATTGACCAGTCTCTGAAGAAATCAATCTGCCGCGATTACGAAAATCGGTGGTGCCGTTTGAGTACTTCTCCTGCATATCGACGTGCCAGAAGTCGAGCACTGCGCCGGGCAGCGGACGCTTTGTATCGAAGGCCCACACGCGACCGGAAAGTACGAATGTCATGCCGGGTTCGCCGGGTAAGCTAAGCTTGCCTCGAAACGGCGCGCCAGTTCGATAGAAAGGTCCGTAAGGCTGTGGCGTGACTTTCTTCAAGTCGGTCTTAGGGGCGACTTCCTGTGGCGCCGATCCGAGTTGAATCATGACACGATCGGTAGCATCGCGACTCACTTGTTGAGTGGGTTGCGCATCCGACCGAAGCACCAGACCAGAGACGCCGGCCGCGGCCAGTCCGAGTGCGGTGTGCTTGAGAAAACTGCGTCGCGTTGAATCAGCCATTTTTGATCTCCTCCACGGTAAAAACACCGGCAATGCGCTTCTTGTGGATCAGATGTGACGAATCGGCCTGAGATAGTGACAGACAGTCGCTAATCGAGTTGAGGGAGTTGCAGTTGCTTCAGAAGCTTTTCCCTGGTGATGCGGGTTGATTCTTCTCTGATCTGCCGCGACGTCTCGCGAAGCCTGCGTGAGCGCTCTCGCAAACTCCCAGCCTGCGTAGCGAGTTCGAGTGAGCGTTCGATCGCTCTCCACTTCTTGGCCTCGGTGTCGGGTTGTGGGTTTACGAATTCTAATATGTCTGACACTGTCCCCGTATTCTAATCTTTTAGCCACAAAAGGCACATAGAGCACAAGAGGATTCTGTTTGTGCTTTTTGTGGCTTTTTGTGGCTAAATAGCAGCATGTTATTAACTCTTCTTCTTTCGCTTGCCTTCGCGTTTCCTTCGTCAGAGGTGGTTAACTCTTCGGATGGAATTCCGATTCACTATTCCGTCGTAGGTAAGGGCGAGCCGGCGCTTGTCTTTATTCATTGCTGGGGTTGCAATCGCAACTTCTGGGAGAATCAGGTTGCGGAATTCTCGAAGACGAATCGCGTAGTGACGATCGATATGCCTGGTCATGGCGAATCGGGTTCGGGGCGGAAGAACTGGAGCATCGAGAGCTATGGCGACGATGTGAAGACGGTCGTTACGAAACTCGGCCTCAAACGCGTGGTCCTTGTTGGCAGCTCAATGGG
The DNA here is from genome assembly GCA_046733695.1 of Acidobacteriota bacterium. Lineage (GTDB taxonomy): Bacteria > Acidobacteriota > Blastocatellia > Pyrinomonadales > Pyrinomonadaceae > PSRF01. The sequence goes on from JBKPPU010000178.1 coordinate 114,659, forward strand.
CGGTCCGATCGCGCTCGAGGCGGCGAAACGCATGCCCGATAACGTAGTGGCGATCGTTCCCGTAGATAGTCTGCAGAACGTCGAACAGACCCTGACGCCCGAACAACTCGATGGCGTGATCAAGCAGATGACGGCTGACTACAAGAACGCTACAACCGGCTTGCTGAACCAGTTTTTCTTTTCCGCCAACACGCCCGAAGCCGTGAAGACTCGCGTTATCAATGAGGCGATCTCACGGCAGCCGGAGACGGCTGTGGCGATACTCAAAGGAATCTTCGCCTACACGCCTGGTCCGACATTGAAGGAACTCAAAGTTCCGATCAAGGCAATCAATGCCGACCTGAACCCGACGAACCTCGAAATCAACCGGAAGTACGCGCCCCAATTCGACGCCGTGATCATCAAGGGCACGGGCCACTATCCGATGCTCGAAGATCCCACACGCTTCAACCAGATGCTTGCGGAAATCTTGAAGGGTCTGCCGCGCAAATAGCAATTTGGTCGATTCGACGGCGCATGTAGTTCTGCTCGATCAGATTCGTGGTGAGCGAGAGAGCGGTGACGTAAGCTGCAGTGGCGTCGTCGTAGCGATGGAGGCGACGCAGGAGATCGGCACGGGAGGCGTGAAAGAGATAGTAACTCTGTAACTCGCCGCCGGCGCCGATGGCGTCGATCAACGCCAGCCCTTTCTCAAAACCTTCAGCCATCGCCACGGCGGCGGCGTGATTCAGCGCCACGATCGGCGACGAGGTGATCCTCATCAACTCTTCATACAACGCTACGATCTGTCTCCAGTCAGTCTGATCCGCGGCCTTTGCTTCCGCATGCACCGCAGCGATCGCGGCCTGCAGTTGATAGCTGCCAACACGCCGCAAACGCAAAGCCTTCTGGACCAGATTCACGCCTTCTTCGATCTCGGCCGCATTCCAAAGCGAACGATCCTGCTCCTCGAGCGTCACCAGTTCGCCTTGCGGGTTCACGCGAGCTTCGCGCCGTGAATCCTGCAAGAGCATCAACGCGAGTAGTCCGAGATTCTCAGGCTCATCCGGAAGCAACTCGCAAAGCACACGTCCCAGCTGACTCGCTTCCGCGCACAGATCATTTCTGATCAAGCTCTGGCCGGCACTGGCCGCGTAGCCTTCGTTGAAGATGAGGTAGATAACCGCCCGGACCGCCATCAATCGATCTGCGATGCGTTCAAGTGAGGGAATTGCGTAAGGAATGCCTGCCAGACGAATCTTCTGCTTGGCGCGGACGAGCCGTTGGGCCAGAGTTGCTTCGGGAACGAGAAAGGCGTGCGCGATCTCGGTTGTTGTCAGGCCGCCTAAGGTCCGCAGTGTGAGAGCGACCTGTGCTTCGCGTGTTAGCGACGGATGGCAACAGGTGAAGATCAGACGCAAACGATCGTCGTTGTATTCCACAACGTCCTCAAACAACTCCGGTTCGACGTATGGTTGCAGCCGGCTCGACTCGTAGGTCAGCTCTGCTTGTTTATCAGTTCGTGTTCGGTCGCGGCGCAGCGCGTCGAGGAGTTTCCGGTGCGCGACAGTGGTCAGCCACGCGCCGGGATTGTCAGGAGATCCTTCAAGTTCCCATTTCGAAACGGCAGCGACGAAAGCTTCCTGTAACGCTTCCTCGGCCAGATCGAAAGATCCCGAGATACGGATCAGGGTCGCAATGATCCGTCCGTACTCTTCGCGGAAAACTTGTTCGATATTAGCCACGGATTACACAGATTAACACGGATAGAAAAGCAGTTTTTACCGGTGTCTATCCGTGAAATCCGTGGCTCTAATAGTTCTACGCGGAGGCAGGTGCCGCGGTCTCGACGAGTGGTCGGACCTCAATCGTTCCGGCTCGCGCGGATGGGATTCGCGCAGCGATCGCTGTGGCTTCGTCGAGGTTGGCTGCTTCAATCAGAAAATAGCCACCCAGTTGTTCGTGAGTCTCGGCGAAGGGACCATCGGTTACCAGCTCTTTTCCATCGCGCACGCGCACACTGGTCGCGGTCGCGATCGGCTGCAATTGAGAACCGGTTACAAACTTGCCGCTCGAGGTCAGCTCGTCTCGCAGCTTTCGATACTCCATGTATATCTGCTGGCGCTCGGTCTCGCTAATCGCGTTCCAACTTGGTTCGTTCTGGTAAATCAGCAACAGGTATTTCATTTCATAACTCCTATTCGTGGTTGATCTTGCCTTTCAACCTTACGACGCCTGGGAAGTCGCGAAATCGACACCGGCTCCGAAAATTTTTAACCCACCGTTTGGCCATACCCGAGCCACTTGCGTAGAAAACTCATCTGGCCCGTGTGATAGCAGTCGTGAAAAGCAAAAAATGCCACGGATCCACCGACTTGCTTATCGAATGAAGGAAATCCTTCGGGTGGTGCACTTCCGAGCGTCTCCGCAGACGATCCGTTGAGTGTCGCTTTGAGCTGCTCTGAAACCTGATTCCATGCCTCGCGCATCTCTTCCACTGATGGATACTGCGCAGCGTCACCGCGTTGCGCTCCTCGAGCAAACAGCGGCGCCCAGGAAGCATTCCAGTCAGCCCCAAGCATCGTGAGCACCTTGCCTCTGTGAACGACGATGTGACCGAGCAGCCACATGAGATGATTTGAATCGTCGCCCGGCGTCCGAAACCAATCTTCATTTTTCACGTCCGCGATCGCCATATTGATGATGTCGGTATTGACCTTGTACATTCCCTTGATATTGGAAAAACTCGTCTCCATCTTCGCCTCCTCATCCTGAGCAATCTTCACCTTTCATTCCTCCAGGTCTTTCGGCCTGACCAGCCAATCGAGCGTCGCACGCTTCTCAATCGCCGTCGGCCATTTCGTCGTCTTGAGTAATAACTTTGCGATCGCGCCCGTCGGCATCACCTCAGTATTACCCGTAAACAGTAACAACAAATCTTCCAGGCCGGGATTGTGTCCGACCAGCATCGCCACTTTCCGATCGTTCTCAATCTGCGATACAACTTCCACGAGCCGTTGCGCAGTCGCTTCGTAAATACGTTGATCGTAACGCACTTCACTGGTCCACCGTGATGTTTTAAGGACCAGGTTGAGAGTCTCGCGAGCGCGCTCAGCCGGAGAACACAGTATCAACTCCGGCACGATTGCGCTGGTCTTGAAATAACGTCCCATCGTCTCAGCCGCTCGTTTGCCACGGCGATTCAACGGGCGCTCGAAATCGGGTAAAGTCTCGTCTTTCCAACTCGATTTTGCGTGACGCAAAAGGAAAAGTGTTTTCATCCACGTTTAGTTTAGATATGGTTTACTTTGCTGTAACACAGTTTAC